>CADBOU010000001.1 GCA_902796355.1 uncultured Lachnospiraceae bacterium
AGTGAACATATCGCAGATTTTGATTTCGCTTATCAGTATTGTCTGAACATGGGTTATAACACAGAGTGCGAGGTGGAAAAAGGGTTTGCTTTCTTCCTGCACAGTTTCAGAGTCAACCGCCCCTACACAGGAGGTTGTGTGGGGGTTCCGGAGAGCGTGATGAAATTCATCATGCAGCATGTTAAGCCGGGCTGTAAGATCACGATCGATTCGCTTGAAAACTTCGGCGGAGATCTGGACGAAGCGGAAAACACTCATCAATAAAGAAGAAAAGATGAAAAAAGGCTGCCGCGCATGATGCGGCAGCCTTTTATATTGTTTTTTAATAACGACGTACTACAGCCTGTCGCGCCCCATGGCATCCGCTGCGCAGATGGCCATTTTGATCTCCTGCACAGTAGTATTCGGGTTTTCGTGATGCAGATAGGGGTCGTCAAAGGTCGCCTGCGCGATCGCCTCCAGATCGGCATCCGAGGGATCAGTCAGACCGATCGCAGCGAGAGTGGTCGGCAGTCCCAGATCCTCGCAGAAGCAGTAAATCTCATCCATCTCTTCCGGCTCAGAGTCTGTCAAATGCAGCTCGCACAGTACACCGAAGGCGACAATCTCGCCGTGGAGGTAGTGGTCACGCACCTGCGGCATGATGGTCAGGCCGTTGTGGATGGCGTGCGCTGCTGCCAGGCCGGCGCCCTCAAAGGCGATGCCGGCGCAGAGAAGATTGAGCTCGATAATGCGCTCGACAGCCGGCGTGATTATTTTATTTTCATAGGCCGTTTTGGCATCATATCCATAGCGAAGGAGCGTATCCAGACAGTAATCACACATGGCCAGTGCGCAGAAGGTCTGCCGGCCATGCAGAGAGTTCTCGGCTCCTGAATGCATACAGCCGCGCCCCTCGAAGTAGACTGCCAGCGCATCACCCATGCCGGCCACAAAATGCCGGCAGCTGGCGCCGATGATCAGGCTGTTGTCAAGCAGCAGAACATCCGGGCTGTGCTTCTCATAATAGACTGACTCCTCAATGTTGTCCGGCGTGTAAATGACTGAGCAGGCAGAAAAAGCGGCGCTGCTCGCCGCGACGGTCGGGGCGAGAATCACGTGCAGATCGAGCTTGTCAGCCACGGCCTTAGCGGTATCGACAATCTTGCCGCCGCCGATCCCGACGATGACCGTATAGTCTCTGTCTTTGATGCGTCCGATGATACCGTTGATGGCATCCCAGCAGCAGGCGCTCTTAAATATCTCGTAGTCATACCGGTCAAAGCCGTTGGCTTTGACCATTTGCTCCATAGACGGCGTAACCAGCATGAATGCTTTCCCGCCAAACAGGTCGATGAAACGGGGCAGTTCCAGAATTGCCTGATTGCCCTGAATAAATTTACCCGGAAAATATGAAATGCGCAGATCCATTCTCGGTTCCATGACAGCCTCCTGTTTTTGTCAACAATTCATCTCTGATATAACTATAGCAACGGCCTCATTTTCCGTCAATCTTAAGAAGTAAGAGCGGAAACTGTGCTATAATCATGGCATGAAATCTTTAGATCAATATCCCAATTCAGCAGATGAAAAAAGTGTTATCTCCGGACGGAACAAGACAGATCTTCCGGTCGATGTGGAGCAGTTTGTGATGGCCTACCGGATTGAGCAGGACCGCATCCGCGCAATGCTTCCGGATGGGTTTACATCTCTGCGCCCGGTGCTGCGCATCAACGCGGAAATCCGCACGCAGGAAGCGGAGCCAGCGGAGGTTGTCTATCTGGAGTTTAATACACCTGTGGAGGCGGCCGGCCGGCGCGGGTGGCTGAATATCGCCAACTGGAAGAGCACCCGGGATCCGCTTGTCTGTAAAAGGGAGGGCAAGCGGGTGACAATTACGGCACCGTTTATTGAGCTGGCCTACACCGGGACGGGAGCCATGGGCGGGTGCCCTGCGGAGAAAGATAATGACGGATGTTTCTTTATCGGAAGCGATATAGAATTTCGCCCGGCGGAAAAGATTCAGGAAAACAAAGAATTCTGTGACTGTGCTTTTGCATGGCGTTTTCATGAGGGGGACGCGTACGGTATAAGTGAGGGCAGGACAATACCGGCCTATGACACTCCGGAAGAGACGCGGTATGAAATCTGTGATTTTACAGCGGAAAATGCAGCAGCGATTGCCTGCCGGCAGGTTCTGGGATCTTATATTGTCAGATTCAGACGCAGCACTGCAGAGGCAGAAGGAGAATAAAAAGGACAGCAATATGCTGAGGTTTGATACGTTAGATAAAAAGCCGAAACTGTGGCATCTGTTCATGCTGATCATCGTGTCCGTGTTGGTCACATTGATCTTTGTCAGCCAAAAACAGGTGAGTGTGCTGGCGATAGAGATCATCATTTCCGTGACGACGGTTCTGATTATCCTCTTTCTGCTGATCGCGCTGGCGGGGCAGATTCGTTACAATCCCTATTCCTACAATACGATCTATTATATCGGCTTTTCTCTGTTCTTTACTGTGGGGCTGATCGAACAGTTTATAGCCTACGCCCACATCAGACAGTATCATCTGAGCGGCCGGGAGGGTGTGGTCAATCTGTTTGCGACGATGATCGATTCGGCGAGAAGCTACGTGCTGATCACATTTCCCTTTCTTGCCGTTTTCTCGATCGGCCTGTGCATTTCAAACATCCAGCTGATCCGTCACGAGGGAAAGCGCCTTGTCAATGTCCTGGGCATTATCCTTTCGGTCCTGTTGATTGGCGGCGAGCTGCTGCTGTTTCGCCTGAGTTTGTATGTGAGCGGATCGACGCGGTATGTCATGATTTATGAGCTTTTTGTTAACATCTTTGCCGTGCTGTATCTGTACTTTGAGTGTATGCTGATCGGAGCGATGGTTGCCAATATCATTGTGGTCAGATACAGACCAGATTACGACAAGTCGCATCTCATCATCCTCGGCTGCGGAATCAGAAAAGACGGGACGCCCACACCCCTTCTGGCGGGGCGGATCGACAGAGCCCTGCAGTTTTATCAAGAGCAGATTGAAAAGACGGGTAAGGCACCGGTGTTTGTCACCTCCGGCGGGCAGGGGCCCAATGAAGTCACATCGGAGAGTGCAGCGATGACAGGATACCTCCTCGAAAAAGGAGTGCCCGCCGAGCATATCCTGACGGAGGAGCGCTCGACGAGCACATATGAAAATATGCTCTACTCAAAAAAGGTGATCGAAGAGGCCGGAGGAGGTGGAAAAACAGCCTTTGCCACGACCAACTATCATGTC
>CADBOU010000002.1 GCA_902796355.1 uncultured Lachnospiraceae bacterium
TATTAAATTGGAAGGAAGAAATTGATTCCATGGCAAATTATCTGGTTATTGTGGAGTCTCCCACAAAAGTCACATCGATCAAAAAGTTTCTTGGAAGCAGCTACAAGATCATGGCCTCTCAAGGCCATGTCCGTGATCTGCCCAAGAGTCAGATCGGCATAGACCTGGATCATGACTATGAGCCGCACTATATTACCATCAGAGGAAAAGGGGATATATTGGCAGCGCTCAGAAAGGAAGTAAAAAAGGCGGATCGCATCTATCTGGCAACTGACCCGGATCGCGAAGGGGAAGCGATTGCCTGGCATTTAAAACATGCTTTAAATCTTGATGGCAAAGATGTACGCAGGGTCTCATTTAATGAGATTACTAAAAATGCTGTCAAAGAGTCTTTTTCGCATGCCCGTGACATAGATATGGATATGGTCGATGCGCAGCAGGCGCGCCGTGCACTCGACCGCATTGTCGGTTATGAGATCAGCCCCCTTTTGTGGGCGAAGGTTAAACGAGGGCTTTCTGCAGGACGTGTCCAGTCTGTTGCGCTTCGCATCATAGCAGACAGAGAGGCCGCCATCGCTGCATTTATACCTGAAGAATACTGGAATCTTGACGCTATGTTGATTCCGGAGGGATCAAAGAAACCGTTTGCTGCATCATTTTTTGGCTTGGACGGCAAAAAAAAGACGCTGCACAACAAAAGTGAGGTGGATGAACTGACGGATTCTTTGAAAGAAGAAATATTCAAAGTCACTTCCGTAAAGAAGAATGAGAGAATCCGCAAAGCGCCTCCGGCTTTTACTACGAGTACTCTCCAGCAGGAGGCTTCAAAAGTACTTGGCTTTTCAACTTCAAAAACGATGCGTATTGCACAGCAGCTCTATGAAGGAGTTAAAGTCAAAGGAAGCGGCACAGTCGGTTTAATCACTTATCTGCGAACCGATTCAATCCGCATCTCAGAGACAGCTGCTTCATCGGCACGGCAGTATATTGAAGAGCAGTATGGAAAGAGTTTTGTGGGGGCTGCCAAGAGACAGGCGGCATCCAAAAACGTTCAGGATGCCCATGAAGCAATACGGCCGACAGACATTACGCGGACACCGGTAGTCATCAAAGAGTCGCTTACAAGAGATCAGTTCAGGCTGTATCAGCTCATTTGGCGCAGATTTACGGCAAGCTGCATGAGTGATGCACGTTACGAGCAGACAGCCCTTAAGATGACAGCCGGGCGAGCTCTCTTTACTGCAGCAACAACAAAGCAGCTCTTTGCAGGTTATACAACTGTTTATTCCAGCGGAGAGAAGGAAGATAAAGAAAACAGACTTCTCAATGATTTGAAGGAGGGTCAGGTGCTCTCTTTGGCAGAATTTGTCAGCGAGCAGCATTTCACGCAGCCGCCGCCTCATTATACTGAGGCTTCTCTGGTTAAGGCGCTGGAGGAAAACGGTATAGGAAGACCCAGTACATATGCGCCAACGATTTCGACTATACTAGCCAGACGGTATATCACAAAAGAGAAAAAGAATCTGTATATTACCGAGATCGGTGAAGTGGTTAATGACATTATGTGCAAGTCATTTCCAGGCGTTGTGGATATCGGATTCACAGCCCGTATGGAAGAACAGCTGGATGAGGTAGCCGAGGGGAAGCTGCCATGGAAAGACATCCTGCGGCATTATTGGCCGGAACTTAAAGAGGATGTTGAAAAAGCCCAGAAGGAGCTCGAACATGTCAATCTGACAGATGAAGAGACGGATGTGATCTGTGACAAATGCGGCCGGCATATGGTTATTAAATATGGACCGCACGGTAAGTTCCTTGCCTGCCCAGGCTTTCCTGAATGCCGCAACACAAAGCCATATCTTGAAAAGATAGGCGTTGCCTGTCCTGATTGCGGCGGCGAGCTTGTGAGAAAGAAGACCCGTAGGGGAAGAGTTTATTACGGATGTGAAAACAATCCTGAATGTGAGTTTATGTCATGGCAGAAACCGATTGCTAAAAAATGTCCGCAGTGCGGCGGGTATATGATTGAGCGGGGATCGTATGTACTCTGTCATGATGCTGCCTGCGGTTATCGCGAAAAGAAGAAAAAAGGAGAGGAGTGATCGTACATGGATATCCAATTGCTCGATAAAATGAGAAAAATTGAAAAACTGTTGCGGGACAACCGGAAGGAAAAGGTGTCTTTTGTCGATATCTGTGAGATTCTCTCTGATGTTTTATCATCCAATACTCTGGTGCTCAGCAAGAAAGGAAAGATTCTCGGCAGAAGTCAGCTAAAGAGCATTCCGGAACTGAAAGAGTATCTGGAGGTCGAGACCGGCAGCTTTATCAGTGAAGTGTTTAATAACCGGCTTCTCAGTGTGCTCTCGACACAGGAAAATGTAAACTTACTTACCCTGGGCTTTGCGGAGGATCCTGCCGGAATGTGTTCAGCTATGGTAACACCGGTTTTTATCGGCGGAGAGCGGCTGGGTACGTTAATGCTGTATCGTCTTGAAAATATGTACGATATCAGTGAGATTATTCTGGCTGAATACGGTGCAACGGTTGTAGGACTTGAGATGGTGAGAGCTCTTGCAGAAGAACACGCCGAAGAACAGAGAAAAGAACGCGTTGTGGAAGGAGCTATGGAGGCGCTCTCCCAGTCTGAACTGCGCGCTGTTAAGCATATCGTAGAGGAGTTAAGCGGTTATGAAGGTGTTCTTGTTGCCAGTAAGATTGCTGACCGGGTCGGTATCACCCGCTCTGTGATCGTCAATGCTCTGCGCAAATTGGAGAGTGCGGGTATCATCATTTCACGGTCATCGGGCATGAAAGGAACATATATCCGCATTGTGAATGAATACTTGTTCGATGCTCTTGATCGTATCGAAATTGAAGGTTAAGCTATGTTTGAAAATGAAAGAGCTGTGATTAAAGTAGAAGAGTGTTATCTGGAAGGT
This sequence comes from uncultured Lachnospiraceae bacterium, assembly GCA_902796355.1. Taxonomy (GTDB): domain Bacteria; phylum Bacillota; class Clostridia; order Lachnospirales; family Lachnospiraceae; genus RUG842. Next base: position 2,943 of record CADBOU010000002.1, read on the forward strand.
TCTGAACCTGACAGAGGCGAGCACAGATGTAAAGTGCTGTTCTGTGATCCCAACCAGGATGATATTAAGCTTCTTTTATATGAAGATGATATTACTGTCATCTCTCTGGACAGTATTTATCTGTGCCGCATCGATTGCGAGGATGGTCCTATATATTGCCGCGTGACATTTTATAAACGGTTTCTGGATAAACTGGGGTGTGTGATCTGTGCGCGGATCGGGAGCGGATTCTCAAAAAAGATATAATCATTATTGACAAATAAGGAATAGGGTGCTATCTTATACACATAAGAGTTTTAGCACTCTATTTCTTTGAGTGCTGATAAATAAATAGAGTTGAAGGAGGAATCAAAATGAAATTAGCGCCTTTGGGAGACAGAGTAGTATTGAAGCAGCTGGAAGCAGAAGAGACGACAGCATCCGGCATCGTCATTCCGGGCAAGGAAAAAGAATTACCGCAGCAGGCTGAAGTTCTTGAAGTAGGACCTGGCGGAATGGTAAATGGCGAAGAAGTCAAGATGGAAGTCGCTAAAGGTGACCGCGTGATTTATTCCAAGTATGCGGGAACAGAGGTGGAAGTTGACGGCGATAAAGTCATCATCGTCCGTCAGGCTGATATTTTAGCAATTCTTAAGTAAATATATTGATGTAAATCATTTTCAGGAGGCAGATCAAAATGGCAAAAGAAATTAAATACGGAGAAGAAGCAAGAGCGGCTCTGGAAGCCGGCGTTAACAAACTTGCCGATACAGTCCGCGTCACACTCGGACCCAAAGGACGCAATGTAGTATTAGATAAGTCTTTCGGTTCACCGCTTATTACCAATGACGGTGTGACGATTGCAAAAGAGATCGAGCTTGAAGATCCGTTTGAGAACATGGGCGCTCAGCTGATCAGAGAAGTCGCCGCGAAGACAAATGATGTAGCCGGTGACGGAACAACTACAGCAACAATTCTTGCACAGTCGATTGTCCATGAAGGGATGCGTAACCTGGCAGCAGGTGCTAATCCGATTATCCTGCGCAAGGGCATGAAAAAAGCAGCTGATGCAGTTGTAGAGTCTATCAAGGCTCAGAGCAGCAAAGTCAGTGGCAAAGAACAGATCGCACGTGTTGCAGCAATTTCTGCTGGCGACGATGCTGTTGGTGAGATGATCGCGGATGCGATGGAAAAGGTTTCCGGCGACGGCGTAATCACAATTGAAGAGTCCAGAACAATGCAGACAGAGCTTGATCTGGTTGACGGTATGCAGTTTGACCGCGGTTATGTCTCAGCTTACATGGCTACCGACATGGAGAAGATGGAAGCCGTTCTTGATGATCCCTACATTTTGATCACAGATAAGAAGATTTCCAATATTCAGGATATCCTGCCGCTCCTTGAGCAGATTGTCAAGCAGGGCGCAAAACTCCTCATCATCGCTGAAGATGTTGAGGGTGAAGCACTGACAACATTGATTGTCAACAAGCTGCGTGGTACATTCAACGTTGTTGCAGTTAAGGCACCGGGATATGGCGATCGCCGTAAAGAGATGCTGAAAGACATCGCTATTCTGACAGGCGGCAAGATGATCTCTGATGAACTCGGGCTTGATCTGAAAGAGACAACGATTGATGATCTCGGAAGAGCTAAATCAGTCAAGGTTCAGAAAGAGAACACAGTCATCGTTGATGGTGCCGGCAGCAAGGAAGATATCAAAGACCGTGCTTCACAGTTGAAATCACAGCTTGAATCCACAACATCCAAATTTGATAAAGAAAAGCTTCAGGAGCGTCTTGCCAAGCTTGCAGGCGGTGTAGCTGTGATCCGTGTCGGTGCTGCAACTGAGACAGAGATGAAGGAAGCTAAGCTTCGTATGGAAGATGCATTAAACGCAACACGTGCTGCTGTTGAAGAAGGCGTCGTAGCAGGTGGCGGAAGCGCATACATTCATGCAGCACAGGCAGTCAAGGCAGTAGCTGACGAGCTTGAGGGTGACGAGAAGACAGGCGCTATGATTCTTCTGAAGGCTCTTGAGGCGCCGCTGTATCACATTGCAAACAATGCCGGCATGGACGGCTCTGTGATTGTTAACCAGGTCCAGAGCGCGAAAGACGGCGTGGGTTACAATGCACTGACAAATGAGTATGTTGATATGCTTAAGGCCGGCATCCTCGATCCCGCAAAGGTAACCCGTTCTGCTCTTCAGAACGCGACAAGCGTTGCCAGCAGCCTGCTGACGACCGAGTCATGTGTCGCTGATATCAAAGATGAATCAGCAGCCGCCGCTGCAGCTGCAGCCGCAGGTGGCATGGGCGGAATGATGTGATATAATTTAGTGAACAAAGGAGAAGCTCTCTTCGTGCTTGCACAGAAGAGAGCTTCTTTTTTGTGAACGTCCCGACACGAGTACAGAGCAGCACATAGTGGTGCGGGAGTACGAGTGTCGGGGAGGATTGCGGGAGCGCGCAGCGCGGAGCAATCCGTAATTATATCAAAACAAAAAAACAATGGAGTGCCGGGGAGGATTGCCCGACACTAAGGCTCGAAAACACCTCGCCAAGTGAATCATGCCCTCACGTAATGCTGCATTGAGAATTCACGTGCAATTCCCTTTAGCTGCATTGACACAAGAGAATTGGCAAGTACCTGTGGTTCCAGGCCCGTCATCAATTCCAATTCACTCAGCTTGACAGGCGTATCAGTCAGGCATTTTACAATTTTTTGTTCGGGTACAGACAAATCGGGAAGCTCTTCCTCAACTATATGACTCGTTTCTTTGCCTGTCATTGTCCCCAGATCACTGATCAGTTCTTCCGGGTTTATTAAAATATGCGCCCCCTGCTCAATCAAGCGGTGGCATCCCCATGACAGGGGGCTGTCTGCAGGCCCTGGAAGAGCATATACATCCAGGCCTTGTTCCAGTGCAAAGTCCGCAGTAATCAGAGAACCGCTTTTCTCGCGGGCTTCTATGACAATAACAGCGTCAGATAAGACGCTGATCAGCCGGTTGCGCTGCGGAAAATGACCGCGCAGGGGAGGATCAAATATCGGGTATTCTGAGATGATGCCTCCTTGTTTTATTAACGAAGTATACAGAGGCCGATGACGTTCAGGGTAACAGACTTCAACGCCGCAGCCCAAAACGGCAAGTGAATATCCATGATTGTCAAGAGCCGTACGTTGTGCAATACCGTCGATTCCGATTGCCATACCGCTAATGATATTTACACCTGCCCGAACCAGAGCTTGAACATATCGTTCTGTCAGCTTTTTCCCATAAGGAGAGCAGGCACGTGCGCCGACAATGGCAACAGTTTTACGGTTCTGATCCGGAAGAGAGCCTTTCAGATAGAACGCGTACGGAGCATCATTTAATGTGCTTAAACGAAATGGATAAGCAGGATCCTGAAAAGTGATCAGTTTTGTGCCGCTTTGTTGAAACTGTCTGTATTTGCCTGTCAGATCCCATGAGCGGCGGCTCTGGTCTATGGCGCTAATCTGAGGTCCGTGCAGGTAAGGAATACTCTGAAGAGTATGCTTGCTGGTTTCATAAACGGTACGGGCGTTTCCATATTGTTCTGTTAACAGTATTTTTGTATGAGCAGAAACGCCCTTTAAGTTGGCCAGCCAGTAATCATAGCATTGTTGTTCCATGGCATTCTCCTTTTTGTAAATATCACATGATTGGTTCCCAGAAGCTCCGGTCAAAACTACGGTACGTGAGGGCTTCGCTCAGGTGTTCCAGGCATATGGACGGGCTCTCCTCAATATCTGCGATCGTGCGTGCCAACCGTATGACTTTATGGCAGGTTCGGGCTGTCAGAGACAGCTTCTCATAAGCCGTGGTTAACAGGTCCCTGCATGAATTATCCAAGGGGCAGTATTTTTTCAGAGACGAGGAAGGGATTCCTGCGTTATTTGAGATAGTGGTCCCTTTAAAACGTGCTTTCTGAATTTGCATGGAGCGAACGACACGTTTGCGGATTTTTGAGGAAGGCTCTGCTGCATGAGGTTTCTGTAAATCAGCAAACGGAACACGGGAAACAGTGACACATAAATCCATACGGTCCAGAAAAGGCTGCGAGATTCTGTGACTGTATGCCTGCAGCTGACTGAGAGTGCAATTGCATTTTGTGCGATCCGGATAATGTCCGCAGGGACAGGGGTTCATAGCAGCAACAAGAAAAAAGTCTGCGGGAAACAGACAATGATATCCGTTTCTGGAAATCAGGATTGTTCTGCTCTCAAGCGGCTCCCTTAGGACTTCCAAGACCGTTTTTTGAAACTCGGCCAGCTCGTCCAGAAAGAGAACACCACTGTTGGCCAAGGAGATCTCGCCCGGTGTGGGCGTGCTTCCTCCACCGATCAGAGCCGCCTTCGTAGTCGTGTGATGCACATTGCGAAAAGGACGTTTCGTCATATAGGGAAGATCTTTGTTTAACAACCCTTTTATACTGTAGACCTTTGAGACTTCGATTTGTTCTTCTTTTGTAAGAGGCGGAAGAATGGAAGGCATTGCCCTTGCGATCATCGTTTTGCCTGATCCGGGAGGCCCGATCATCAGAAGATTGTGGTGGCCGCTCACAGCTATTTCTGCGGCTCTTTTTGCCAGCTGCTGACCGCATATATCGGCATAGTCCGGTCCTGATATGTTGAACGGAGTTTCCGACAGAGGCGATTCCTGGCTTACGGTGTGATATTCGGTAAGCTGCTTGTGTTTAAGCTGTCTGATTAAAGTCATTAGATTTTCAGCAGGATAGAGACTGATATTTGTGACAAGAGAAGCCTCAGCGCAGTTTTCCATAGGAAGAATGCAGTCATGTATCCCAGCTTGCTGCGCAGTGCTGATAATCGGGAGAATCCCCCTGACAGGGCGGATGCTTCCGTCGAGAGATAATTCACCCATGATCAGTATGCGGTGATCAAAAGGGATAGGACAAAGCCCAAGGCTCTCCATGATGGCCAGTGCGATGGCGAGATCATAACCTGTTCCCGATTTGCGCAGATCTGCTGGTGAGAGATTAATCACCATTTTGCGCGGCGGTATATCGATGGCGCTGTTGCGGATGGCACAGCGCACTCTGTCTGCGCTTTCCCGGACTTCACAAGCAAGATTGCCAACCATGTGCAGACCGGGAAGGCCGTTTGAAATATCGGCTTCGATTTCAATTAGATCAACATTGAGGCCTGTTAATTCAGCCGAGATGATCAGATGGTCATTCATAGGAGTCCTTTCCTTCTGATGCGGGCCGGACTATCTGTCCGGCCCAGAGTGCTTCTACTTTAGCGGCGCTTATATTGCTCATGTTCGATCAAACATGAAGGATAAGTTGTGTGCGGGGGACGTAGAAGATAACAGGTTACAGTTTTTGCGCCGCCTTAGTTAAAACCATAGCGTATCCTGTGATTAAAAAACAGTCGATTTTCATCGACACTTTTCGATACTTTTCGACGGTTTTCGACACTTTTCGACGCTTTTATTGTGAGCTGGTCTGTGTTATCATATGAAAGTACATGCCAAAAAAGATGCTTTTATATAAGGAGTCATTTCATTCAACATGATACGAATGATTGGAAGATTAAAACAAAACGCGGGATGGCTGATCTTAACCCTTGTGCTGCTTGTGCTGCAGGCTAACTGTGATCTTTCACTGCCTGAGTACACGTCACTGATGGTGGATACCGGGATACAGCAAAAGGGAATTGAGGATGCGGTACCGTCGTCCCTTCGGCCTGAATCTTTTGAAGCGGTATTAGCAGTTGCAGATCCTGAAAATACCGATGCAATTGAATCAGCATACCGTCTGGAGAAGAGCCTTTACCGGCTGAAAAGAGTGTCTGGAGATGAAAGAGAAAAACTCCGGCATGTGATGGGAGAAGCAGAACTGCTGCTCACTTTTGCCGCACAGCAGAAAATCGATATCAGCACTTTGCCAGAGACACAGGTTCAGGCTATGCGTGCCGGGATGAAGGAGAAACTGAAAGAGTACCCTGATATGATGGCAGATCAGGCGGCCATAGCATGGATCCAGGAGGAATACAAAGCACAGAAGATTGACCTCAATCAGCTTCAGCGCTCCTATATGCTTAAAACGGGTGTAAAAATGCTCCTTGTTGCACTTTTGAGCATGATGGCAGCGATTATCGTCACTTTCTTATCCAGCCGTATCGCAGCGGCTCTTGCCAGAGATTTGCGCAAAGATGTTTACCGCAAAGTGCTGACATTTTCAGCATCTGAGATGGATCGCTTTTCGACGGCATCGCTCATCACACGCAGCACGAATGATATTCAGCAGGTCCAGATAGTGATGACTATGCTCTTTCGCGTGGTTGTGTTTGCACCGGTCATGGCGATCGGAGCCATCATCAGAGTGGCGCATACCGGCGCTTATCTCCGCTGGATTCTGATCGTTGCTGTCGTTTGCGTTGCTGTGTTGATGGCCGTGATCTTCACGGTTGCAATGCCGCGTTTTAAAAAGCTCCAGATAAAAATTGACAGGATTAATCTGATAGCCCGTGAAATGCTGACGGGTGTGCCCGTGATCCGGGCTTTTGGAACCGAGCAGCATGAAGAAGAGCGCTTTGACAGAGCCAATCATGATTTTATGAAGACTAATTTATTTGTCAGCCGTCTGATGGCCGTGATGATGCCGATGATGATGCTGATCATGAACGGCGTGATGGTTCTGATCGTCTACTCCGGGTCCCGCGGTATTGATCTGGGGAAACTTCAGGTCGGGGACATGATGGCCTTTATGCAGTATGCCATGCATGTCATCATTTCCTTTACCTTTATCACATCGATTGCTATCTTTATGCCGCGCGCCCAGGTTGCTGCTGCGCGTATTTTTGAAGTGCTTGACACGCAGTCTGTGATCCGGAATTGTGATCATCCTGATCAGATAAAAGAAGACCGGCGCGGTTTGCTTGAATTTAAGGATGTATCATTCTCTTATCCAGGAGCGGA
>CADBOU010000003.1 GCA_902796355.1 uncultured Lachnospiraceae bacterium
CGGAAGTGTCGGAACTGGTAGACGAGCTAGATTCAGGATCTAGTGTTCATTATCGGACGTGAGGGTTCAAATCCCTTCTTCCGCAGCATCAATCCCCCGGAACACCTGTTTCGGGGGATTTTTCAAAAGAGAAAAACCTTTAATTTAACGAGATCAGGGTTCAGGGAGGACCTCTTCGTGGGCAAAAAGATAGCAGTCATCAATGATCTGTCCGGATTCGGACATTGCTCTCTCACCGCAGCCATTCCGGTTATCTCTGCGATGGGCGTACAGGCCTGCCCTGTGCCGACAGCAATTCTTTCTGCACAGACCGGATTCCCTGATTACTACTGCGATACATGCACAGAATATCTTCCTGTTTTTACGGAAAAATGGAAAGCGATGGATGCTGCATTTGACGGCATCTACACCGGCTTTACGACCGATGCTGATCAGGCGCGGGCGATGATCACCTTTGTGGATGCATTCAGGGACGATGACACGCAGGTGCTGGTTGATCCCATTCTGGGCGATGACGGCGTTAAGTATAAGCTCTTCTCAGATGAAGTCTGTAATGCAGTCAAAGAGCTGGCATCCCATGCCACGATTATTACACCGAATCTGACTGAGCTGTGCATCCTGACCGATACAGATTACAGCTCTTTGGACCACGAGCACTGGGAACATCTGCAGAAGCAGATCGCCGCTGTCTGCGCAGATCATGCCGCACTGAGCGGATTCTCCATTCTGGTGACCGGCATCTGTCACAAAAGCGGACATGACGGACCGGCGCCGGAGTTTGCTGATCTCTTCGAGATCGCCTCATCCAATCAGGCAGCGCAGGTCTCCGGCAGTACAGGTGCCGCCACATCCGTCTTTTTCAACGAAGGCGTTGATGCGATTGCGACCGGCATCTTTACAGAAGGAAAATGGACAGCATGTGATGCACCGTTGCTTCCCGGAAGCTTTTCAGGAACCGGCGATCTGTTTGCATCTGTCATCATTGCCGCTGTTGTCGGCGGCCTCTCTCTGAAAGGAGCTGTGCAGGTGGCGCAGGATTTCCTGACCACCTCCATCGCAGACTCGATCAGAGCCGGCATCTATCCGCCGGAAGGCACTGACTTTGAACCACATCTGAACATCTTAATGGATCGTGTGAGGAAGCAGTAAAAAACGATCCGGCATAAGTTGAATTTTAAGGAGGAAATGACTCATGACATCACATGGCTCACAACAGAAAATCAACCGCAGTGCCGCGCTGACAGCTACTGCGGCGATGGCCGCCATCGTCATCATCATGACAGCCTACATCCTGCATATTCCGATCGGTGTGGCCAGCGGCGGTTATATCCATCTGGGCGATGCCTTTATCTTTCTGGCGGCAAGCCTCCTGCCCCAGCCCTATGCGCTGATGGTTGGAGCAATCGGAGCCGGTGTGGCAGATCTTCTCACCGCTCCCATCTGGACATTGCCCTCGCTCATCATCAAAGTGCTGATCACGCTGGCATTTAATGCGGAGGGAAAGCTGTGCAGCAAGCATAACGCACTGGCAGCCCTGCTCGCCCTTCCGATCACAATCTGCGGATATTATTTAGCGGAAGTTGTCTTGTATGGAAACTGGGAAGCGCCGTTGGTCTCTGTTCCGTTTAACGCCCTGCAGAGTGTCTCCTCTATCGCTGTCTTTCTGGCGCTGGGAGCAGCTCTTGACAAGATGGGGATCCGCACTATGATCAACCGGATGCTGTACAGACACTGAAAGAAAGAGTAATTGAAATATGTTTGAATACCAACTGGTTCGCTCAAAAAGAAAGACCCTCGCCATCCAGGTGACCCGGGAGGGCAAGGTCGTCGTACGCGCCCCGCTCTTTTCCACAGACAGACAGATTGCCAAGTTTGTCGAGGAACATGAGGACTGGGTTAACGAAAAACTCGGCGAAGTGGAAGGCGAGGACCGCATCAGCACACGCGAGTATACACAGGCTGAAATCCGCGTGTACAAAAAGCGCGCACAGGGCATTATCGCCCGACGCGTTGCGCACTATGCGGGCATCATGGATGTCGATTACAACCGCATCACGATCCGTGATCAGAAGAGCCGCTGGGGAAGCTGTTCCACCGGCAAAAACTTAAACTTCTCGTGGCGCCTGATCCTGATGCCGATCGAAGTGATGGACTATGTGGTTGTCCACGAACTGGCGCATTTAAAACAGATGAACCACTCCAAGGACTTTTGGGCAGAAGTTGAAAAGGTACTGCCAAACTACAAAGAACATCGCCAATGGCTGAAAGAAAACGGCTGAAGCAGTGAAAAAACCGCTGCATGGGAACGAATCCCATGCAGCGGTTTTGTGTGAGTGTTTGTGTTTCTCAGAAATGGAGGGTTTGGAACCTTCTATGATTAACCGATGGAAATCATCTTCTTTTCTTCGGTCTCCGGCTTGTACTCTTTCTTCGGAATCTCGACCTTCAGGATACCATCGGCAAACTTAGCCTGAATGTCTTCCTCTGTGACAAGATCGCCGACATAAAAGCTTCTCGAACAGTGTCCTTTGTAGCGCTCGCGGCGGATGTACTTACCGGCTTCATCTTTCTGGTCCTTGTTCTCTTCGCGCTGTGCGGTGATGGTCATATAACCGTCTTTCAGAGAAGCCTGGACCTCTTCTTTCTTGTAACCCGGAAGGTCAATCTCGAGCTCATAGTGGTCGTCAAATTCCTTGACGTCTGTATTCATCAGGCCGGTTGCGTTGGCTGCCGTACGAGCTGCCGGAACTGCGGGTGCAAAGAAATCGTCAAACATATCATTAACAAAATTGTGATTAAAAATACTCGGTACTAACATAATACACACTCCTTTCAACTTTCGTTGATATATAAAACTTTACGTCTCATTAACTCGTTTTCAGGAAGCTTATTTCCTGCTTGCAATTATGTTATAGCACCGTTTGTTAGCACTGTCAAGAGGTGAGTGCTAATTTTTTTAAAATTTTTCCTGTTCAACGACGCACTCGTTTTTAATCTTGCCGACCAGATACTGCAGCCCGTCGATAACATGCGGCCGGATATCGCCGCCGATAAATACCTGCATGATACTGTCGCCCCGCTCCAGCTCGCCGTTTGCCAGCCACACGCGGATATAGTAGATTCCCGGCATCTCATAGGTCTCAGCTATCGCTGCCTCAACGCCTTCTTCATCATACGAAAAATGCATGCCTGTCACAGGCTTTGTATCCTCGGCTCCCGCGCGCACTTTTGCCTTCGCGTCCATTCTGACGACACCGTTGTGTGTCAGATACATACCAACCTTTTCTGCGGAAGGATCCTCTTTCGCCTCTTTCAGCCACTGATCGCCGGATGGCATTGTCTTGGATTTTACTAAACTTACACTCATTGCAATTCCTTTCTTTGTCTAAATCAGCCCGGCCAGTACACAGCCGGGCTGAACATTTTTCTATTATATAAACAAGTCTGACCGTGTTATCTGGCCGTTTCAATCAATCCGTATGCACCGTCTGTCCTCCTGTAGGCTACGCAGACCTCACCGCTCTCTTCTTCTTCAAACACGAAGAATCCATGGCCCAGAAGATCCATCTGCATACAAGCTTCCTCTGCGCTCATCGGTGTAATTTCAAATCTCTTGTTGCGCACGATCTCGATCTTATCTTCGACATCGGCGGTGCCTGCCTTGACATCTTCTTCTGCCACATCGGTGACAAAATCAACAGGAGCACCAATGATCTCATTCGGATCACCCTTCCTCTTCTTTGAAGTCAGGCGGGTCTTATACTTTCTGATCTGTCTCTCCATCACAGACTGCACTTTGTCAATCGCATTGTGCAGATCACGATCCTCTTCCTCTACACGCAGGGTGTAACGCTTCATCGGAATGGTCATCTCGACCTTGACATAGTTTTTCTTACCCTTTAATGTCACCACTGCATCTGCATCTTCCGGAAGAAACTTCTCAAGTCTGCCGAGCTTATCGTCTACCATATCCTGAACTTTGTCCGTAAGACTGAGATTCTTTGTTTTGATCCTGATATCCATGCTGATTCTCCTTCCTATCTATGAGCACCGGGGTGCTCATCTGATAATTCTATATATAAATGATACACCCTGAACAAATGTTTAGGCAA
>CADBOU010000004.1 GCA_902796355.1 uncultured Lachnospiraceae bacterium
GCGCAATGAACTGTCCGTTTACCGATATTTCTCCCTAATGCTTTTTCTTTCTGTATAACAACACCATGATCACGGCCATCGCTAAAAGCGCTGCTGCCCAATATAATTCCAATTTGTTCTGATCCCCTGTCTGAGGTGCATACCTGTTTGTGCGTATTAGCGATTTCTTTGGATCCAAAGCCTGCTTCTTTGTCTCTTCAGGCTGTGTTGGTTTTGGCCGCTGCTCAGTCTCTTCCTGCGGCGTCTCCGGAGGTTCTTCAGCAGGCGGTACAGGCGGCTCTTCCTGCAGCTCATCAGGCGTGTTCCAGACTGTCACGCTGTCTCCTGTCAGGCTGTATTCAATCTGGCTGGCGGGCAGCCTTGAAAGAACAAATTCAGTTGGCTCTTCAGCGAGTTGATAACCGGCTGGCGCCACAATTTCTACCAACTGATATGTGCGCTCTTCCCACAGAGTCCACCCTTGCTCTGCCTGATTTCCGACGATCAAAGCAGTTCCATCTTCTCCTGTCGTAAAGACGACAGTGTTTCCGTCTTTGTCTCTGACTGGATAGCGAATCCCGTCTCGTAAGAAATAGAGCTCAAATGAGGCTCCTCCAAGCTTTGTTTCCATATCTTCTGCATCCCGTTTAACCAGTGTGATGCTCGGATTGCTTCCTGAGCCGCTCCCCGAAGATTCAATCTGCACATTGCTCTCAACTGTCTTTTCGTATTTCCCAAACCTGACTGTGTTTGAATAACTGACATTGCCCTGACCCAGTACGCGCGCTTTGTATATAACCTCAACTCGTTTACTGTCGGGCACGTCTACAAAGGTTATGGTATTGCTTTCTCTGTCAAACTGTACTCTTATGTTTTCATCAGCCGGGTTTATCTCAATAGAGTCCTGAATCAGACGCAGATTAGATGAAAGCTGATCCTGAACCTGCAAAACGTCCGCATTGGGATCCAGATCAGATGCGTCCTGATTAATAATCAGTTTAAACTCAGCAATATGGCCGTTGTCTGCTGAAGCCAGTGACGTCAGCTCTTTGTCAACATAAGGATAATAAGAGTGCACCACATGCACTTCATCAGTTGTCAGCTCGTTCCATGAGGCGGTATTGGCCAGCGTGTACGTTCCGCTTTCAAGAGCTTTTTTATTTAACTCGTGCAAGGCATTCTCATCCTTCACGATCAGGGTATAATAAATCTTATAGACCGGATAGAAAGAGCCGTCCTTTTGTTTCGGGAAGGCGCTGACCGTCATCTTCATGCCGGCATTTGTCTCCTGTACCGAGACGGTTCCGTTTTGATCTTCAGTCTCATCGTCCATCACGCCTGCAATCACGATGCCGTCATCCGGATAGTATCTCAGATATTCTGTGTCAAAGGTATCTGTAATCTGCTCATCATCCTGTATGACTCCTTTGAGCGTCAGGACATATTGATATACAGGATAAACAACACCGCCAATCTCAGTTTTATCGGTTTTGAGCGCCTCTTTGCTAAACGCCTGTCTTTTAGGGACAACTGAATCCCCGCTCCTATTGGGATTGCCGTTTGCATATCCTGTTGCTTTGTTGCTGTGCTGCTCATATTTGCCTTCCTCTTCAGAGATTGCAAGCCATTGCTGGTTAACTTCTGTCTTAAATCGAATGACAATATCTCTGGGCTCACCATCTGGTGTGGACTTAAGTCCCTTCTTAGTCTGTGCATCATCCTGGTAAAAAGTGATGACAAATGTTCTGCCGGACTCGTTAAGGGCGACTCCATAACTCTCACCCGGAAGAAGGCCTTTTACTTCTATGGAATCAGGCAAAAACGCATCAATATAATCGACACCCTTATAGGTGAGTTTCGGTAAATCATCAACAATACGCGCTTCATCATATCCTTCGCCATCGGCCGTGTAAACAAGTTCCCAACTGCTCTCTTTTGATGTTGTCCCCAGCTGATGCTTCTCAAAATCAAAAACACTGTTCCCCGTACCTTCTATATTAACTATGGCCTCAACATAAGACTGATTAACCTGGGCTCCGTTTGAAAGAGCAATCCCATTTAAAACTTTTGATGAATCAATCAGTGTCTTACAATAAATCACGTAAGATGCTTTGCCGTCCGACTCAGGCGGTGTATATCCCCATCCGTATGTTCCCTGTGCATTGGTGTATAGAGATAGCTGTTCCCATGAAATGTCACGTGAGTCCGTTGTACCGTCTTCCATCGTGACCTGTACGATAATCCCGTCACCGGAAAAGAGCATGAATGGTCTGGAGCCGCCTGTTATCCAGTCATAAACAGGAGTTCCTCCCATATCAAGTTTATGATCATTATTAACCTCGATCCTCCATGTTTGCTCATAAAGATGATCTCCGATCTGAACTGTATCTCCCTGCGCTTTCTTATTAATTCTGTGAAATTTCACTTTCCCGGCAAAATCAGCTTCGGCCTCTTTGCCCTCCGGAATCTGCGTGCTGGTCACTCTCGCTGTATTGCCAGTCTGTTCAACAGTTCCATTAGAGCTGATCTTAGAATTATCAACTGCAGCCGTATACTGGACTGTCAACACTTCTCCATCAGTCATCTGCGGTATTTCAAAGACAAAGCCATTGGCCACAGAATTATAATCTATTCCTGGAGAAAGGACGCCGGATACGCTGGAAGTGACCGCCACATCGCGATTCAGGTTAAGGGCGGTGCCGCTTAAAATGTCCTGCACTGATACGCTTTCATGTTGTCCTGTCGAGGTAATGGTCAGTGTATAGCTGGCCTGATCTGACTGGCTGTCATATGAAACCTGTTTGGCAATGGTCAGATCACAGGGCGCTTCAAAGACGAAGTCTTTCTGAATGTCGGAATTAAAAACGATTGTCCCGGCACCCTCCTGTACCTGGATAGATAAAGCAACACCAAATGCAGCATTTGCCACCGCCTTAAAACGCTCGAAATTCGGATCATTCTGATTAATATGCACAATCAGCTTTCCATCGCTCACTCGATATGTATTATTTGAAATTGAGGCAACGCCATCTTTATCCTCAATTTCGATATCAAACGCAGTCGGGCCGAAATCGGGAACTAAAAGCCCGGCCGGCAAGACATAAATCAGATCCTCTTCATTATGAAACTGCAGTGTCTCATTCTCCCTGAAAGACAACGAAAGCTGATAAGATTCTTCAGGGTTAATTGTATAGTTCCCGTGTTCATCGACAGGTGCACTGCACGTTACACCGATCAAAAAGCGCTCCAGATCGGTGCTTAAAACTGCATGATCCTCCTCGGCCGCAAATGACATTCCTGCCTGACCAGCCGCGGTTAATTGAAAAAGCAAACAGAAAAGCAACGCCAGAATTCTGATCATCTTTTTGGTTGACTTCATGATGCCCTCCTCTTTCGTTCATGCTGACAAAAAGGCGGCAGAGCGGGTCCAACCGCCACTGCCGCCGCTGCACTTCGAAAGAACTATAACAACCTGCTAACAACGCGCAACCAACAAAAATGATCAGAGCTTATCCCTTATTTTCCCAAAAGCACTTTAATCGTCATCTCGGACATGACTTGATCCAGGACACTCTGCACCTCCGTGACGATCCGTCCATATATCTCCTCCGTATAATAGTTTCTGTCAAACACACCGAAAATATCTGTCCCGTCCTCGATCGTTTTCACGATCGACAGAAGACTTTGATCCCAGAAATCCTTCCTGGAATAGAGCCATGTTATTCCTCCCGGTCCCGTTATCTTGTATAGCAGTTTATGTTCTTCCATGCGTTTTACAATTCTATTGAACGTCACAATCGGTATTCCTGTTTTCGCTATGATGTATGAACTCAGAATGCCTGTCTGCTTGCCCGTTTCTTTAAAATGCTCTGCCATGCTCAGCATGATCCGCAACGCATAGTCTGTATCCCTTTTTAGCTGCATCACTTCCTCCTTCTCATTATATATGCCTGTGCCCTCATCATAACGGTCTCTGTCTAACAGAAGACAAACCCTCTCGGCTATGCCCCTTATTGTTAGTTCCGTGTTTCTTCGTTTCCTGTATATATAAAGACAGCCCGTCGACTATTGCTTATCAGGAGGTTTTTATGAAACACTGGACGTCTATACTGGCTCACAGCTGCCATGATATGGCCTCCCTCTATAAAAATCTGTATTTATCTAAAAAAGAACTGGCTGCCCTGGAGTCTATACAGGAGAAATATCCGGTATACATTAACCCGTACTATCTTTCACTGATTGACCCGCTTGATCAGGACGATCCTGTCAAAAAAATGTGTGTTCCGTCCGTAGACGAATTAAACAATCTGGGCAGTCTGGACACCAGCGGAGAACAGATCAACACAGTTATACCCGGATTACAGCATAAATACGAGCAGACCGCTTTGATCCTTTCGACAAATAAATGTGCCACTTACTGCCGGCACTGCTTCCGCAGACGGCTAGTCGGTAAATCAGGGCATGAAACAGCTGTGAACCTGGACAAGATCGGCGCATATATCCGCAGCCACAAAGAGATATCCAACGTACTGATCAGCGGCGGAGACGCTTTCATGAATACCAACGCGAAGATCAGAGAGTATCTGGATCTTCTCTCCGGCATCTCTCATCTGGATTTTATCCGCTTTGGTACCCGGACGCCGGTTGTTCTCCCTCAAAGGATCACAACCGACCATGAATTAATACACATTCTTCATGGAGCATCCAAAAGAAAAAAGATCTACGTCGTCACACAGTTCAATCACCCTCATGAAATCACAGAAGAGTCAGAAAAAGCAGTTAAAATGCTTCTTGGAATCGGTATCCCTGTGCTCAATCAGGCCGTCCTCCTGAAAGGAGTCAATGACGATCCGGATGTTCTGGCGGCTCTGATACGGGGGTTAACCTCTATCGGCGTCATCCC
>CADBOU010000005.1 GCA_902796355.1 uncultured Lachnospiraceae bacterium
CGGCGCGCCCATCATCGTCAGCAGATCGCGGACCTGCTGCCCTTCCTTGACATAGATAACCGGAGCTCCTTTGCGCTCCATCTCTTTGGGCTCAATTCCGCACTGCTCCATCAGGGAAATCAGGTGCACTGCCTCTTCTTCCCCCGGGCAGGTGATTTCCAGATGATACGACTTGGCCGGATCATTGACGGTGCCGGCCGCCAGAAAAGCACCGCGCAGATAGGCTCTGATGCAGCAGTCCTTTTTCGGCTCAAACATGTCAGCTGCCCCGCCGTCCGGATGCGCAGCATAGATCCTGCGCGCTGCATTCTGAGCCCGGCGGCAGTGCGTCGGCATGCGGGTCACTCCCTGCAGTTCATGTTTCACTTGAGAAGCAAAGGATGCCATCAGAACTCTCCCACAAACCGCACTTCCGGCGTCATCATCACGCCGCTGTTCTCATAGACTGTCTTCTGAATATAATCAATCAATTGCTTCACATCCGATGCGGATGCGTGATCCGCATTGATCACAAACCCGCAATGCTTTTCAGAAACCTGAGCCCCGCCAAACTGATATCCCCGCAGCCCTGCCTCTTCAATCAGCGCCCCGGCATAGTATCCTTCCGGCCGTTTAAATGTACTGCCCGCGCTCGGAAACTCGAGCGGCTGCTTGCTCGTACGCTGTTCGCTCAGACGATCCATCTCAGCTTTGATCTGATCGGCATCTCCAGCCTCCAGCTTCAGTGTCACTTCAAGCACTGTCAGATCCTCATGTGCCACCACACTGTCGCGGTAGCCAAAACACATATCGGCGCAGGAGTACTGTTTTATATTTCCCTCAGCATCCATGACAGAAACCTGCGAGACAATGTCCTTCATCTCTCCGCCATACGCGCCGGCATTCATCATCATCGCCCCGCCGATCGTCCCGGGGATCCCGGCGGCAAACTCCATCCCGGTCAGATTGCACCGTGCCGCCCTTTTTGCAACAGCTGAAAGCAGGGCTCCCGCCTGCGCCTGAATGATTGTATCGTGTACTGTCACTTCCTGATAATTGTCCAAAAACCGGATAAGCACCCCGCGGTATCCCTGATCAGATACCAGGAGATTGCTTCCGTTGCCGATCACCATATAGGGAACATCTTCCGCTTTGCACAGCCTGACGACATCTTCCACCTGTTCCGGTTTTACCGGCGACACCAGATAATCCGCCGGTCCGCCGACTCTGAAAGTTGTATGACGTGCCATCGGCTCATCGATGAGCACCTGGTCTTTCCCCGCAATCGCGATCAGTTCCTTTTCAATCTTTTTCATATATCATTTCCTTTATCTATGCCTGCCAGACCCTTGACACTTGCAATCAAACAGTAAATACGCTATCATGAGCCATATCAAACAGTTTGTATTGACACGAAAAGAGGTGTTCTTCCTTCGTGGAATCTGACTCTATTATCAAGATAATTATTCTGCTGATCCTGTTAATCTTATCAGGTCTGTTTTCTTCGGCTGAAACAGCCCTCACGGCTGTCAGCCCGATCCGTATCCGTAATCTGTTAGATCAAAACCCGTCTGACAAACGCGCGCTTGCGCTGCTTGCAATTACAGAGAATCCCTCCCGGATGCTCAGTGCTATTTTGATTGCCAACAATGTGGTCAACTTGTCGGCCTCAGCGCTGACAACCTCTCTCGCCTATCGCTGGGGCGGGCGCTATGTCGGTCTCGCCACCGGCATCATCACGCTGCTGATCCTGATCTTTGGAGAAATAACCCCTAAGACAATCGCAACCATTCACACACAGAAGCTGGCTCTGTTTTTTGCCAGACCTCTGACTGTCCTGATGAAGATCCTGACACCTGTCATCGCTCTTTTGAACATCATCTCCAAAGGGCTTCTCTCCATCCTGGGCATCAGCCACAAAAGCGCGGATGATCAGCTCACGCAGGGCGATATCCAGACTATTGTGGATGTCGGCCATGAGGAGGGCGTCATCCAGACTGACGAAAAAGATATCATCACCAATGTCTTTGAACTGAAGGACTCCGCCGCCAAGGAAGTCATGGTTCCGCGTGTCCATGTATCTGCATTGAATGCGGACATCTCCTTCGACGAATTGATGAAAGTCTTCCGCGAAGAGAAGTACACGCGCTATCCGGTCTATGAAGAGACACCGGATCACATCATCGGCACCATCAACATGAAAGATCTTCTGCTCTATAAGCCTGACGGAAACGAGCCGTTCTCGATCCGCAACATCCTGCGCGAAGCGCATTTTGTCTTCGAGTATAAAAAGATCGGAGAGCTTCTCACCGTCATGAAGGAGGCTTCTGTCAGCATCGCAATGGTCGTCGATGAATACGGTGACTGGACCGGTATCATCACGCTCGAGGATGTCCTCGAGGAGATCGTCGGAGAAATCCACGATGAATATGATGAACCGAGCGACGATCTGATCTATCCGATCGCGCCGGACGAGTATATCGCAGAGGGTGCCATCAGCCTTGATGACTTCTATGACCGTCTTGGCATAGAGCTTGAATCCGAGGATTATGACTCCCTCGGAGGCTTTATCCTTGAACATCTTGACCGCATCCCCGATGTCGGAGACGAGGTAAAGACAGATACCGGTCTGCGCCTCGTTGTCGATTCAGTCGACAAAAACCGGATTGAACTGGTCCATGTCTGGCTGCCGTTTACAGAAAATACCGATCATTCTTCCTGATGATAATCTGCGGCTCGTCCTTGCTCTGGTAACTCTCGTTGGCCGGAATCGTGCTGCGGCTTTCGACGATGCAGTTCTCCAGATACGTGTCATCTCCGATATATGTATCCCCCAGAATAATACAATTCTTAATCCTGGAGCGGTTTCCGATGTAAACCTGCTGGAAGATGACAGAGTTTTCAACGATACCGTTGATGATGCTTCCGCCGGCCACAATCGAACCGCGCACCATCGCCTCCGGGTTGAATTTAGCCGGGGGCACATCCACGACCTTGGTAAATACATCCGGATGCTCTTTGAAGAAGTAGTGACGCACTTCGGGCTTCAGAAAATCCATGTTTGTGTCGTAGAAAGACTGCACCGAATTGATGCTGGACCAGTAGGATTCCAGCTTGTACCCGTAGACCTTTTTTAACGGCAGATAACGGATAATGATATCCCGGACCAGATCAGACCTCTCTTCTTCCTGGCAGCGTTCGATCAACTCGATCAGCTGTCTGCGCCGGAAAATATAAATCCCGCA
>CADBOU010000006.1 GCA_902796355.1 uncultured Lachnospiraceae bacterium
GATCGGGATCTTCTTCTCCGGACGGTCGCGTCTGTAGACCTGGAAGTCTTTTGTCTCCAGCTGCTCGGGTGAGCAGTTGAACTTAAGTGCTGCCAGCTCAAGAGCTTTTCTCTTTGCATCCTGCGCTGCCTTGGAAACCGCTTTGCCGACGGTAATTGTTCCGCGGGATCCGCAGAGACCGAAGTTGACAACGTTTGCCAGACCATCGGGATCGGTAACATATACATTCTCGATCGGAACGTTCATGACCTCAGCTGCAAACTTGGCGGCAGCTGCACGCTGTCCCATACCGGACTCAGTGATGTCTGTCTGGACGATCAGCGCGCCGCCGCGTCCCTTGACGTCAGACTGGATGCGGACGATACACTGTGTATTGTCTTCGCAGACATCGGCGTTGCCGATGATACCGGCGCCTACGCCGTAAGCCATGCGTCCTTCAACGCGGGTCGGCTTCAGCCAGCCCTTCCATGCGTCCTTCCATCCGAATTTGTCGGCTGCCATCTGCATGGTGTGCGGATAGTTGCCTGTGCCGCGGCTCTGCCAGATCAGGCCGTCACGCCAGTAGTATTTATCACCCGGCTCAACATAGTTCTTCTGGAATGTCTCAATCGGATCTGCGTCAGCGAGCATCATGCAGTGTGCCATGTTGCGTGCCAGACAGGAGTTCAGCTCCTGGCCGCCGTAACCGCGGACGATACCGGCTGCGCATCTGTTTGTGACAACAACCTTGCTGTCAAGATCCCAGTTCTTGCACTTAGCCATAACCAGCTGTGCCTCGCCGAGACCGACACCTACCTGCCCCTGGACAGCGTCACACATAACGCCGGTGTCAACATACCAGACACCCTGGACGGCATTGAAGATACCATTCTCGTCCATACCGATCTTAGCCTTGATCTTGGATCCGAGTCTCTGCTCGTAGGCTGCGATCTGCTCCGGTTTGGAGTTGACCAGCTTAACCGGGCGGCCGCTCTTAATGGCTGCAGCAGCGCAGCAAAGTGTTGTCGTGGAAAGAGCCTGCTTGTTACCATAGGAACCGCCGACGTTAAATGTCTTCACGCGCAGACGTGATTTGGGAATACGCGGCTCATTGTATAATCTGTAAATGAACGGTGACTGGGATGACGCCCAAATCGTGTAGTCCGGTCCGCCCTCATGGCGTACGATACAGCACGGTGTCTCCGGTGCGCACGGTGAGCACATCTTGTTGAACTCAACCATGGACTCGCCGATGTACTTGGACTCTTTGAATCCCTGCTCAACATCGCCGCCTTCTACATGCCACCACGGGCCTTCCGGCTGGAAGTGCGGGACACCGGGGTCAACTTCGTTGGTACCGCTCTTAAATTTGCCCGGGAACAGGATCGGCGCATCGGGCTTCAGTGCATCGATAGCGTCAAAAACTGCCGGGAGCTGTTTGTATTCTACTTTGATTTTGTGAAGTGCCTCGCGGGCGATATCGATGGTATCTGCTGCGACAACAGCAACCGGATCGCCTGCATAATAGACAGTGTCTTCCATGATCTGCTTATGCAGCGGCCAGCCCATCAGCCAGCCCTGAATCAGCTCATCTTTATGTGTTACGACACAGTGTACCCCTTCCATGGCCTCCGCCTCAGAAACGTCGATGCTGACGATCTTGGCGTGCGGGTACGGGCTGTGAAGAACCTGGGCGTGGATCATTCTCGGAACTGAAAAATCATCCAGGAATGTTGCACGGCCTGTAACGATATCACGGGCATCACGGCGGACGCGGTATTTACCGACATGGCGGTAAGGCTGCGGACGGCCGTCTACAATCGGAGCCTCGTGATTGAATTTGCCTCTCTGAACATATGTCGTGGCTTTAGACGCAAGCGTATCGACCGAACCGCCTTTTTCAAGGTAGTTATCGGCAGCGTTTGTCGTCACCTTCGACTTTAAAGAATCCATATTATACGCCATATCCTTCTTCCTCCTCCGCTTCATTCACGATCTCATACTGATCGGACTCAACACCGGCCAGTTTATCCAGCGCCTCAAGGACGGTGTAGTGGCTGATGCAACGACAGTAGTTACCTGCGAGCGCCTCGCGGATCTCTTCTCCGGTGGGATGTTCATTCTCCATGAAAAGAGCCTTGGCTGCCATGATGATACCCGGTGTGCAGTAACCACACTGGAACGCATAGCAGCTGATGAACTTCTCCTGGATCGGATCAAGCTGATGCGTCACCGGATCTTCAAGGCCCTCAATGGTGACAATATCGCTTCCGTCACACTCTACCGTCAGCACCATACAGCTCGGTACGGCTTTGCCGTCTTTGATGACTGTACAGCATCCGCAGGCACCTTCAGCGCATGACTCCTTTGTGCCTGTCAACTCAAGTCTTGTTCTGAGCGTCTGTACCAAGGTCTCTGAAGGCGGAATCATACCAAACATCTCGCCTATGAGGAATTGATACGGCTGACCGTTAATGGTCATCTTTACGGATTGTTTTTCCATATGCTGCCCTCCAAACTCACATTTCGATACTTCAACTTGCTACCTAACCAGCCATATTTTCAGGGTTGAGTCGGTCGATTGACCTATATTATGGTTAAATTTTTTCCGCTCGCGCGGAAAGGGTAGTTAATATGACTGGTCGGTCGATTGACCTATTTGCAGTTTTATTGTAATTCCTCTCCTTCTGTTTGTCAACAAAAAACAGGTAAATTTCTGTTGTTATGCCAACATTTTGCACAGTCTCCAACATATTGCGTTTTTACAAAAAACACCCGGAACATGTAGACCATGTTCCGGGTTTGTCATGCATGATGATTGCTTTGTTTATGGTTAATCGGCACCGGCTATTGCCCGGATGCTCTTGATGAAGATCTCGTACATACTCGCTTCAGCTTTTTCAAGATCTTCCAGATCAACGCCTGTTTCCTTGCCGAGCTCCCTGTTAAGAAGCGGCTTCTCCAGATAGGTCATCATGGCCGCATTAATCGACCTGGCCGTCAGGACCGAGCGGAACGGATCGTGTCTTTCGCTGACATAATCAATCAATTTTGCCAGTAGCACTTCATTGTCTTCGATAGCAACTCTGGCCATAATATCCTGGCAGCTTTCCGGGAACTCATTTTCATGGGCAACAAGCCCGATATTGATAAAGCTGGCTGCTCCGTTTAAGTTCCTTGCGATCCGTTTTTTCAGAAATTCTTCGATATACGCCCACGCCCTCTCCTTGTCTTTCGACGGTTTTGCCAGAAACTCTCTGATCTCATCTCCGAGTTCTTTGTAATACAATGCCAGTTTTGATGTTGAATCGATAATGGCTTCCTTGACAAGGTTCTCTTTGTTATCGAAATAAAAATTGATAGCCGAGAGATTTGTTTTTGCCGCCCGGGCGATCATTCTTGTTGTCATCGCCTCGTATCCGTAAGAGGCCAGCAAATACTTTGTCGCTTTGATTAATCTGTCTTTTGTCGTGTCTGTATCTTTGAATTTTAATTCATAAACAAATGCGTTCATCTATTACTCCGTCATTGATTCATTTTACAATTCTCATTAATTATATATATGAATCAATCATTATGCAACTTGTATATTTATCCAAAGAATCCCAGTGCAGACCACAGCGGAATCGATGCCAGACAACCGACAATGTTAATCAGCATATAGAAGAAGGATGTCTTCTGGAATTCCTTGTATGTCACGTATTTGCCGCCTGCAACGTTGAGTGTTGCCATCGAGAACGGGTTCATGTATGTCGTGGACCATGTCATGGATGCCATGAACTCAACAAAGATCAGCACATACAGGTTGATGTGGGCTGCTGCCATCAGGCCGCCGAAGACAGCCATGACAACAACCAGGGCTGTATTCTGCTCGATGATAACGAAACGCAGCAGATACGTAAATATACATACCACCAAAATGAAGGCGATTTTGCTGCCTACAACCGGTGCAAGGATCGGACGCAGAACGCCTGCGATCGCTGCGCTCCAGCCAAGTGTGTTCATAAATCCGGCCATGCCGAGAAGAACACCGATAAAGATGATCAGTCCCCACGGAACCTTGGCGCCGATATCCATCGGAGCCAGAAGGCCGGTCAGACACATGATGCAGATGGCAAGCCAGCCGATCATGCCTGTGTCCATGCCGTGGATAGAGCCTGTTGACCAGAGAATCAGAGCACCGATCAGGATGGCTGCAGCGATCTTTTCTTTCTTCTGCATCGGTCCTAATTCTTTAATACGCTCTTTGTAGAAATCTTTGGAGAATTCAACCTTTCCCTTCGGACGGCAAATGATCGCGCACCAGATATATGTGCCGATCAGAAGAACGACAAACCAGATGCAGGCTGCTGCAAACCAGCTGCCCCATGAGAATGTTGCGCCCTCAGCGCCGAGGCCCTTGGCATACTCTGTAACGAAACCGCAAATGACTGATGCATAAACGGAACCGCTCAGGAACGCATTGCCGCCAAGGTACGCCGGCAGATAGCAGGCGGAGAAGAGGCCGAGTGCTCCCTTGGAACGCGGCTCCATCTTCATCTCTTCTGTCGTAGAAGTTGCAAACGGGATCAAAATGTTGACCTTCGCGTTAACAGACGGGATCAACGGTGAAAGGACTGTACCTGTCAGCATCATGGCAAATACAGCGCCGGTGTAAGTCGGCGGGAAAATAGAGAGGAGTTTCAGCGCAATCCTGTTTAACAGGCCGCTGTTGCTGATGCCGGCTGACAACGCGAAGACCATAATAATCAGCCATACCGTCGAGCCGCTGAATGCGCCGAACAGACCACCTGTCGTGAAGACGCTCTGGCCGGTCTCTGCATTCGGAGTCCAGACGCCTGCCTTCAGACAAAGAGCATCTGTCAGGATCAGTACTGCTGCTGCCAGCATAACAACGACCCAGTCAGGCATAGCTTGTGTCAAAAGCAAAAGGATAACTGCAAGGAAAACACCTGCGTAAATGAATGAAGCAGAAGAAAGCTTCTCGCCGGTCGGATCCCATCCCGGGATGTCCAGGGTAAAGGCCATCAGATAAAAAATGACAACAATAGCCAATGAGCCGATCATACCAATTTTCTTTTTCATAGGTTCTACCTCCAAAAAGAATATGGTTCAATCGACCGACTTAACCCTAGGCTCACTATATCATCCTTATTTCAAAGTTTCAACTACTATTTGATAAATATTTCACTTTTTCTGATTTTTTTGCAGATTGATTTTCTGAAAATGTTGGTATATATTATAGGCTATCTACTAGATCAAGCGACCTATTTTTAGAAATGTGTTCTTTTTTTATGACAAATCGTCCAGATGACAACTCTGTTAATAACGCTTCTTCTGTGTGCAGGACGGTCAGCCGTTACCGCGCCAAAGCCCGTCTGCTCGGGCTTGACGTTGAGCTGCAGTGCCGCGCAGAGCAAGTCGTCTTATGCCATGTGAAAGGATCCAACATCTCTTCTTTCCAGGTTCCGGCTTTTGTGAACACAATCAAAGAGGGTGCTTTCTCCTCTCTCCGGGGTTTGAAGACAATCCGGCTTCCTGAAAGTGTCTGCTCGCTTGAGCCAGGTGCCTTTA
>CADBOU010000007.1 GCA_902796355.1 uncultured Lachnospiraceae bacterium
GAAGTACGGCGTCCTCCTCATCCTCGATGAGATCCAGACAGGTCTTGGCCGTACAGGTTATCTGTGGCGCTCCATGAAGGAAGATGTAACACCGGATATCATGACATTCGGTAAGGTTTCTTCCGGCGGTATCATCCCGATCACAGGTATCGTATCCCGCAAGGAGATCTTTGAGAACTCCGGTCTGATTGAGAATCCGTTCATCCTTGGTTCTCCGACATTCGGCGGCAACGCTCTTGCTTGCTCTTCAACACTCGGAACCATCAACTATATCCTGAAGAATGACATCCCGACGATGGCTCAGGAGAAGGGTGATTACTACATGAAGGCTCTCAAGGAGATGCAGGGACGTCACAAAGTCCTCGCTGAGCTCCGCCAGGCTGGTCTTCTGATCGCTATGGAATTCGAGACAGCTGAACTTGGCTGGGAAGTTTCCAAAGAGTGCTTCGCTCGCCAGGTCATGGTTGCTGGTACACTCAACAACGCGCGCGTTATCCGTATCGAGCCGCCGGCAATCCAGTCTTATGAGACGATCGACAAAGCTCTCGAAGTGATCGACGCTGCTATGACAGCTGTTGAAGCTAAGATGTGATCGATCTGATCTGATTTAAGATCATAAAGAGTGCCGTCCTTATGGACGGCACTCTTTTTATGTCTCAATATTGTTATATATTCAGCAGTTACCTGCAAAAATCTGACACGCGCTGAAGAAAGCCCGGTGCTTCCTCGTACAGACCGTGTCCCAGTTCTTTATACATAAACAGCTTGCAGTCAGGTATTTTCCCGGCAATTTCGACCGACGCCTCTCCGGTGACAATCCGATCCTTATCCCCTCCAATCACAAGCGTCGGACAAGTGATGCGATCCAGCAGATCGTATGCATCGTGATTTGCACAAGATGCCGCCTGAATCCGGAAACGGTCAAAGGACTTTGGCTTTCCGACACTGCCGAGCAGCTTATATTCCAGCCTTGCCTTCTTTAATCGTTTTTCGGAATAGGAACGCTCTGCCGTATCCAGCATGATTCCTTTATAATCCTCCTGATCAGCCATTCTGATCCACCGGGCAATCACATCCTTCTCGACAGGATTGGGGCGGCTCAGCGTCACAGTAAGAACCAGTTTTTCCACTTTTTCAGGGTGATCGAGGGCCAGCCACTGAGAGATCATGCCTCCCTGGGAAACACCCACCACTGAGGCTGAACAAAGACTCAGTGCCTCCATGGCATCGCTCAGATCCTCCGCCATATCCCGCGTGGTCATAGACGGAACCAGCTTTCTTCGCCTGCTGATTACATACACAGTGAAGTCTTTTGCCAGACTCCGATAAAGAAGAGCAAACGGCAGCGCCATGCCTTTGACGGTTTTTAATCCATCTCCCACGCCGGGAATCATAACAAGCGTTTTGGCCCCGCTGCCAAAGCGGATATAGTCTGTCTCTCCATTCGGAAGATCCAGACAGCCGTTCTTTGCCAGCAACATAGCTGGATTCAACCTCCTCCGGAGATACGCTTGGCGAGAATCTCATCGCCCTCCTTTAGCTCTGTAGAGGAAAACTGACTCGCCGTAATCTGTACTCCGTTTACTTTCACCATCACGCGGCGGTAACCGGTTTGTCTTAGAAACTTCTGCAAGGTGATGCCCTCTTCCACTTCTGTCTCTTCACCATTATGAATAATGATCACAGCTGCCTCCTCCTTTCATCACAGTCCGATATATTCTGCGTACACTGCCCGCGCTCTCTGCTCATCACTCACATGTTTGATGATGGCGCGTCCTGTCTTAAACAGTTTGATCTGTACATCTCCGTCATCAAAATCCAGCGTATACTGCGTATATTTGACCGTGCCCTGATGCTGCAGCTTATCCGCATACCGGGCAAAATCAACCTCACCTTCATGAGAGGGGATAATCTGCATGGAATCTTTCCCACACATACTGACTGTATGTGCACCTGAAATCTTTCCATAGTAACGATATTCTTTCTTTCCGCACACCGGACAATCCGGATCCTTGTCAATAACAAAGGTATCAAAACTGTTATCCCACAAATCAAATGACAGCAGGTCTTTCCTGAGATCCTTTGAACCGGTCAGGATCTTCAATGCCTCTGCGCATTGCAGGGAAGCGATCATAGATGTTGTCGAACACAGCACGCCCTCTGTCGCACATGTCGGCTGTTCGCCGGGTACATACTCCTCATCGCCAAGAAAGCATTTAAAGCAGGGCTTGTCATGACCCGGCAGAAAGGTCATGGTCATGCCGGAAGATGCCAGTGCCCCGCCGTAAATCCACGGTTTCTTCAGCGCATGGCAGGCTTCGTTGATCAACAATCTCGTCTCCATGCTGTCCGTCGCATCAATCACCAGATCAATGTCCTCAAAAAGCGAATCGACATTTCCGCTGTCAAGACTGGCAATATGGATATCCACCGTGACATCGCTGTTGACCTTCCGCAGATACTCCTGCATGACGACCGCTTTGACACGCTCTTCTCGCGCGTCTTCCTCGGTAAATAAGCTCTGGCGCTGCAGCTCTGTGATATCAACATAATCCCCGTCTATCAGACGGATATATCCGACACCGGCTCGCGCCAGATTATTGGCGACAGCTGTCCCGATTGCAGAGAGCTCCACAATCGCTACCCGCGCACTCTTCAGCTTTTCCTGCCCCGCTTTTCCAATGCCGCGAAAAATCTCCTGACGGACATAGCGGGAAATGTTCTGATTAGACATGTACTCAATTAATCCTCTTGATACTAGATTTCACCCCGGGCGATGATGCCAAGCGCCTCAATACAGGCCTCAATCTCTTCCATCGTCGTAAAATACCCCGGGCTGATGCGCACTGTGCCGCCCTTGTCAAGCGTTCCGAGCGTCTCGTGGGCATAGGGTGCACAGTGCAGGCCGCTGCGCACAGCGATATCAAAGATCTGATCGAGGAAGATCGACACATCCTGCGGTTCAGTGTCATCGATCGTAATGGACAATACCGCGCCTCGATTGTCCGCTGTCTGCGGCCCCCATATTTTTATGTTGTCGTACTCTTTAACACCTTCCATAAGCCGGCTCATCAGCTCATGCTCTTTCTGGGCGATCGCATCGATGCCGGTCTTTAAGATAAAGTCGACACCCTTTGCCAGGCCTGCAAGACCCGGTGTGTTGAGCGTACCGCTCTCATAGCGCTCCGGCCGTGATGTCGGCTGATGGAGCAGCTCGGACTGTGTGCCCGTCCCGCCGACGATCAGCGGCTTTAGATCGACCTGAGGACTGATATAAAGTCCTCCTGTCCCCTGCGGTCCGTAGAGGCATTTATGACCCGGGAAAGCGAGCATATCAATCTTCATCGCCTGGACATCAATCGTTCGCACACCGGCCGACTGCGCTGCATCCACCAGAAATGTCACGCCATGCCTGCGGCAGACATCTCCGATCGCCGCGATGTCATTGATCGTTCCGGTAACATTAGAAACATGAGTCATGACGACCAGCCTGGTGTTGTCCTTGATGGCTGCCTCGACCTCTTCGGGGTCAACTCCCTTTGTCAGGTCCGCTTTGATCTTTGTGACCTCCACACCATCATCTTTCAGGTGTTCAAGCGGTCTCGCAACAGAATTGTGCTCCAGCGAAGATGTGATCACGTGATCACCCGGCCTGACAATCCCGTAAATGCCAAGATTGAGTGCCTCAGACGTGTTGACGCCAAAGGCAATCGTCTCCATGCTTTCCGCGTGAAACAAGCGGCTTGCGAGAAGTCTGGCCTCTGATACAATCCCCCCCGCGGCCAGTGATACTTTATGGCCGGATCGTCCCGGGTTGCCGGAAACTTCTCTGAGCGCATGATCCGATGCTGTATATACCTCATCGGGCTTTTTCCCTGAAGTTGCTGCATAATCCAGATAAATCATAATCATTCTCCCAACAAAATAATGAAAATATTATATTATTCTATTATTATATTCTTCACTCATAAGGAGTGCAATTGCATTGACTACAATTCCATCTGTTTACGGGAAAAGGGGCTGCATTTACCATACAGCCCCACAGTCGTCAATTAGGATCTTTTACGATCATCCGATTACTCGTTCTCCTTCGGATTGTCTCTGCAGTACTCAAGCTCTGCCATGAAATCACCTAAGTTGTACTTCTCAGGCGGCAGAATCTCCTCGCCGGCGGCAAGTTTATCCAGCCCTGCTTTGATCTTATCCTTGGTAGCCGGCAGCTCAAAGATACGGACGCCGCACGCATTGTAGATCGCGTTGATGACAGCCATATGGCCCGAAGACTGGAACGCCTCGGAAGCGCCAGATGAACCCCACGGTCCTTCCTCTCTCGGATGATCCATGTGATGCAGCGTAAAGTTGTCCGGAATATCCTTGATCTGGTCAACGCCGGCACCGACCATGTTCGCATGTTTCTTGACATCATCATAGTTCTCTTTAAGAGCAAATGTGATGGAGTGCGCAAGGCCGCCGTATGCCTGGCTGTTGACGGCATCGAGGTTACCGATATTACCGACATCATCTACACTGTGATAGCCAATGCAGGTTGCCTGACCGGTCTTGGTGTCAACCTCAACC
>CADBOU010000008.1 GCA_902796355.1 uncultured Lachnospiraceae bacterium
GCTGTCCGCATAAAGGGAATCCGGCGTCCCTTGGGATTGTTGCTTCTGTCAGAGAGTGATGCAATGAGCGGATCAGTCACCGCATCAAATATACGGCAGACAAATGTAATCAGACCCAGCACGGTCAAAAAACCTCCAACCACAAGTCCCGTCGGCACATAAAATTTTGCGCCTGCCTCGACGGACTGAGTTGTCGGTAAGTAGAAGGTCACGAGCCACGTGTTGATGATGCCCCCTAAAACTGACCAGCCCAGCTGTCCCACCGCAAATATCCACATTTCCTTTTTTGTAAGTCGTCTTGTTTTCATATCAACCTCACTTTTAAACCATCTCAGGTGCGCTCGCATTTATTGTACCATAACAGATAATTGAACTGAACTGAAAAGATGAAATCGTGCTATAATACTGGACATGAGTCATAAGCAACTGGACAGAACTGAATTATTTGAGCGTATGCCGATCAAAAAAGCCGTCATCATGCAGGCGATGCCGGCAGTCATCTCCCAGATGATTACTCTGATCTACAATCTGGCGGACAGTTATTTTGTGGGTCTCCTCAACATCCCGGCCGAAACAGCCTCCATCGGCGTCGCGATGTCTGTGTTTATGCTTCTGACTGCCATTTCTAACCTGTTCGGTGTCGGTGGCGCCAGCGTGCTGTCACAGTCTCTCGGACGAAAAGACATGGACAGCGTTCAGAAGGTTTCATCCATTTCCTTCTGGTGCGGTGTGTTCACACCCGTTTTGTATATGATTCTGATCTTCCCGATCCTGACACCTTTTCTGCGTCTGGTAGGCGGCACACAGGCAACGATCGGACTTGCCCGCAACTACGTCATGTGGACAGTTTATTTTGGAGGAATCCCCACCACCCTCAACATCCTTCTGGCCAATCTGGTACGCGCCGAAGGAAAATCCGGTGTGGCTTCTTTCGGTGTCTCACTGGGCGGGGTTCTCAATATCTTTTTGGATCCTTTCTTTGTTCTGCCGCGGTTTTTGGGTATGGGCGCAGCCGGCGCCGGTCTGGCAACAGCGATCTCCAATTTGTGCGGGACAGTGTTTTTTATCTGCTACATCCTTTTTGGAAAAGACACCGTTCTCTCTATCGATCCGCACGCTCTTCGCCATATCAAACAGTACATCGGAAAGATCCTGAAAATCGGCCTTCCCTCCGCTCTTCAGTTCCTGCTGACCGTGCTGGCTGTAGCGGCAACCACCAAATTTTTATCCCTCTACAGTACAGAAGCTGTTGCTGCACTTGGCATCGAAAAGCGGCTGGATCAACTGCCTCTTTTTTTCTCAATCGGCATCGCCAGCGGCCTGCTTCCCATGCTGGCTTACAACTACGCCTCCGGAAACCATGCGCGCAGAAAGGCCGCCTTCCGGTTTGGAAGCGGCCTCGCTGTGACATTTGCCATATTCAGTTTAATACTGTATGAAGCCGCAGCTCCCGGGCTCTCCCGGATCTTTATCAAAGATCCTGAAACGGTCCGCCTTGCTGCAACTTTTCTGCGGATCCAGATCATTGCACAGCCACTCGTAGCTGTCAATTATCCTATGATCATCCAATTTCAGGCGATGGGACAGGTAAGAGAAGCCATGATTTGTTCGATCCTGCGCAAAGGAGTTCTCGACATCCCCCTCCTGTTCATCATGAACCGCCTGATCCCGCTTTACGGCTGTCTGGCTGTCCAGATCATTGTCGATCTGATCTCTCTGATTGTCTGTCTTTCACTGAACAGACGAGTCAATAAACGCCTGAGCGCTTAAGCAGCTCTAAAAATGCTTGATCATTGTCAGAATGTTGGAGTTATTGACATACTCATACTGCACATCATCCATAATATTCTTAACAAGGAAAACGCCCAGTCCTCCGACTTTTCGCTTAACCGCCGGCAAGGTTACATCGGGATCCTCTTTTGCCAGCGGATTGTATTTCATGCCCTGATCCTTAAATGTTATCGTGACAGTCTTTCCCTGCGGACCGCCCTGCTCGTCCTGATCAACAACATCTATCCTCATCTGCGCTTTGCCTGTTCCTGGTTCATAAGCATAATTTGCGATATTGACAAAGATTTCCTCCACAGCCAAAAGAATCTGCATCTGCAGTTTCATCGGACAATCAGCGCTCTCAAGCGTAGACTCCACACACTGTGTCACAGTATTCAGATTGTCTTTCAGAGCATCAACCTCAATCTCTCTGACAGTAAATACTAACGAATCAATCTGATGCAGCAATTCAATCAGATTACTTGTCCAAAGATCTATCTCTGCTTTTTTCTCGGAATCTTCCAATCCTCCCCGCCGGATTGACCGGCGAATCAGGCGTGTGTAGCCGACAATTCGCGCCTTGTCCTCGATTTTTTTGATGCGCTCTTCATCTGTCGTATCCAGATAACGCTGCAGAGTCTTTCTCCAGAAAACCTTCGCCGTCTCCAAGTCGAAGCCCAAAAAGTTTTTGACAATGCTGTGGTCATATTCTGAAAAGCCGATAAATGCATTGTACATCGACCCCAGCTCAAAAACCGGATGACCGACAGCCAGCGTATCCATATCGATCAGGAGTACCTCATCACCCGTCAGTTCAAGATTTTTTGTATGGTAATCTCCGTGAATCATATGGTCATCACGGGGAATAGCCGAGATCAGCTTAAACAACTTATCTCCTTCTGCCGCAGGCAGATATTCCTTCATAAATTCTGCCCAGCTGATCGCTGTCTGACGCATATCAGGCAAATCCCCATCCGGCACCTCTGTGCTGTGAATTTTTTTCAGAAGATCGACATACTCTCTGACACACCAATCGAGTTGATCCGGCTCCTGCGCCAGAATCTTAGAGAAAGAACGTGCATTGAGCAGTTCAAATACTGATCCGTAGCTGTCTCCTACGCGCACAACATCATATGAGATTGCTGTCGGTATTCCTAAAACCAGCGCCAGTCTGGCAACTTCCCTCTCATGCTGAATATCTTCGAGCGCATCGGCATTGTTGTACACCTTGACAACATTGTCCTGATCAATCCGGTAAATAGTCCCATTTGCACCCTGACCAATCACCTCGCACCCGTCGACGGAAACCATGCGGTATGCCTTTTCGACATTCATCATCTGGGTAAAGCCGGTCATGTCCAGAATTTCATAGACTTCACTGTTGACGTTGCGGATTGTCATATCAGCATGCGCCTTCTTCACTCTCAAGAGGATGCGCAAACCTGCACTGGAGACATACTCCAGCTCCTGTGCATCAATCTCAACAGGATCTGCTGGCGCAGACTGTGCAATCTCCATGATCTCGTGCTCGATATCTGCCGCATTACCAGAGTCAATACGTCCGGACAGATTAATGAGAATCCGGCCATTTTCCACTTTTCCGGTAATTTCATTCATATCAGGAATCCTCCTCGCTATATGAAAGCCTGATAAATACCTGATTACTGAATCGTTAAAATATCAGAAAAACCGGTCACCTCGAAAATCTCCATCACTGACTCACGCACACCGGTCATGACCATACTGCCCTGGCTGTTCATGATCTTCTGGCAGGAAAGCAGGACACGCAACCCGGCAGATGAGATATACTCCACACCTGCAAAATCAATCTTCAGAACGGTTACTCCATCGAGAGAAGCTTTGATCTCCTCTTCCAGCTGCGGTGCTGTCGTGGTGTCAACCCGGCCTGTTACCGCTACGTCCAATTGAGTTCCAGCTAACTGCTTATCTACTTTCATGATTCTTCTCCTTCCAGATCTGTTACTTGCTTGGCATCATTGATGATATCTGACCAACAAAATTGACTATCGGCATGGTCTGAAGCAAAATCCGCCCCGGACCGGTTACTGTGGTATTAAACAGTCCTTCTCCGCCAAACAGGACATTCTTTGCCCCTCTGACACGCTGAATATCCATCGTGACAGAAGCATCCATCATGGCAAGATATCCGGAATCGATCACTAACTGCTGACCAGCCTGCAGCTCATACTCGACAGTACTGCCGTCGACTTCAATAAAGGCAGTTCCGTTTCCTTCGATCTTCTGCATGATAAAACCTTCACCGCCGAAAAGGCCTTTACCAAGGCCTTTATTAAAATGTGTGCTCAGCGCAACGCCGCCTGTCGCAGCGAGGAATGACCTCTTTTGAACAATGATGGGCTTATCCGGCGTAATGTCATATTTACGGATAGATCCGGGAAAACTGGAAGCAAATGCGATCATCCCCGGTCCGCCGACAGCTGTATACCGGTTCAGAAATAAAGCCTCTCCCGTCACCAGTCTTCCGAGCATTTTACCGGCACCGCCCCCCATCGTCTCAAACTGCATGTTGGGCGTCATCCAGCTCATGCTTCCGCTCTCACAGATCAGGGATTCCCCGTTGTCAACCTGACAGATAACAACTGGTAAGGGCTCTCCCTTAATTTCATATTTCATCTTTCAGTCCTCCTTTGTGTGAGCACCAGACCATAATACGCTATTTTTATTTTACCCTATCAAATAGAATTTGAAAATATATTTTTAACACCCGAGTTCTCTGCGCGCCTGCATGACCAGCTCCACCTCATCCATATGGTGTTTGACGCCGCGAATCTCCTGATAATCCTCGTGTCCCTTCCCGGCCAGGACAATCACATCTCCCCTCCGGGCATGTTCAAGCGCATACTTCACAGCATCCGCCCGATCAATGATTGTCACATACTCTCCGTTTGTCTTACCGATGCCGGTTTTGATGTCCTCGATAATATCCTCCGGCTCCTCAAACCGGGGATTATCCGAAGTGATGATAGATAAGTCAGCCAGATTTCCGGAAACCTCCCCCATCTCAAAACGGCGGGATTTGTCACGGTTGCCTCCACAGCCGAAGATACAAACCAAACGCTTTGGATCATATTTTCTCAGTGTCGTTAGAAGGCTTTCAAGAGCCATCGCATTATGGGCATAGTCAACAAGAAGAGTACAGTCTTTTCCTGTCTCCACTCTCTGTACGCGCCCGTGTACATGAAGATTGGACATCGTCTTTTCTATAATCTCGGGAGAGGCATCAAACTGAAGTCCGACAGCAATGGCTGCCATCGAATTGTAAACTGAAAAATCACCAGGCATATCGACATCAACAGTCATGTTGAGAAGCCCTGACAGTTGATAGCGAATCCCCAGATAATCATCACGTTTGACTAGTTGTTCATCAGATGCGCGCAGATCAGCTTTATCAGACAAACCAAACGTCACTTTCTTGCAGGTGGCGTCTCTGAAAATCTCATCATAGTTTTCATCATCCACATTGCCGATACCGACCCGGCACTGCTTAAAGAGCATCGCCTTGCACGCCCGGTACTCTTCAAAGGATGCGTGCTCGTGCTCTCCGATGTGATCAGGGGCCAGATTGGTATAGACCCCGATATCAAATGTGATGCCGGCTGTCCTGTCAAGCATCAATGCCTGGGAGGAAACTTCCATCACAACCGCATCGCATCCCTCATCCGCCATCTGTGAAAAGGACTCCTGAATCACATAGGACTCTGGCGTTGTGTTGAGGGCTGCTGTGTGCTGATCCCCAATAATCGTTTCGATTGTGCCGATCAGGCCGACTTTATGTCCGGCCCCCTCGAGCATCGATTTGACCATATAGGTTGTTGTCGTTTTACCCTTTGTTCCGGTCACGCCGATGGTCTTCAGCTTCCTTGCCGGATGATCAAAATACTGTGCTGATGCAAGTGCCAATGCCTTCCGGTTGTTGTCGGTCTGTACAACACAGACGGACTCCGGTGCTTCAACAGGGTGCTCAGCGATGATCAGGGCGGGGTTGTGTTTGACAACATCGGGCACATACTGATGGCCGTCGGATACAGCCCCTGAAATGCATACAAACGCGCACCCATCCTCGGCTTTTCGTGAATCATAGACCAGTGTCGTTATTTCTCTTTCAACATCCCCCTGCAGAATCTGATAATCAACATCTTGCAGCAGTTCTTTGATTTTCATAATGATCGTGCTCCTCTTCCTGAATCTATATTTTGTATATCATACCACGAATCATGCTCTATGTCTTGGTTCGATTACACCTGAGGCTGATCCTCTGCCGGACCGGGAAGCTGCACCAGCACAATGGCGGAAAACATAATCGCGCAGCCGATGATTTCCCGGCCGCTCATACGCTCGCCGAGAAAAACAGTCCCTGCCAGAACAGCAAATACTGACTCCAGACTCATTAAAAGAGATGCGACGGCAGGTTCTGTGTATTGCTGAGCTACAATCTGAAGCGTATAGCCAATTCCTCCCGACAGAACCCCCAGCCAGATAATCGGAATGACAGCCGCTGCAATCTGCTCCCATCCGGGATGCTCAAAAATCAGAGCCAGCACTGTCGAAAGAACTGTAACTGTCAGAAACTGAATCGCAGATATGCGCACTGGATTACCCCGCTGCACAAAATAGTCACAGCATAAGATATGCCCCGCAAAAAACAGGGCGCAAACTGACACCAGTGCATCTCCGCGGTTAAGGGAAAGCCCTTCTTTCACACACAACAGGTACAGACCAATCACGCCTGTTGCGACAGCCGCCCAGATGACTGGTCTGCTCTTCGCCCTGAACACAATCAGATTAAACACCGGTACAAGAAGGATGTACATTGCAGTGATGAATCCGGCTTTGCCGGCCGTCGTATAGACAATCCCCATCTGCTGAAAAAGCGCTGCCAGCGTCAGAAAAGCGCCGCAGCAAACCCCTCCGATCACTGTGTTCTTGTTGTAGGAACTCTTCTCGTCATATGAAAAAGCCTCCTGCGCCTTTGCGTCCCGTTTGCGCATACACCAGGCCAACAATCCGATGACAAGAGCTGCAAGGGCCATCCTGCAGGCATTAAATGTGATCGGCCCGATATCTTCCATGCCCGTTCTCTGCCCGACAAACGCTGTTCCCCATATGAATGCAGTCAGAATGAGCAGCAGATTACCAAGTGTCTTCTTATTCATTTTCCAACCAAATCTCCTCAGGTCTCATCTCCGCGATAAATGACATCCTGACCAAATCTTCCCCGGATCTGTTTCATCGCGTTATCTGCTTTTTGTTTTTTTGAGTATGCGGCTCTCTCTTTGGCGAAGTCGGCCAGACTCATCTGCACCGGCTCCCCTTCAGTCACCAGTTTTCCCGCCCGCACTCCCAAAAGCCGGACCGGACGCCCATCCCATAACTCTTCAAAAAGAGTCCGGGCCTCTGCCTCCATCTCAGCCGCTTCCCGGGTCGCCGTGATCAGCTGCCGCTGGTGTGAAGCCGAAGTAAAATCTGCATACTTGATCAACACGGCTATTTCGCAGGCGCGGAAACTGTGATTGTACAGCCTTCCCGAAAGCTCCCGGCACAGCTTGGACAACTCTTGAAACGCGTCCGCCAGATCAATGCAGTCACGGGGCAGCGTCCGCTCGACACTCTCGCTCTTTGCTTTCCACCGGTCGGTTCTGACCACATCACCGGCTCTTCCACGGGCATATTCCCAGAGTGTCCGGCCATGAGATTTTAAATGACTCTCCAGCATGACCGGATCACTTTGAGCCAAATCTCCGATCGTTAAAATGCCCAGGCTCTCTAACTTCCGGGCCGAGGCCTTTCCCGCCATATATAAATGACCGACAGGCAGCGGCCACATTTTTTCTTGAATCTCATCCGGATACAACGTGTGAACTTTATCCGGCTTTTCAAAATCAGATGCCATTTTTGCGAGAACCTTGTTGGAAGAAATCCCGATATTGACCGTAAAACCCAGTTGATCATGAACCTGTCCCTTGATCTCATGAGCCAGTTTGATGGCTGCCATACGGACATCAGTATCTCTGTGAGTTTCAGCCATCTTGCTTACGGGATCTGTCACATCGAGATAGCACTCATCAATCGACATCTTCTGCAGGATCTGTGAGTAGCCGCACAACAGCTCCATCAGCTCTGCACTGCGGGCCCGGTAGAGACCGAAATCACTTTTGACAATAATCAGCTCCGGGCACAGGCGAAAGGCATCCGTCACCGGCTGGGCTGTACGGATACCGAGTTTTTTTGCCGGAATTGAAGCTGCTGTCACAATGCCGCGGCGCTTTTTCACATCCCCTCCAACAATAGAAGGGACGGTCCGCAGATCAACTGCCGTCCGTCCCTCTCTTTTTGCTTTGTTTAATTCTTCAACGGCACTCCACGATAAAAATGCGGAGTTGACGTCAATATGGAAAATGGTCTTATTCATGCTCTTTTGAGATGGTCAACTCGCCGCCTGCAACATCGATGATCAACCGATCCATTCTGGATATATCGCCCTCCAGGATCTCTCTGGCAACCAGCGTCTCCACATGTTTCTGGAGAAAACGCCTTAAAGGACGCGCTCCGTAGACCGGGTCATATCCTCCTTCGATGATAAAGCTCTTCGCCTCATCAGTCAAACTGATTGTAATCTCCCGATCTTCCATCCGCTTATTGAGATCCTTAAGCATCAGATCAATGATATGTGAAATGTTGTCTTTTGTAAGCGGCTTAAAGAGCACAGTCTCATCGAGCCGGTTCAGAAACTCCGGTCTGAAATGGCTGCGCAAAAGTCCTCTGACCTGCTCCTCAGCTTCTTTTGAAATCTCCCCGGATGCATCGATGCCATCCAAAAGATACTCTGACCCGATATTGGAAGTCATGATCAGAATCGTATTCTTGAAGTCTACCGTGCGCCCCTGCGAATCAGTAATCCGCCCGTCATCAAGCACCTGCAGAAGAACATTAAAGACATCCGGATGTGCTTTTTCAATCTCATCGAACAGGATCACACTGTAGGGTTTGCGCCGCACAGCTTCCGTAAGCTGACCGCCCTCATCGTAACCAATATATCCGGGAGGCGCTCCGATCAGACGCGATACAGAGAATTTCTCCATATACTCACTCATGTCAATGCGCACCATGTTTTTCTCATCGTCGAAGAGATCAGCGGCCAGTGTCTTGGCCAGTTCAGTCTTGCCGACACCGGTCGGTCCGAGAAACAGAAATGATCCGATCGGACGACGCGGATCCTGGATACCGGCCTTGGAGCGCAGAATAGCCTCAGATACGCGTGTCACTGCCTCATCCTGCCCGATCACGCGCTGATGAAGAACCTCATCCAGATGCAGGATTTTGCTGCGCTCGCTCTCATTCAGACGGGCAACCGGAATACCGGTCCACTGGGAGACAATCCGCGCTATTTCTTCTTCCGTGACGCTCTCACGAACAAGCCTGTCTTCCTTAGTGTGTACCGTCTCCTCCAGCTTTGCCAATCTTGCTTTAAGTTCAGGAAGCCTGCCGTATTGGAGTTCGGCCGCTTTTTCAAGATCGTAGCTGCGCTGAGCCGCCTCAATCTGTTTGTTGACTTCTTCTACTTCTTCACGGACTTTGGAGACCTCACTGATCGCATTCTTTTCATTGTCCCAGCGCGCTTTTTTAATCTCGAAGTCTTCTTTTAATTCGGCCAGCTCTTTCTGCAATTCAGCCAACCGCTCCTGGCTTAAGTGGTCTTCTTCTTTCTTGAGGGCAGCCACCTCTATCTCCGTCTGCATAATCCGCCGCTGCTGTTCATCCATCTCGGCAGGCATTGAATCAAGTTCGGTCTTAATAGAGGCGCAGGCTTCATCGACCAGGTCGATGGCCTTATCCGGAAGAAAACGGTCTGTGATATACCGGTCAGAGAGCATTGCTGCCGCAACAAGTGCCCCGTCTGTAATCTTGACGCCGTGGAATACTTCATAACGCTCTTTGAGTCCGCGCAGGATCGATATGGCATCCTCCACAGTCGGCTCATCAATCATAACCGGTTGGAACCGGCGTTCCAGTGCCTTATCCTTTTCAATATACTCGCGGTACTCATCAAGGGTTGTCGCGCCAATACAGTGCAGCTCTCCGCGGGCCAGCATAGGTTTCAGCATATTGCCGGCATCCATCGCACCATCACCTTTCCCGGCGCCGACAACCAGATGCAGCTCATCGATAAACAAGATAATCTTTCCGTCGCTGGCTTTTACTTCTTCCAGAACGGCTTTCAGCCTCTCCTCAAATTCACCGCGGTATTTTGCCCCGGCAACCAAAGCGCCCATGTCAAGTGCAAAAATAATCTTATCCTTCAGTGCCTCCGGCACATCACCTTTGACAATCCGCTGTGCCAGTCCTTCCACTGCCGCCGTCTTACCAACACCCGGCTCTCCGATCAGCACAGGATTATTCTTTGTCTTTCTCGATAAAATACGAATGATATTACGGATCTCTGTATCGCGGCCGATCACCGGATCCATCTTCTGTTCACGTGCCTTTTCGACCAGATCTTCCCCGAACTTGTGCAGCGTATCATATGTCGCTTCCGGGTTATCACTTGTCACTCGTGTGTTGCCGCGCACCTGAGAGAGGACCTGCAAAAATGCTTCCAGAGTGATGCCGTATTCATCAAACATTTTTTTCATGTCATGGTCAGGATGACGCATCATCGTAAGGATCAAATGCTCGACTGAGACATACTCATCTCCCATTTGCTTTGCTTCGTCCTCTGCATGCGTCAACACGCGGTTTAAATCCTGGCTGATATAGGTCTTACCGCCGTTCACTTTGACTTTTTCCGCTAAAACCTGTTCAATTCTCTCAAGGATAGCACTGCGGTCCAGTCCCATCTTTTCAATCAGCTGACCAATCAAACCATCCTGCTGCGAGAGCAGCGCATAAAATAAATGGATCTGCTCAATTTCCTGGTGACCGTAATCATCAGCAATGCGCTCGCAGCTTTGAATTGCCTGCAATGAATTTTGTGTAAATTTCTGGATATTCATACTCTCACCTCTTTCTTTTATAGATACTGCCGCCTGATGCCTGCAGCCGGATTATCTGTGTGTCCGCTCGATCAAGCAGCATTTTCAGTACGTAAAAACAAGTGGTCTGCAGCATCCAAAAAGCTATGTCTCTGCATTCCACTTGTATTTTATCATGAGTTGTTAGCACTGTAAAGCATCGAGTGCTAATTCTTTATATTTATTTATCCTAACGCAACATCGAGCGCCATCATCAAACTGAATCCGACAGAAAAAAGCAGGACCCCAACATGGGAATGCTCTCCTGCTGCCATCTCAGGAATCAGCTCTTCCACGACAACATAGAGCATAGCGCCGGCTGCAAACGACAATAAATACGGCATCGAGGGGGCAATGACTCCGGCTGCAATCACTGTCAGGGCTCCGAATACAGGCTCAACTGCACCAGACAGAGCTCCAAGCATAAATGAACGGCCTCTGCTCTTCCCCTCTGCGTACAGCGGCATCGAGATGATAGCACCTTCAGGAAAATTTTGAATGGCAATGCCCAGAGCCAGTGCCAGCGCCGCTCCTTTTGTGATCTCGCCAAATCCGGAAAGCAGCCCTGCGAACACGACACCGACCGCCATTCCCTCCGGGATGTTATGTAATGTGACGGCCAGCACCATCAGTGTTGTTCTTGTAAAGCTGCTCTGCGGTCCCTCTGTCTTATTCATGTTTTCGTGCAGATGAGGAATGACATGGTCGAGAATCAACAAAAAAAGTATCCCGATCCAAAAGCCGGTAAAGGCCGGCAAAAATGCAAATCTTCCCTTTCCCTCCGACTGCTCGAGTGCCGGAATCATCAGGCTCCAGATTGATGCAGCTACCATGACGCCTGCTGCAAATCCGGAGAGAGCTTTATGAATCGTATCAGACAACTCTTTTTTCAGCAAAAAAACACAGGCTGATCCCAGTGCCGTGCCGACAAAAGGAATGATAAGACCCATGATGATAGTTTTTATATTCATAAGTATTCCTTTCTCTGTCTCAGGATAAACTTAAATTACCACAGGTATTTCCCAAATACGATAAGTTAGAATCCGCTAACATCATCATACTATTCAGCTTTTTTCTTTTCAATTATTTGTTTATGATAAAATTCAAGGTTGTAAAAACACTTGGGCAGTTCGACAAATTGGGGGTTTTGGCAACATATCAGTTTATATCAATCGGTCAATGCAGACGATTGATCTCACCCGAAAAATCCAATCTGTCAGGCTGACTAATAACATCAACAACCCCGTTTTGACCATTCAAACACTGTCTTTCCAAACATTCTGACTGGTATCTTTTATTCATTTTCCCGTCTTCTCAGCGTCACCTTTTCACGGTCAAAACCTCTTCCGAAAACAGCTGTAACCTGCGATACTCTGACAAATGCATTTTCATCTATTTGCTGTATGAGATTCTGAACCCTCTTAAGTGATGCAGAACTGACTGTCGTTGTGACCTGCTTCGTCCTGCAGCGAAAAAGTCCTGTTTCCGATATTTCCATGGTCACTCCGTAATCATGTTCCAACAGGATTTGGCGCAGATCTTCATAGTATTCAGTGACCACTGCCACATTGTACATTTTTTCACCTGTCAGCAGCACCCGGTCAATCATCTGTGTAAAGATAAATGCTGAGATGATACCATACAGAACGCAATCTGTCCTGCAGAACGGAAGCTGCAGCACCATGATGACAGCGTCCATCAGATACATAGATGCTCTGACTGGAATTCTCCGTTTTTTCCAGAGGATTAAGGGCGGTATATCGAGTCCGCCAGTCGAGCCTTCCGCCTTCATCACGATGCCGACCCCGGCCCCTCCGATCACACCGGCATACACCGCTGAAAGCATGAGATTGCTGCTGATCTCCATGATGCCCGGGATGTGCTCTGCCGCCATTAATGCAAATGGATAGACAAATGACGAAAGGAGCGAACCTTCAACCAGCTTCCGGCCGACATAAATCCAGGCAAGAGGAAGACAAATGATATTAACTGCCAACACTGTCCATGACATGGGAATCCCAAACGCCTTGGAACAAATCACTCCGACGCCCGTTGCCCCGCCTACCGTAATGTCAAGGGGAACAATGAATGCGCAGACAGAAAACGCCAACAAAAAGTTTCCTGCTATAATCATCATGACATTTAGTATTGTTTTCTTCATGTGCTTGGCTCCCTTCAAAAAAAA
Source organism: uncultured Lachnospiraceae bacterium (assembly GCA_902796355.1). Taxonomy (GTDB): domain Bacteria; phylum Bacillota; class Clostridia; order Lachnospirales; family Lachnospiraceae; genus RUG842. The sequence goes on from CADBOU010000008.1 coordinate 13,006, forward strand.
TAAGCCAGCGGAAAACATATGTTTTCCCTGACTTCACATATGGGATCGACCTTGCTTGGCCAATATCACCTAACTATTCACTTCTTTTTAATTTTAACAGCCGGGTTCCTTTCGGTCAATACTCTTTATTCTTCCGGCATCAGACCGCCGCCGGTCCCCCAGACAATGTGCGTTGCCTGATCCAGAAAAGGTGTTAAGCCGTGCGACTCGATATACTCCTTCCATACATCGCCTCTCTTGCCATCCTCATTGCTTTGATACTCTGACGCCAGCAACAGTCCCTCAAATCCGGCGCAGGCAGAAGGCTCCAGCCGGATTTTTTCAAGATCCCGGATCTTCTTCTGATACAAAGCCATCTTTTCATCTGCCACTGTAAACGCTCCGGACATCATTTTCTTCATCCGCGCACACGAAAATGAAGAAGCGCGTGCGACCGCCAGCCCGTCAGCCATTGTCTTTCCTGTCAGGCCGATATCCTGTACACAGATATCACTCCCTTTTCCCGAAGCCATGCCCAGCAGAAAACAGGGCGCTTCAACCGGTTCGGCAAAGAAACAATGCGCATGATCTCCGAACATCTGTCTGAACCCAAACGTAATCCCGCCCGGTGCGCCGCCGACACCGCACGGTAAATAGAGAAAGAGCGGGTGCTCACCATCTGCCCGAATCTTCAGTCTTCGCAGCTGCGCCTTGACACGCAGCGCCGCAGTTGCATAACCGAAAAAGAGCTCTTCGGAATTCTCATCATCGACAAAAAAGCTTCTCTCGTCAGAAGCCGACTCTCTTCTTCCGGCAGCTACAGCCTCGCTGTAATCACCCTGATATTCTTTGACAATGACACCTTCTGAACGCAGCAGATCTTTCTTCCACTGCTTGGCATCACTGGACATGTGCACGATTGCGCGAAAGCCCAGCCTGGCAGCCATCCTTCCGATACTGATCCCCAGATTGCCTGTAGAGCCGACCTGAATCGTATACCGGCTGTACATTTGTCTGAATTCATCCGAATCAATCTTTGTATAATCGTCTGCCGGCCACAGCTTATCTTCTTTCTGACCGACATATTCTGCAATTTTCATCACTTCATGGATACCGCCGCGGGCTTTGACAGATCCTGCAATGGGCAGATGTGCATCATCTTTCAGAAACAATCTGCCCTTGATGGATGCACCGCATTCATTCAGCCACTGGCGCATATGCGGAATCTCAATCAGCGATGACTCAATCACGCCGGCTCGTTTTTCTGTCTCCGGAAATGCCCTCGCAATATACCTGATAAAGCGCATCATTCGGTTCTGTGCAGCTTTGATGGGAACAAACCCATATCCGTCCACCACACTGCGCGGCTTCATGGACTCCCATCCCGGATTAAGCCACAATACTTCCTGTCTGTTTTCTAACCGCTTCATCACATCCATTGCAGATCAGCCTCTCTTGCCAGCGCAGTCACATATACTTTTCGAACCCTGGTGTCATTATAGCATGATTCTCTTCCCTCTGTTTGTATCCCGCCTCTCAAAGACGTGATATAATACTGAAAATGTATATTATTTTCTCGCGACAGAGAGTATAATTTACAAAAGATGCTTACGAGGTGAACATATGAAACAGTACGTTATGGGAAACGGTGCCATCGCTCTGGGCGCCCTGTCTGCAGGGGTCAATCTTGTGGCCGGCTATCCGGGGACACCGTCATCCGAGATTATTGAAACCATATCAAAATATCCTCATGACGGAATCCATCTGGAGTGGTCCGTCAACGAGAAGGCAGCGCTGGAAGTTGCTGTCGCTGCTTCCTACAGCGGAGCCCGCGCGCTCGTTACAATGAAGCAGATGGGCCTGAATGTCGCATCTGACCCGCTGATGTCCGTGGCTTATATTAAAATCAAGGGCGGACTTGTCATTGTCAGTGCTGACGATCCCGGCCCCATCTCCTCCCAGACAGAACAAGACGGCAGACGCTACGCCGATTTCTGCAGAATTCCGGTCTTTGACCCTTCCTGCCCTGAAGAGGCCTTTGCCATGGTCCAGGATGCCTTTGAAATTTCTGAAGAATACCATACGCCGGTTCTCCTGAGGCCGACCACCCGGGTTTGCCACGGCTACGCCTCCATCGATATTCCAGAGCAGTTTACTCCAAAAAAAACCAGCGGATTTGAAAAAGACCCGGGCAGATGGGTGATCTTCCCGCGTCTTTCCCATATGAATCACAAACTGAACGAAGAGCGCAACGCTGCGCTCAGCAAAGCCTTTTCCTCTTACCGTTATAACACGGTTGAGGGCGGTCCAAGCGAAAAAGCTGTTGCCGCATCCGGCGTCAGTTATGCCTATGCAAAAGAATGCCTGAGAAATCACCCGGATGTCCGGCTGATCCGGATCGGAACATCATTTCCTTTCCCGGAGGATTTCATGCTCCAGGCGCTTGAAGGAGTCCGGGAAGTTCTGTGTCTGGAGGAGCTCAGCCCTTATTTGGAAGAACAGATCTTAAAGACTGCCGGCCGCCATCATTTGAATCTTCGCGTGTATGGCAAGCTTGACGGCACTGTCGCGCACAACGGTGAAAACAGCGCCAATGTATCCAGTGTAATTCTGGAGAAGTTTTTGGGGATACAGTTCGCATCAGATATCTTCGATATGTCTGATGCTCCCGCTCTCCCCGTCAGACCGCCTGTCCTGTGTGCCGGATGCTCACACCGGGCTTCATTCTACGCAGTCAAACAGGCTATGAAAGGCAAAAAAGCAATCTTTTGCGGTGATATCGGATGCTACACACTGGGCAATGCCATGCCTCTTGATATGGTCGACACCTGCCTGTGTATGGGTGCCGGCATAACCATGGCACAGGGATTTCATCACTCAGATCCGGATGCCGTCTGCTTTGGGTTTGTCGGAGATTCAACATTCTTTGCCTCCGGCATGACAGGTGTCGTCAACGCTGTTTATAATGAGGCAGATATGATCTTGTGTGTTCTCGACAATTCGACCACCGCCATGACAGGTCATCAGCCGCATCCCGGAACGGGCCGCAACATGATGGGCCATGTTGTGGATCAGGTTGATATAGCCGCTGTTTTAAAGGGAATAGGCGTCAAACATGTTGCGACGGTCAATCCGTACGATCTGGACCAAGCCATCCAGACGGTCCGCGATTATGCAGACATCAGGGGCGTCAAAGCCATTGTGTTCAAGTCCCCCTGTATTGCGCTTACAAAGCCTGCGGGGAGCTTGTCTGTCGATACTGAAAAATGTATTAACTGCAAAAAATGTATCCATGAAATCGGATGTCCTGCTCTTATAACCGGGCAGGAACATGTTGTGATTGACAGCAATCTGTGTACCGGGTGCGGCTTATGTGCACAGATATGCCCCGTGCATGCGATAGGAGGTGACAGCTGTGAATAAAGACATCATGATCTGCGGGATCGGCGGTCAGGGAACTGTGCTCGCCTCCAAAATCATTGCCGCAGCCGCTATGGACGAAGGGCATCGGGCTCACTCAGCGGAAACCATTGGTATGGCGCAGCGCGGGGGATCTGTCACCAGCCACATCAGAATCGGAGAAGACGCTTTTTCTCCTCTCATACCTTTCGGATGCGCTTCGATGCTGCTCGCCTTCGAGCCGGGAGAAGCAGTCCGAAACCTTCCTTATCTTGACAAGAACGGGATGGCGATCGTCAACACCCTGCCAACAAAGCCGGTTACTGAATCGCTTCACGAGACCGGTTATAACGGCACTGAAATGATCGCCTACCTGGAAAACAAATGCTCCTGTATTTTTGCCGATTCAAAGGAACTGTGCAAGCCGTTTGGCTCTACCAGGTTTTTTAATATCATTATGCTGGGAATCGCCGCTGGTTCCGGCAGGCTCGGGATCAAAAAGGAGACCCTCCTCAAAGAAATAGAACAAAATGTACCGGCGCGTTTTGCCGATATCAACAGAGAAGCATTTCTGACTGGTTTCAAAATCGGTCAGGCACACATAAAACCAGCAAACCAAGGAGAATAATTATGCGAATCAACGATCAACAACTGGCGCTTGTCGACAACCAGATCAAACGGATTCTTGCAAGCGGTAATTACTACAGCAAACTGTATCAGGAAGCGGGCATTGAAGGAGTTTCCTCTCCTGAAGATTTTGAAAAGATCCCGTTTACAGATAAAGCGGATCTGCGCAATGCCTATCCGCTCGGGATTCAGGCTGTTCCGGATGATGAGGTTGTGCGTATACATTCTTCATCCGGCACAACCGGAAAACCGGTCATTATTCCTTACACTCAGAAAGATGTCAACGACTGGGCTGAGATGTTCGCCCGTTGTTATCAAATTGCCGGCATCACATCATCAGACAGAATCCACATCACTCCGGGTTACGGTCTGTGGACTGCAGGCATCGGTTTCCAGGCCGGTTGCGAGAAACTCGGGGCCATGGCTATTCCGATGGGCCCGGGAAACACCGAGAAGCAGCTCCAGATGATGATTGACTTAAAGTCTACTGTTCTGTGTGCGACATCCTCGTACGCCCTTTTGCTGGCTGAAGAGATTAACAAGCGCGGACTGAAGGATCAGATCCATCTGAAAAAAGGTGTGATCGGCTCAGAGCGCTGGAGCGCTGCCAAACGTGAATACATTGCCAGAGAGCTGGGCATTGATCTCTATGATATCTATGGTCTGACAGAGATCTACGGCCCGGGCATCGGTATCAGCTGCAAGGGACAGGCCGGCATGCACATCTTTGATGACTTTCTGTACACCGAGATTATTGATCCGCAGACCGGAGAAGTACTGCCTGATGGCGAGGAAGGTGAGATCGTCATCACAACCCTTGTCAAAGAGGGTGCTCCCCTCATCCGCTTCCGAACACACGACCTCTCACGGATCATCCCGGAAGAGTGCCCCTGCGGCCTGCACTATCCGCGTCTTGACACGATTAAAGGCCGGAGTGATGACATGTTTAAGATCCATGGTGTCAATATGTTCCCGAGTCAGGTCGAAGAAATTCTTGGCATGGTCGACGGCGTATCCAGCGAGTATAAGATTGATATTGCACATGATGAGATGAGGAATAAAGATATCATCATGATTACAGCGGAAGCTGAGGGACGGGTTGATTTCATGAGCACCGGTGAAACTATCCGCAATCTTGTTAAAACCAAATACAATGTCACCCCGAATGTGGCCATTGTCTCTGTCAACACACTGCCCCGCTCTGAAAAGAAAACCCAGCGGGTCTTCGATCACAGAGGAGACTGATGACTGATCACTGAGCGCAAAAAGCTGCCGTACATATTGACGGCAGCTTTTTTATTGACACGTTTTCTGTTTAAGATTCGGCAACAACACGCCACGCCTCGATCAGTCTGTCCAGAGACCAGGCTGCGTTGGCAGGGCTTGTCGAAGGAAGTTTTACTGCCTCACGTCCGGTCAGAGGCAGTTGGTAGCGGCAGTAAAGGTTATAAGATGCTGCACCGTTTGTGTATACGCGCCGGATGTCGGCAGTTTCAAAGATCGGAGAGAGATCATTGGGCACGGCATGGCGGATAGACGCGTCAGATGATCCTGCAATCTCGCAGGAGGCGATCGTGTCCCAAAGCGCCACATGATGTGCATACAGAAAAGCTTTTTTCTCTTCTGTCGTCTGTGGTACTACACTGTCATTAAACACAGCAGCCATTACTTTCCAGAATCTGTTCTGCGGATGACCATAGAAAAACA
>CADBOU010000009.1 GCA_902796355.1 uncultured Lachnospiraceae bacterium
AAAGGCGGCATCAACTTTTCGTCAATACCGCCATCATTCACTCTTGTCCGAATGTTCTGTTCTGTCAGAATCTCACATAATAAGTCACACGTACTTTTGAGACTTTAACCGGTACACCTGTCTGCTGTGCTTCGATCATCTGTCCATTGCCAATATAGATGGCTACGTGACCAGGGGTCCAGCAAATATCGCCAGGTGAAGGATTTGAGACTCTGGTGCCTGCCGCCAGCTGTGCTCCGGATGTACGCGGAATGCTGATACCGGCACAACGGTAACAATACTGAGTCAGCCCGGAACAATCAAGGCCCTTACCTGGAGACGTACCGCCCCATACATAAGGAACACCAATCTGCGAGTATGCAGCAGCAACGATCGTAGAACCATGAGGATTGGCGCCGCCGTCAACAACAGGCGCTGACGGAGTCACAGGTGTAACACTTGATCCACCGGAAGACCCCCCGCTGCTGCCGCTGCTGCCGCCGGAAGACTGTGCCTGTGCCGCAGCCGCTGCGCGCTGTGCCGCAGCGCGAGCCAGAGCTTCAGCTGCTTCACGCTCTTTAGCCTTCTGTACCTCTTTCGCCGCCTCCTGAATCTGATCGCCAAGATCTGCAATCTCAGCACTCTTCTCATCAATCATCGCATTCAGAGAAGCTGACTGTTCTTCATACTCAGCCTGCAGACTTTCCATTTCCGCTTTCTGCTCTTTAAGCTGAGCATTAAGATCCTGGATCTTCTGCTTTGTTGCAATCAGCTCATCCAACTTTTGCCTGTCATAGTCGTGCAGGTTCTGTGCGTATTCGACAGTTGATAACATATCAGAGATTGACTGGGATTGAATAATCTTTTCCAGCTCGATCGAAGATCCGCCCTCTTCATACATGTAGACGATGCGCGTCTTCATATCATTGTACTGCTGTTTCTCCTGTGCTTTCGCTTCTTCGAGATCAGCCTCAGCCTTCTCAATCTCTTTCTGCTTAGTATCAAGCGCAATCTCAAGTTCGTCGAGCTTTCCGAGAATTGTCGTCAACTGGCTCTTTAAGGAAGAAACCTCTTTCTGTGTCGCTTCCTTCTGCTGTTTCAGACTATCGACCTTTTCCTGTGCCTCCTTGGAAGAAGGCTCCGCATATGCTCCTGTTGATACAAAAACACCCACAGCAAGTACTGCTATGAGTGTTCTTATGCTTTTTCTTTTATGCAAAGAATCACCCACCTTACTAAGATTTATACGCCCCCACGTAATGTCCTTCTATTATAGATGATATATGTATTAAAAATCAATTGCCATAGCTGACATATTTTGAATTCGGCTTAACATTTGTGACACGGACCGTATCGCCGTCCTGTGTCGCATTGATCATCTGGCCATTGCCGATATAGATGCCGACATGTCCCGGCTCACATACGATGTCGCCTGCCTGCGGATTACTCGTTTGACGTCCGCCTGAGTAAATCAGTGACGAAGAGTGAGGTAAGCTGATGCCGGCTGCGGCGTAAGCCTGCATAACCAGACCGGAGCAGTCAATACCGCTCTTAGATGTACCGCCCCACTTGTAGGCTGTTCCCGAATAAGAGTAAGCTGCCTTCAGAATCGCTGCATAATAACCGCTTGCATCACCTGTATATGAAATACCCCCCACATTCTTGGCAGCACTCGCCGTATAATTAGCTGTATAGTTTCTGCCGCCGCCGTTGCGCGTGCCGCCAGCCGCTGCTGCGCGCTGCGAGGCAGCCTGTGCAGCTGCAGCATAAGCCTGTGCGATCATCTGATCAAATCCTGCAACCGCCATCTTCTTCTCAGCGATCATCGCATCAAGCTGCTGCTGCTGTGCAACAAATTCTTCCTGTGTCTTCTTCAGCTCAGCCTGCTTGGCTTCCAGATCACTCTTGAGAGTGGCTATCTCCTCTTTGGTCGCAATATACTCATCTAACTTCTTGCGGTCATAGGAATGAACATCAGATACGTATTCAGCCTGTGTCATCGCATCAGCGATCGACTGCTTCTCGAGCATCTCCTCTACAACGGAGGCATCTCCCTCTTCGTACATGAACTGAATACGGAGCTTCATATCTTCATACTGCTTCTTTTCTTTCTTCTGAGCAGCCTTCAGATCAGCTTCCGCTTGCTCGATGCTCTGTCCTGTCTCGACCAGCTTGTCCTCCAATGTGGCAATCTCGTCAACAACCTTGTTTAATTGATCCTGCAGTGCGTTGACTTCACTCTGCGCCTGCGCTTTACCGTTCTGGAGATCCTGAATCGTCACTGCAGAAACGGACGCTGTACACATTGAAAAAGTAACAATACCTGCTAAAATTGCTAACTGGATTTTTTTCATATCTTCAGACCATCCTTTCACTGATGGTTAGAGTATATAACATGTCCGCAAAGATTGCAACATTTATATCGAAATTTATTAACATTTTTGTAACATTTTACAATTTGAAATATACACTTGTGGTGTCTGACAGACAAAAACCGTCCATATCCTGTGGTTTTCGGGGATCTTGGCCGGTGTCTGACCTCTGTAATTATAAACTGTTATCTTCAGTCAGTTTACAAATGAAATAATACAGAATAACAGATGCTACAGCCGCTCCCAACAGGATCGTCCAGTGATCAGAAGGATTTTGCAATATGGCGGTATATGCCGCACTGCGCTGCCCGATCAGCGAAACCAGATTAACCCCCATGTGGAGTACAACAGACAGGATCAAACCTCCTCTGTCTGCCAACAGGCAAAAGATAATACTTAAAAGAAATGTATAGATACCTTGTGTAAAATTGCCATGATAGACACTAAACACCAGGGAGGTAAGCAGAATCGCTGTAATATGACGCCGGGTTGATCCACAGAAGCGTGATTTGAAAAACGCATATACCACACCGCGGAAAAGTGCTTCCTCCGATATAGGTACAAGAATGCCGTATGTAATGATCTGAAAGGCAAAAGATCCTTCAGCAAACAGTCCTGCCGCTTTTTGATACAGCGGATCGATAGTCTGTATGCCAGTCATTAAAACAAGACCATTGAATAAGAAGTTGACAGCGACAGCAAGCGCTAATGTCATGAACAGGATAAGAGGAAGGCGCATAGAAGGGACAGGCTTGATGCATGATCCTTTTCCCAGCGCTCCAATTCCCATCCGCCTGTCACAAATACAGACTGCTGCAAGACCCAGCACGGCAGACAGCCCGGTAGAAATACTGCTCATCTCCTCCTGAGGCAGCCAGCCTTCTCCACAGAAAAATCCGATCACAAGAGTGACCGAAAGCTGGATTATCAAAAATAACAAGACAGGTAAAATACATTGTCTGGCTGAAAGCCTGTCTGTCTTCAAAAGTTTTTTATGATTAGAAGAAAACGGTTTTGAGCGATGCATGTTAGCCCTCCAAACACTGATCATTGTATATCAGGTCTGCATAAAAATAAAGAGGTTTCACACCGCTAAGACTGATCCGATGATCTTCTGTCTGTCTCAGTTACAGATCATTGTTTTTATAGAATGCGATAGAGTCCGGCACACATCTTCCGACATAGCCTTCAGAGACTGAAGACATAACCCAAAATCCGTCACGCATACAATCACCAAATGTTCAATAGATGAACATCCCCCAGAAAGTGACTGAGCGTTTTTCGACGGAGTCGGAAAAAGCATGTTGTCATAACCGGACTCTATCTCTGTATTTCTTCCTATATATATCAGCGGGGTGGACCGCTGTTACTGGAAGTCAAATATTACAGTCTTCCACCATTCTGTGCATCAACTGCTGCAGCAAGAACGGCTTCGACGATCGCATGATATCCTGTACATCTGCAGAAGTTTCCGCGCAGATAATCGCGCACCTCATCCTCTGTCGGATCAGGATTCTCTCTCAAAAGAGCTGTAGAGGCAACAACCATACCCGGTGTACAGAAGCCGCACTGAACAGCAGACTTTTCAAGGAACTCTTCCTGAACAACGTTCAGTTCACCGTCTGCTGTAACCAAACCTTCAGCTGTTGTCAGCTCCCAGCCGTCTGCTGCGACAGCCGGAACCAAACAGCTCATGACACTCTCATCACCCTTTAAAACTGTACAGGCACCACATTCAGCGATACCGCAGCCATATTTGGCTCCTGTCAGATGCAGGCGGTCACGCAGAACATTCAGGAGCAGCTCATTGCTTTTAACTGTTAATCTGTGAACTTCACCATTGACTGTTAATGTAATTCTATGCTTGCTCATGCTAACTCACCTCCACTGCGCTTCCATGCTTCCATCAGGCAGTCGCGGGCAATCAGTCCGGACATTTCCTTGCGGTATTCAGCTGTTGTACCGTGATCACCGATCGGTTTTACAAAATCGCGGATCTGATCTGCCGTCTTCATGATTAATTCTTCTGTCATTTTCTGCCCTTCGAGACCGGCACCGATGTCAGCCAGGAACAGCGGCTTCGGAGCTACAGAACCCATTGCCAGACGGCAGGATTTGACTGTATCGCCTTCGCGTTCCATCACGGCTGTAATACTGACCTTGGCGATATCTGATTTAACACGGCCAATTTTAACAAAAGCAGCACCCGTATTGTCCGCCGGCTTCGGAATCACAAAGCCTGTGAGCAGCTCATCGTCTTCGGCTGCTGTGACACCGGGCTTTAAGAAAAACTCTGTCGCATCGATCGTGCGCTCACCCTTCTTGCTCTTTAAGCAGACCTGTGCCCCGTAGCACATGGCCGGGCCGGCTGTATCAGCAACAGGAGAAGCGTTCATAAAGTTGCCGCCCATAGTGGCCATATTACGGACAGACACAGATGCCATGGCATGCATAGCCTCAGAGAGTGCCGGATAAGCCGCTTTGATATCATCATTTTTTTCAAGATGAGAAATCTTGGCTGTTGCACCGATAACCAAATCGCCGTCTGCGTTGATGCAGCATCCGCAAAGCTCATCAATGCTGTTGATGTCCATCATGATATCCATATCCTCTAACGCATCTGTCTTTAATTTGACGATCAGATCCGTACCGCCGGCCAGAACCTTCACATTCTCCTTCTCGGCCAGGATATCAAGCGCCTCATCAAGAGTTGCCGGCTTAACATAATCATATTCTTTCTCTAAAAATCTTGTATTCATGCCTGAGCCTCCTTCTCCTTAAGCGCTTCGAGTACTCTCTCCGGTGTGATCGGAATCTCATGGAAGCGGATACCGATTGCATTGTAGATTGCGTTCGAAATAGCTGACTGAACAGAAGCAAGCGCGGCCTCGCCGATACCCTTAGCGCCAAACGGGCCTGACGGCTCATAGCACTTGCACAGCTCAACCTGAAGGTTGTCAACCTTGGGCATCTCGTATGCTGTCGGTGTCTTATAGTCAACAAAGAGGCCCTTATTTAACAATGCACCTGTCTCTTCATCTGTCGGAAGCCATTCATACATGGTATATCCAAGGCCACGGTTAAATGCACCAACTAACTGACCTTTGACAAGATCCGGGTTGATCGGTGTACCGCAGTCACCATAAATCAGAACACGAGGAAGTGTAATCACACCTGTCTCCATATTGACTTCGACTTCAACAAAGTGAACTGTGAAGCACGGCGGAGCATTCTTCTGACGGTAGCTCTCTGAGTGTACCAGTGTACCACGGCTCCAGATCCAGGCATTGCGGGCAATCTCATTGATTGTCATGCGCTTTTCCGGATATCCTTTCACCTGCACGCATCCCTGATGTTGTTTCGGATCCATCACGACCTCAAGATCGTCAGGTTTCTCATCCATCATCTCACCAGCCATGACAAAGAGCTTCTCGCGCAGACGCAGTGCAGCATTACGGGCAGCACCGCCGCCGCAGTAAGTACCACGCGTTGCGTGTGTACACACATCATAACCTGTATTCATGGTATCTGCCGGAGATAAGCCGACCAGATCAAGCGGAACCTGAAGTACTTCTGCAACGATCTTACGGATGGCATCCCATGTGCCGCCGCCGTGATCTGTAACAGGCGTCAGTACATCTACCGAACCATCTTCATTGATCTTAACTGTCGCAAATGAGTAGTCAATAACCTCGCCCGGCTTCGGGCCGCCTGTTCCGGAAGCGTGGAATCCACGGGCAACACCGCTGCCTCGGCGGATCTTGCCTGTCTTGTCTTCGAACTTGCCGCGGTTGGCAAAATCAAACTTCTTAGCACCTTCAATCAGGCCTTCCTCCGTACCGCTTGACTTGATGATAGAGCGGACTGTCGGTCCCTGCGCCCAGAATTCATCTCCAATGGTACGAATATTCTTTAATCTGAACTCAATCGGATCAAATCCCATCTCATTACAGATCTCATCAATCATAGACTCAATCGCAAAATTGACCTGCGGATTGCCATAGCCCTGCATCGCGCAGCAAGGTGTCTTGTTCGTGTACACAGCTGTACCTTCAAATGTGATATTGCCGCAATACTTATAAAGCGAAGCAAACCAGCCGGCTGTACATCCCATGTACGGAAGCGGCTGAATCTGATGTGCGCCAAAATCAACGAGCGCCTTCACTTCACCAGCTGTAATGACTCCGTCATTCGTGACACCGAGGCGAACATGGAACTTAGTCGGATACTTGTTGTGGCTGTAGAAATCGCCTTCACGTGTATTGCAGATCTTAACAGGCTTCCCGGACTTGACAGCCAGTGCTGCACAGATCGGAATCACTGTGTTGACATGAATTGAAGAACCGAATCCACCACCAAACGGCATCTTCTTTACGTTGATCTTGCTGAGCGGTTTCTGGAAAAGGAAACCAAGCAGCTGACGGCAGGCATGAATCGACTGGCATGTGCCCCAGACTGTCAGAGAGCCATCAACCTCAGGCTTGACAACGGCTGCCTTCGGCTCGAGCTGTGCCTGATAGATGCGTCCGACCGAATAATCATCCTCAAAGACACGATCTGCCTGACGCAGTCCTTCTTCAACGTCACCTTCATAGATGTTACGGACAACACCGACATTGTTCTTGACTGTAATCTCCTCTTCATCAAGGAAAATCTTATCGTAGAGCTGCGGTGCTCCGTCTTTCATAGCTTCTTCCGGATCATAGACTGCCGGAAGAACTTCATATTCTACTTTCAAAGCGTGCAACGCCTTGTAAGCAAGCTCCTCTGTCGGAGCTGCAACAGCCATCAACGGTTCACCGACATGACGGGCTTTATTCGGCAGAATGATTCTGTCACGGTATGTACCGGCAGGTGTTGAGACGCTGCGCTCATTGTACACTGTCTTCGGAACATCTTCATATGTCAGGCATACGGCTCCCATGGCTTCCGCTTCACTTGTATCGACAGACACAATATTGGCATGAGCATAGGGGCTGTACAGAACTGCACCATACAGCATACCGGGCACATAGACATCAGAAGGATACTCCATCGTACCGGAGACCTTTGCAGGGCCGTCCCAACGATGTGTATTCTTGCCGATCATGCTTGTACAGTATTCTTCGCCATGCGGCGCATTTTCAGGCTTTAAATGATTTAAATACAAACCGACCACTCCTTTCACATACTGGTACCAGCTTCATTTATTACCAGTTTCATTCTCGGTGATCGGAGTGGTCGATTCAAGTTCTTTCTCAAAAGAACTCGACCCTATAAAGAAGCATCCTCATCTTCGATATTTTGAAATAGATTCCAGAATTTTTGCTGGGCATAACGAGCCAGATCCTCCTCATAAACCTGATAGAACTGCAACAGCCGCACACCCCGTGCAGTCAGTCTGGTTTTCCCGCCCCGGCTTCCGCCATGACTGCGCTCAACAACTTTATATCCGAGTTCTTTTTCCAAATGGTTCAGCATGTTCCAGGCCTTGCTGTATGACAATCCCATCCTCTCACATGATTGCCTGACATTGTGTGTGTCTGCAATCAGATACAAAAGGAGTTTGATTCTGCTGTCAAAGAAAGACTTCTCTTTTTCGATCGTCAGATTTAAGTGCGGATGAAGAATCGAATGATTATGCTGTTCAAGGTGATCATGCAATTCCTGTTCATTGTGAATATTCATGAGAATGCCCGGATCTGAAACATCAACCGCAGCCGTATTGTCTGAAAAATGTCTCGTCATCTCCCGCATCTCATCATTCCAGTCATTTTCCAGAATCTCCGGAATAAGATCCTGTGAAATCAGAATGGGATGTCCTCCTTTTCCATTATAAACAGGTTTTACAATACCGGCCTTCTGCTGCATCATCTGCACCAACGTATTCGGCGAGAACATCGGCACATTGACAGGTGTAATCATCACCCTTTCGCTCTTCCCTTTCAGATACGAAAGGCCCAGTTTCACAGACTGCAGCATGGACGGCTCGTCAGGATTATCCATTTTCAGAAAAATGACACCATAGCGAAACATATCGTAATGGACTTCATAATAATCAACTCCGGCGATGATTACAATAGGAAATATACCGACCTGCTGCATGGTGATGACAATGCGTTTGAGAATCGTAATATCACCAATCTGCAGCATCGGTTTAGAATGCTTAACACTTGCTGCTGCGATTAAGCCGCTCGTGTTTGATACATGCATATTCCACCTCACACCTGTATTTAT
>CADBOU010000010.1 GCA_902796355.1 uncultured Lachnospiraceae bacterium
AAGGTGACATTTAATACAGATGATCCGACGGTTTCGGACATCACGTTGGCAAGCGGCGCAGTGCTGGTGTTTCTGACAGGAAAGGCGTACAACAGACGCCGTAAAGGGCTGTGAAATCTGGCAGTCAATTATATAGAAATGAGGAACCCGGGATCTTTTGATCCCGGGTTTTTAGTAGGAGAACTATGAAAAAGAAGGTTTATTTAGATTGGTTGTTCTTTTTCCTTTGTATGCCTATATCATAAAAGGAAAATGTGACCAAATTTTGTTCAAGGTGTAAAAGGAATGTGAAAAAACATAAAATGAATCTGTCAAAACTCTATCCTATCACGTGAAACAGGTGTTCCGCCTGGTGGAATGACGCCGTTGTTCCTTCTGCATGGATGCGGTACATTTTACATGAAATGTTAATTTGCGAGAGCAGTAAAGCAGATGACAATTATTGTGTGACCATTTTCGACAGTGCGAGTACGCGGTGCGCATTTTCTTCCAACTGTCTGCGTGTAATCATACCGCTTTTGAGTGCAGTCAGCACATGATCGTAGTCGGCCTGGCTGCCCGGCATAAACAGATCTCCTCCCGCTGCAGCCACGCGGCTTGCGCGGGCTTTAGCGTAAGCTTTTCCGAGATTGGTGATATTCATGACCCAGTCTGTCATGACAATGCCGGTATAATTCTGTTCAGCACGCAGATAATCCTCAATCAGTCCCCGGCTCTCGGAAGTATGCCGGCCATTGAGCAGATTGTAGGATGTCATGAGCGCCAGAGGACGTGCCTCTCTGATGCACAGAGCAAAACCCTTCAGGTAAATCTCCCGCAGTGCCCGCTCACTGATATGACTGTTGTTAAAGTAGCGGTTAAGTTCCTGGTTGTTGGCGGCAAAGTGCTTAATCGTTGTGCCGCGGCCCGCATGCGCCTGGACGCCCTGGGTGATTGCTGCCGCCATCTTACCGGAAACGAAAGGATCTTCACTGTAATACTCAAAATTACGCCCGCACAGTACGCTGCGGTGGATATTCAGAGCCGGCGCCAGCCACAGATGTACGCCAAAGCGATCCATCTCGGAGCCGACGATGTCGCCGAGAGCATGGGCATAGTTAAGGTTCCATGACTGTGCGAGGGCTGTTCCGATCGGCAAAGAGGTGCAGTACTGTGTCCGGATTTCAGCATTTTTTGGCGGTTTGCTGCTGATCAGCTTTTTCGCTATTTTCCGCAGGGGAGCACTCAGCAAATCGAGGATGCCGGCCGGGATCGATCCGGCCCCAAGAGCATGCATTCCTTTTTCATCTTCATAGAATTCTTTGGCAAGCCGCAGTCCGGCAGGTCCGTCCGCCATAACCATCGGATTAAAACCCTGTCCGGTCAGCTTAGAGGTTGTTTCCCCTGCGGCGCCGGCTACATGCGGGGAGGCATTGCCGATCACAGCCAGCAGACCGCCTTTATCCGAAAAATGCCCGACAGCCATGTAGGCGAGCTCTTCATCAGAGAGAGCTTTGATTTCGGGGGAGATGGCTTTCGTCGGAAGAACATAGTTCACACTGACAGGCGTGAATGCGGCCGGATCAAGCTCCATATGCGGCAGGGCGCTCAGATCCTGATCACAGAGAGTCCGTTCGTACTGAACTTCAGTAAAATCAGCCTTCGGAACTATAGCGTGCACTTTCTTTGTGATGATCTCTTCTGACAGCGAGATGACAGCCGCCGGTTTATTGTCTGTACTGCTTGTCCCGATCCGGATGATGTACTTCCCGGGTTCCAGACAGTATACCTGGCGCGCTTCGTCAAAAGAGGCGAGATCGGCTATATCAAAGGTGATGGTGACTGTTTCCGATGAGCCCGGCATCAGATTGCCGGTTTTTGCAAATCCTGCCAGATCCTGCCATGGTTTTTGCAGTTTGACTTCCGGAGCCGTCACGTAGACTTGTACAACTTCTTTTCCGAAGAAACTGCCTGTGTTGGTCACAGTGACTGCCGCCGATACAGTGCTGCCGCCGAGTGTTATGCGAGACTCTCCCAGTGAGAAATCTGTGTAGGACAGGCCGAATCCGAATGGATAGAGCGCCCGCTTGCCGACGGTATCAAAATACCGATAGCCGACGTAGACGCCTTCCCGGTAGTACGTATCATCGATACCGCCCAGCTGCACTTCGGGACAGTAATCTTCCCAGGAGGCCCAGGTGGTTGCCAGTTTGCCTGACGGGACAGTCCGCCCGAGCAGGACATCTGCCAGGGCACGGCCCATTTCTGTGCCAAGCTGCGAGAGAACGAGGATATTTCCGACATGCTCCACCGGTGTCAGATCGACCGGACCGCCGGTGTTGAGCACCAGCATAAAATGATCGTAGTGTGCATCAAGAGTACAGATATCCCTGATCTCCGTCTCCGTCAGGAGGAAATCGCCGGGGACAGCCCTGCGGTCACTTCCCTCACCGGATATACGGGAGAGGACATAGATCGCGGCATCGGCGCTGTAATCGAGCGGAAGATCATACTCCGGCTCCGGCATCACGGCGCCCATCGCGTACATGATGACATTGGAGCCGGCAGCGCGGGCTTCCTTTTTGATCTCTTTTCGAAAAGCTTTTTTGGCTGTTGCTCTGCAGAGATCATAGTGGTCCAGCCAATCCGCACTTATCAGCTCAAAGCCTGCCTCTTTTAGGCCTTGTTCTATATTCACAGTAAAATGCGCATTCACATCGCCGGATCCGGTGCCGCCCTTGATGCTGTGGCGCACGCCGCTTCCGTAAGCGGCAAGTCTGCCCGGCTCATCAAGGGGGAAGGAGCCGTTTTTCTTGAGCAAAACCATACATTCCGGCAAACCCTCACGCACACGGTTCATATGTTCTTTTTCATAATCGAGTAATTTCATGTCAGCTCCTTTGTCATTGGTTTAATAAGGTGTTCTCTGATCGTCAGCGACTGGTTAATCTTTCGCATGATGCCGGAGTGCCTGGCCGATTGAGCAGCACACGATATCCTTCTGCCCGGCCACTGCCGCGCAGATGTTCTCAAATTTTTCCCAGTTTGCCTCTGCTGTTCCGAAATCGCACTCATATCCGTGTGCAAACATCAGGAAGAACAGATCATGATCTTCGGGCTCTTTGGATTTAAACTGTTCAATCAGCGGGAATACCTTTTCTGATGTAAACCGGCAGGTCAGCGGCATCGCAAGCGGATCTTCGGGGAAGAGAAAGGCAGAATCCGTGACCGCCAGTCTGGCGTACTGCACACCGGCAGCTTTCAGGGCTTTGCGGCTCTGCTTGGCGCCCATGCCGTACGGGTAGGCAAAGCCGGTGACCTTCTGATCAAACAGGTCAGAGAGGGAGATGATGTCATCAGCTATCTCTCTGAGCCGGTCTTCCTGTGAACACGTCATCAGATTGACATGATGACAGGTGTGTCCCGCAATTTCAAATCCTGCGTAGACATCCCGCACTTCATCTTCAGGGATGCGGAAATGAGGGGCATAAGGCAGCAGCCGGCAGTTCCCGGATTCAAAAGCCTCGACTGAGATCTCCCTCATCCCAGGATTGCCGATCCGGCCGACATAGGTTTTGTCTCCGAACATCCCTGAGTTCAGGTGGAATGTTGCACCCATCTCATATTCTTTTAGTGTCTTTATGATTCTTTTGTCCTGTTCAAGGCCGTCGTCAAAACTCCAGGCAAAATATTTGCGGTACATCGAAGACTCCTTTTAAAAGAAAAGTGATTTGAGTGATTCCGGCATGGACGCGAACATCATCTCAACAATGGTCTCAGCCGGCGTGATATTGTCCTTCAACAGCCATTCGCGCGTCATACCAATACATCCGTAGCAGTACAGGCGGATACTATAGGACAGCTGTGCGCTGAGGGGCTCAGGTGAAAGGCGCTTTTTTGCCTCTTGCACATACCGGCTGGCAAAATACTCCAGCATGTACTGCCAGAGAGCATTTTGAGAGGTGTCCTCGTACGCTCTCTTGTAAAACAGAAAGTCCTGCCGCATCTGCTTCATTCCGGCGGCTGCTGACTTTACAGAAAGAATATCTGTCCCGAGTGCCGAGCGCATAAAGATCCAGGCGATCAGATCATATTTATCTCTGAAATGATAATAGAAAGTCGGTTTGGTAATTTCGGCAAGCCGGCAGATCTCCGTCACCCGGATCTTATCGACCGGTTTTTTTGCCATCAGGGATTTCATCGTATCTGCAATCCACAGTTTTGTCCGTTCTGCCATTCAACGCCTCATAATTCTGACTAAATAACTATATAGTAATAAATTCTAACTAAATCATATATAAGTAAATACTCTTTTGCAAGCATTTGTGCCACAACACCTGTGAAACAGCAAGAAACAGGAAGCGAACCCTGTAAGCCGGTTGAGGGATCAAACAGAGCGGCGGCACCGATATCAGTGCAGCCGCTCTGTTAAAAAGGGAGTATAAAGGATAGATTGTGAAGGGGATTCCTTATGGATCAGATCAATCCTGATCACGCATGTAATCTTCATAGTCTGCTTCGCTTGCAAACAACATATATCGTCCGTTGACTAAACCCATATATCCGTAACTGCTGTTGTATCCTTTCATGGCGAGCCTCCTGTATTGTAAATGCTGAACAGTGTTTTCCTCTCTTGACATCTATAAGTTTAACGGCAGGCCTGTACATTTGTTTGAACATCCCCGTTAGCCTTTTCTTACCGGCCTGTGATGTGGTATGGTATAGGCAATGACAACCTCGAACGGAAAGGATGTGATCTGGATGGAAGATATTAATCTGACAGCAAAGACCGCCGGGCTTAAGATCGTCGACAAACTGACGCAGACGCAGGATCTGACGGATGAAGAATTGAAAGTGCTTCTTCTCTGTGAAGATGAGCAAGTCATTCAGTATATGGCGCAACAGGCCCGCGCTGTGAGGGAGAAGTATTACGGGAAAGATGTCTATCTGCGTGGCCTGATCGAGTTTTCCAATTATTGTAAAAACGATTGCTTTTACTGCGGCATCCGGTGCGGCAATACACGCGCGGAGCGCTACCGCCTGAGCGATGAGCAGATTCTGGATTGCGCCGATCAGGGCTATGATCTGGGATTCAGGACGATTGTGCTGCAGGGCGGGGAGGATCCTTATTATACAGACGAGAGGATGGTTCCGATTGTCCGGGCCATCAGAGAGCGTCATCCTGATTGCGCTATTACACTCTCACTCGGGGAGAGAGAAAGGGAAAGTTATCAAAGACTGTTTGATGCGGGCGCTGACAGGTATCTGCTGCGCCATGAGACGGCAGACAAAGAGCACTATGAGAAACTCCATCCCGCCAAGATGTCTTTTGAACACCGCATGCAGTGCCTGCGTGATTTACGCGATATCGGATATCAGGTCGGATGCGGCATGATGATCGGATCACCGTATCAGACCGTCGATCATCTGATCAAAGATCTGCGCTTTATGCAGAGCTTTAAACCCCAGATGGTGGGAACCGGTCCCTTTATTCCGCACAAAGATACACAGTTTGCCCATGAACAGGCAGGCTCGACAGAGATGACGCTGCGGATATTATCGATCGTCAGACTCTTGCTTCCGGATGTGCTTCTTCCGGCTACAACGGCGCTTGGAACCGTTGATCCGATGGGCAGAGAGAAGGGAATTCTGGCGGGAGCCAATGTCGTGATGCCGAACCTTTCACCCACAGGCGTGAGAGGCAAATATTTGCTGTATGACAATAAGATCTGCACCGGGGATGAGGCTGCTGAATGCATCAGGTGTATGCAGCTGCGTGTCTCAAAAGTAGGTTATCAGGTTGTGACCAGCCGGGGGGATCATATTTCATATGAAGGCTGACAGCCGGGAAAGCTAAGGAGAGAGAAGAGATGGAAGAAAAGAAGCAAACCCAGGAACAAACAGTTCAGGAGACGGCTGTGGACCGCAACCAGTTGATCGTCAGAACAAGTATCATTGGTATTTTAGCCAATGTTTTTCTGGCTGCCTTCAAAGCGGTTGTCGGTCTCATTTCCCATTCGATTGCCGTCACGCTGGATGCGGTCAACAATCTGTCAGATGCGCTTTCATCTGTCATTACGATTGCGGGCACAAAGCTGGCCAACAAGCTGCCGGACAAAAAGCATCCTTACGGTCACGGTCGGGCAGAGTATCTAAGTGCCATGATTGTGGCAGCCATCGTCCTGTTTGCCGGCCTGACATCAGCGAATGAATCGGTTAAGAAAATTATTCACCCCGTTAAGGCGGATTACTCGAGTGTCTCGCTGGTGATCATCGCATCGGCGGTGATTGTCAAGATCGTGCTCGGTCAGTATGTTAAAAGGCAGGGAAAGAAAGCAAACTCAGGTGCGCTTATCGCATCCGGGGCGGATGCACTCTTTGACGCCATCCTCTCCGCATCGGTCCTGGCGTCGGCTGTCATCTATCTGACAACCGGCGTGTCGCTGGAGGCGTACGTCGGCGTTGTGATCTCTCTGTTCATAATCAAGTCAGGTATCGAGATGATGATGGATACCGTCAATGACATCATCGGAAGGCGTTATGATCCGCAGGAGACGAAGAAGATCAAAGAGATTTTAACGATGCTTCCCGAGGTGCGCGGGGCGTATGATCTGATTATCAACAATTACGGCCCGGATAAAAATCTGGCCTCCGTCCACCTTGAGCTTCCCGACACGATGACTGTTGATCAGGTGGATGCACTGACCAGGAAAGTAGAACGCCAGGTTTACAGGGAGACGGGCGTGATATTGACAGCAGTCGGAGTTTATTCTTACAACACAACCGATGAAAAGGCTGCGCAGATCCGTAACGAAGTGCAGCATATTGTGATGGAACATGACTGGGTTCTTCAGATGCACGGGTTTTATCTGGAAGCGGAGAAAAAGCATATTCGCCTGGATGTGGTATTAAGCTTTGAAATAGAACCGCACGAGGGGCTGGAGATCCTCCACACGGAACTGAAGGAGGCATTTCCGGAGTACAGCTTCCTGCTCACACCCGATGTGGATATCACAGATGTATAAAAATTCAAACTTGAGAATCGTGACACAACGAAAAAGGGCAGTCAAAAGACTGCCTTTTTTCGTGATACTATAGATACTAAAGGAATGAGAATAAAGTGCGGATTTCCCGATGGGGGCACCGGAAAATCACACATGAGGGGTGAT
>CADBOU010000011.1 GCA_902796355.1 uncultured Lachnospiraceae bacterium
CTCGAACTGTAAAACATTCAAAAACACAAAGCAGACTCGCTGCCGACATATGCCGGCAGCGAGTTTTATATGGTATGCACAGCCAGATAGTTATGCCGGCCAGAAACGTGAAAAACGCCGGTGTTTAGGGAGCGTTTTATGCGCCCTTACGCACCGCTTCGTTTTTCCCGTAGCAGAAGCGTTTCCGGACGATAAGGCTGCCTGAATGTGCTATACAAGGTAAAAAACCGTCGAAAAGTGTCGAAAACCGTCGAAAAGTATCGAAAAGTGTCGATAGAAATCGACTGTTTTTTTATGCCCTCTTTCGCTATAATGCGTGGCACAAACAGTCAGAGAGGAGACATGATGACATCGAAAAACATATTGATATGCGTGAAAGAAATGGAGTATGCGCGGCGTCTTGCGGAATATATTTCTGCTCAGCGGGCGTATGCCTTCCGGGTACATTACTGTAATTCGATTGAGACAGCTCTGAAGGTGAGCGAGAGGATGCCGGTCGATTATCTGTTGATTGATCATTTGTTTACTGAAGCAGAGAGTGATCAGCTAAAAGCACAGAAATGGTTTGTGTTGACAGAGCATCCGGGTGAGACGGATCCGAGGGGGCTTACCATTTTCATGTACAGTTCCGGCAGCGAGATTTTAGATGAGATGATCAGGCATTGTGTGGACGATCGGCTTTTAACAGGCAGCCGCCGGGCAGCTGACATTCAATTGATCGGTTTTTATTCTCCCGTCAAGAGGGTCGGTCAGACGTCTCTGGCGCTTGAAGTCGGAAAGAGGCTGGCCAGAGAAGACGGGACACTCTATTTGAATCTTTGCCCCTACCACGCACAAAGCGAACTAAATGAAGGGTCCTCTCTGGAAGACATGATCTATTTCATACGGCAGGATGCACCAAATCTGGGTCTCAGGCTGACAACCATGGCGGGGCATCTGGAGGGGCTTGATTATCTGGCGCCATTTAAGTCAAGTGAGGATCTTCTGGAAGTATCACCGCAGGAGTGGGAGAAGCTTTTGGATGTCATTGCCAAGGAGGGCAGCTACGGATTGGTGCTTCTGGATTTGGGTGACGGGATGCTGGGCAGGAGAGAGATTTTAAAGCGCTGTACACATATTTATATGCCGGTTCTTGATGACATGTGTTCGCAGGAAAAAACGGCGGCCTTTGTCAGAGAACTACATCTCTATGATGAAAAAGAGTTGGCGCAGCGGATTCGCAAAGTGCCCATGGAAGAGGACAAAGAAAAGGTTGCCGGGGCTCTGGTCCGGTCGATTATCAGCGGGCGGACCGATGGCGGTAGGATTTGATCAGCTGCGGGAGCGCGTTTTAGACCGGGTTGACCTGCACGAGGAGGTTGGAGACGAGGAACTGATTGACATAATCTACGATGTCATTCATGCAGATCCGGGGAACATGTCACTGAAGGAGCGCTCGGATCTGGCCAGACAGCTGTTTAATTCATTCCGGAGACTGGATGTGCTCCAGGATCTTTTAGAAGATGACAGCATTACAGAGATTATGATCAACGGAACGGACCATATTTTCATTGAAAAAGAAGGGCATATTGAGCCATGCCGGCAGCGGTTTTCGTCAGACAAAAAACTGGATGATGTCATTCAGCAGATTGTCGGCGCAGTCAATCGTGTAGCCAATGAACGGGTTCCGATTGCCGATGCCAGACTGGATGACGGCTCACGCGTGAATGTTGTGCTCAAGCCGACAGCATTAAACGGGCCGGTCGTGACGATCCGGCGTTTTCCGGAGCATCCGATTACGATGAAAGATCTGATTGCATTCGGATCAATCGATCAGGAGGCAGCGGAATTTTTAAAAGAAATGGTTCGCGCGCGGTATAACATTTTTATCAGCGGCGGGACAGGTTCCGGGAAGACAACGTTTTTAAATGCGCTCTCAGAATTTATCCCCGAGGACGAGAGAATTATCACGATTGAGGACAACGCGGAACTGCAGCTGACGCATATTGCCAATCTGGTCAGGATGGAGGCGCGGGAGGCCAACATGGAAGGGGTCGGAGAGATTTCAATCAGAGAACTGATCAGGACAGCGCTGCGCATGAGACCAGACCGGATTATTGTCGGCGAGGTGCGCGGCAATGAGGCAATTGATATGCTGCAGGCGATGAATACCGGCCATGACGGCTCCCTGAGTACAGGGCATGCCAATTCTCCCAAGGATATGATCAGCAGACTGGAGACGATGGTTCTGGGGGCGATGGAACTGCCGCTTTCGGCGATCGACAGACAGATTGCCTCGGCGCTGGATCTGATCGTTCATCTGGGACGTCTGCGCGACGGAAGCCGGAAGGTGATCGAGATCATGGAAGTGACAGAGTACAGGCAGGGTGAGATCCGGATGAGATGTCTGTATCACTTTACAGAGACAGGAGAATCAGATGGGAAAATTGAGGGATATCTTAAAGCAAAAGAGCCGCTTTGCCACAGAGAAAAACTATTTTCTGCGGGCAGTGACTATCCGCGAATGGCGTAATGGTATGGTGGCTGGAATCGTTTTATGCACAGTGACGGCATTGATTTTTTATAACTCGGTCCGCGCGCTGGCTTTGGGAATTGTCATCATGCCTTGCTGGATGCTGTGGTGGGGCCGCGAGAGACAGAGAATCAAAAAAGAGGAGTTTGAGCGTCAGCTGAGCGCGGCCCTGCAGGCTCTGGCCGCGGCACTTGAGGCCGGCCATGCATTTGAGAATGCGATGATGGAAGTGTGCCGGGAGCAGGAACGGGAAAGACAAGACCGCTCGATGGTGGGAAGAGAGTTTAAAGTGATGGCCCAGGAGCTTGCGATGAATATTCCGGTGGAAACAGTATGGGAGCATTTTGCGCTGCGGTGTACGCAGCGCGATGTGCAGGAGCTTGCGATGGTCGTGGGAGCCGGCAAGCGATCGGGCGGCAATCTGATACAGGTGATGCGCCGCTGTGTGCTCCAGATCACAGAAAAGATGGAAGTGCTGAGCGAGATTGAAACGATGCTGTCAGCCCGCAAGCTGGAGCTGAGACTGATGCTCATCATGCCTGCAGCCATTCTTCTCTACATGAGATTTGTCTTTGGAGGAATGATGGCATATCTGTATGGCAGCACGGCCGGAGTGATTGTGATGACAGTTTGTTTGTGTCTGTATGCAGCGGCAGCGGTTTTGGGCAGCCGTATCATACGCACGTGCAGTTAGCGGAGAGGGAATATGGCTGGTTTACTAACAACAGTCCTGGTATATGCAGTGATCACTGCAGCTGTGTGGATAGCGAGAAAAAAGACGATCAACAACCAGTGGCTGTTCAAAAGGGCTGTCTGGATCATGCTCGCCGCCAACACACTGGCAGCTGGATTGTTTCTGTTGAATATAACAGGGGAGAAAGTATCCAGTATTGCGCGTGAGAAGCGTGGCGAAAGCAAGATTACGGAGAGACTTCGTCTTGAGGTTGCGGGTGTCATGAAAGACAGACCGGTGGATATTGAGATTTCGGGGCAGGCCTATACCAAAGAGGAGGAAGAACAATATGTCCGCGACTGCAAAAAGAAGCTGACAGATGCTGTAACAGGAAAAGATCAGAGTGCCGATCATGTGACTTGCGATCTGAAGCTTCCGGAAAAACTGCCGGACAATCCGACCCGGATCCAGTGGCGCCAGGATGACTACAGCATCGTGGCGCCGGATGGAAAGATCAATATCAATGAAGTTCAAAAGGAGGGGAGCCCCGTGTTGCTGACGGCATCACTGTCCTGCGGTGCGACCACAGATGAACTGGAGATCCCGGTGACGGTCTATCCGAAAGAGCTGTCGTCGGTGACGGGGTACATGGAAGAGATTGAACGCCTTCTGCATCAGGCTGATCTGGATGATCCGGCATCAAAGAGCGTGGCGCTGCCCGAGGAAGTGGATGGGAAAAAGATTATCTGGAAAAAGGAGTCCGGCAACGAAGGGTTTCTGCTGATTATCCTTGGCGCTGTTGCCGCAGGGTTTATGTATGCACAGCAAAAAGAAAAAATCCGCCAGTTACAAAAGAAGCGCGAGAGGGAGATGGCGGAGGATCATCCTAAGATTTTAAATCTGTTTTCCATGCTGCTTCGGGCAGGGCTTACGCCCGGTCATATCTGGAAACTGATTGTGGAAGACTATGAGCGCCAGAAAAAAGAAAGCGGTGCAAGGCCGGCCTTTGAGGCGATGGCAGCGGCTCTTCGGAAAATGACAACAGGCATGTCGCAGGAAGAGGTGTATCTGGATTTCGGACATGCGTGCGGTGATATGCGGTACGAGAAATTCGGACAGCTTCTGGCCCGCAATTTGCGGCGGGGATCTTCAGGCCTGGCAGATCAGCTGGCCGGGGAGGCGAGAGCAGCCTTTCAGGAACAGAAACTGACAGCTAGACGCCGTGGAGAGGAAGCGCAGACAAAGCTTTTGCTGCCGATGCTGATGCTTCTTCTGATCGTGCTGGTTGTTGTCATGGTGCCGGCCTTTTTGTCGATGCAAATGTAAACACAGGAAGAAAAGGAGGAGTCAATGTGAGTGGTTTATGGATTAAAGCAAAGGATGAGATGAGAGAACTGCTGGATGAACAGGGAGTCAGTGTTGTAGAGATTATTCTGATTCTGGTGGTGTTGATTGCGCTGGTTGTCATTTTCAAATCGCAGCTGACAGCACTGGTCAATACGATCTTTGCCAAAATAACCAGCGAGAGTGCAGGCATATGAGATGAAAAGAGAAAGCGCTGTGATCACAGTCTATCTGAGTCTGGTTTTTGTGCTTTTGATTTCCTTTACCGGTGTTCTTCTCGAGAGTGCCTCTGTGCAAACGGCAAAAAACATAGCCAAGACACAGACGAATCTGGCGCTGGAATCGGTTTTTGCAGAGTACGATCCGGATCTGCAGGAGAAATACCATCTCTTTGCGGTTGATGGCGGTCGCGGTGGCAGCGAAGATCCTGAGGAGACAATGCTTTCACGTCTGCAGTTTTACAGGGCTGATGTACAGGATGCTGTTCTTGGAAAAGTCCAGTATTTAAGCGATGATGACGGAATGCCGTTTTACGAGCAGGTGCTCGTATATATGAGCCAGAAGTCAGCGGTGACAGGGATAGCCGGACTTGCAGAAAAAGCCGGCATCATTAAAGGATTCGAGCAGGAAGAGGCTGGGAAGCTGGATGTACAGGAGGAGCTCATCAGCGGATTTGCAGGAGAGCTGGCTCAGACTGAGGCGGTGGGCGGAGCTGTCGAAATGTTTTCATACTTTGCCGGAATCATCGGGCACTCAGCGCTGGAGATGGTTATGCCGCAGGGAATACATGTATCTGACGCTTCCACTCAGGCGGACGAGACAGTATCACAGCGCACGCGGTTAACAGGATATGGTACATTTTCGCAGAAATATGACATCCCGCCGTTAAGCGGTGGTCTCTTTGACACTTATCTCCTTGAGGTGATGGGAAAGGCGACTGATGAGCAGAAGGATACGGGGCTGTCCTATGAGATTGAATACATTCTGGCGGGCAAACCGACAGACAGAGAAAACCTGGAAGATGTCATCGGAAGGCTCCTTATGGTGCGCACAGCATCCAATCTGCGTTTTCTGAAAGAAAGTGCCGCCAAGCAGGCTGAAATTACAGAAACGGCTGCTTTTCTGGCAACGGTCCTGCTGATTCCTGAAGGAGAGCCGGCACTGCAGGAGGCGATCACATTTATATGGGCGTACGCTGAGGCGATGATGGATGTCAAAGCTCTTTTGAGCGGCAAAAAAGTGCCGCTCACGAAAGATGAGACAAGCTGGACGCTCAGTCTGGGAGGGCTGATGTCCTATGAGCGCAGCCATGCTGAAGGATGGGAGAGCAAGGAGACCGAAGACGGATGGACGTACGCAGAGTATTTGAGAATGCTGCTGGCACTCGGGAAAAGAGAGGACAAATGTATGCGGGCATTGGATTTGATTGAGATCAATCTCTCGGAAGGACGTGAACATGCCTTTAAAGCGGATCATGCGATATGCCGCGCTCAGATTGACAGCTCCTGTGCACTGCCGCGGTCAATCCGGTACAGCTTCACAACAGCTTTTGGATACCGGTAAACAGAATCCGGGACCGGCGGGATGCACTTTTCCGCCAACTCATCGGTTTAATGATTATTGAGAAAGGAGTAGGACACTCTGTGAGACACCGCCATGATCAAGATTTGAGCGTTTTACGACACAGGAAAAGTGTATCCTGCCGGTCCCGGGGCAGCATTACTGTGGAGGCAGCGCTTTGCCTTCCTCTGTTTTTCTTTGCTGCTATGCTCTTAATGCTGCTGCTGGAGATGGCAGCGATTAAGGTCAGGGTGCGTGCAGCAGCCCAATATGCAGCGCAGCAATCAGCCGCCTTGCAGATTACCAGCCCGGCACTGCTCAGCAAAAACAGACTTCAGGCTGATCTGACTGAAGCATTTAAGCCGGGAAGGCTGACGGAAACTTTGCTGGTGGGAGGAAGCGGCGGAATCAAGGTCGATCAGAGCGAGATGAATCCGCTGACAGGAATCGGGTATGTCCGGTGGTCCTATCGTGTACACATACCGTTTCCGGCTTTTGGAAGTCATGTAGGTACATATGAAGGGGAGTTAAAATACAAAGCCTGGAACGGCTATCACGGAGGAACGGCCATCACGGAGAAGGAAGAGATGGTTTATGTGGCCGAGAACGGAATTGTCTATCACAAAAATCCTGCCTGCACGCACCTTGCGCTGTCGATAACTCCCGTATCTGTCCACAATTTATCCACATACCGCAATGCGCATGGTGGAAAATATCACGTCTGTGAAAAATGCGGTGGTGCTATCCCGCCTTCAGGAGTCGTTTTTATCACGAAAGAAGGGGATCGGTGGCATACTGACCGCCATTGCAGCGGACTTAAGAGGACTGTGGAAAAAATACCGATTTCTCAGGTGGGAGGAAGGGGACCGTGTTCAAAATGTTCACAATAGTTCAGGATTACGAGAGGGTTATCTGGCTTCTTTTCAGTTTGTATCTGATCAGCGGAGCGGTGATGGATCTGCGTGAAAAAAGTGTCCCCCGCTGGTGGCTTGCAGCCGGATCGGGGCTGACGGCAGTGCTGATTATCTACCCTGTTCTGGCAGTGGGAGTCATAAGCGATGCACAGGAATCTGCATTGACGCCGCTCCTGCGCGCAGCCGGTGCCGGTGTCGGCCTCCTGTTTTTAGGCGTTGCCTGGATGAAACCCAACAGTTTTGGAACAGCCGATGGATTTCTGATTGTGATGATCGGGGCTCTGACCGGCTTGTGGCACATGATGGATGTTTTGATGATTGCCTTTCTGCTGGCAGCGGTGTATGGAGCTGTCCGGTACATGGCAACACGAAGCAGGAAGGTGATGGCGTTTATTCCTTTTCTGGCGGCAGGATTTATTGCGGGAGGGGTGATCGGTTTATGAGAGCAGCGGCAGATAACAGGATCCGCGCCGCCTCAACAGTGGAGACAGCTGTTGTGATGAGTGTTGTTTTGCTCAGCCTGATGCTCGTCATGTTCGCCGGTTTCTATCTGCACGATTTGAATATTCTGTCAGGAGCGGTCTGTGAAAGCGCTCAGGCTGGCGCAGAGTGGGAGCGGATGGATGAAAACCGTTCAGTACAGGCATATTTTCAAGACAGAATCAGAGGCAAGCTGATTTATTTTCCGGGAGCTTTGTGCACAGTCGAGACAACAGGAGAAAATGTCTGCGTCCGCGCATCGGCGGCATCGGGAAGAATGCGGATAAACGTAAACGCAGTGGCGGCGGTCAGAGAACCGGAGAGAATGATTAGAGTACTGCATCAATAAAGATGGGAGAAAACGATGGAAAAAGTAGAATTTCAGCAAAATGTCAGAAGCGCGCAAATCGTGATCGAAGCGCCGCAGGACAGTGAGTATGATTATCAGATTCCGATGTTGACGTTTAATGAGCCTGAAGGCCTGCTGCCGGTCAGCGAGTGCTATGAAGGGGAAGCGCGTCGTCTGTACTACGATGTGACAGGTGCGGGCTCTCTTGCAGCTATGATGGTCAGAGGGACTTTTGACTGCCCGCTGATTGAGAAGCTGGTTCATGATCTGGTGCGCACGCTGGAATGCGCAGGGCGGTATCTTCTGGACAGCCGGCGGGTAAAACTGGATCCGGCGATGATTTATTATAAGGACGGCTCATTTAGATTTTGCTATATTCCTTTTGGCGAACCGGATTTCGGCTCCGACCTGGAAAACCTGGCTGCTTTTATCACAGAAAACGCAGACGGCAGTGATGTTTCGGCGGCCAAAATGGCGGCACGTTTATATAAGGCTGCCCTGGAAGAAAATGTAGATATAGAATCGCTTGAGAGAGCCATCTGCGGGGATGCAGACGAGGTGCAGGATCAGGATGAAGATGAACTCGATTTTGAGGAGTACCGTATGCCCTGGGAAGATGAAGAGGAGCCCTTCGCGGATGAAAAAGATTTTAAAGAAGAGTTTCCTCTTTGGTCAGAAGTGATTGAAGAACCGGAAAGACGGCCGCTTATCAAACAAAGAAAGAGAGGCAGGCGTAAGAAAGGGACTGCGTCATCATGGGGTGACTGGAGTGCTTTTATTGCAGAGAACGGATCATGAGCTTCCCCGCATGGCACCTTTTGGTGCCGGCGGGTTTTTTATGTGTTTTTTCTTTCATGAACACGTGCTAAAATGACATATATACAGCACAGAAAGGATGAGTGTGATATGAAAGACGAAAACTGCATTTTTTGTAAAATACTGGCGGGCGACATTCCGTCCTACAAAGTCTATGAGGATGATGAATTTACGGTGATTCTCGATGCGGGTCCGGCCACGCGCGGCCACGCGCTGATCATCCCGAAGGATCATTATAAGAATCTGTATGAACTGCCGGAAGAGCTGGCTGCCAAAGCTTTTGTGCTGGGCAAAAAAATGATCACAGCCCTGACAAAAGCCCTGGGCTGTGACGGATATAATCTGGTTCAGAACAACGGCGCTGTTGCAGGGCAGACAGTGGAGCATTTCCATCTGCATCTGATCCCGCGCTACGAAGGTGATGACGCCGGTTTCGGATGGCATATGGGATCCCTTGATGCAGAGGATGCACAAGCGATCCTGGAGCAGATCAAAGGAGCAATCTAAATCTGAAAATCATTTCCCGCAGGCATCCATGATGACGGACAGAACGGCATCGATGGCGCCCGCACTGCCGGCATCTTTCATCGCGGCGATATAGCTCCTGCGGTCGGCGTACAGATCACGCACGGCATCGAGCAGACTTTCATCGGTCATGTTTTCTTCGAGCAGCACCTTTGAAAAGCCCTGCTTTTCAAAGGACTGAGCGTTTAAAATCTGATCGCCCCGGCTGGCGGCCAGAGAGAGCGGGATCAGAAGATTGGGTTTGCCGAGAGCAGCAACCTCACAGATGGCGTTTGCACCGGCCCGTGAGATGACCATGTCGCAGGCGGCAAAGAGATCTTTGAGCTCTTCTGAAGCATATTCAGTCTGATAGTATCCTTCTTTCGAGTTCAGAGCGGGATTGAGTTTGCCTTTGCCGCACAGATGGATGATTCCGAAATCTTCCAGGAGTGAGGGAAGGATGCGGCGTACAGCATCGTTGATGGCCGTGGCGCCCTGGCTGCCGCCCATGATCAGGATAATCGGTTTTTCGTGACTGAGGCCGGTGATTTTACAGCCTGCTTCGGCATCGCCGGCCAGAAGTTCGGAGCGGATCGGCGTTCCGGTGTGAACAGCTTTGCCCTCCGGAAGATGGCGCAGTGTTTCGGGGAAGTTGCAGCAAATCTTTGTCGCGGAGCCAAGCATCAGCTTGTTGGCAAGACCCGGTGTCATATCTGACTCATGCAGGACAACCGGGATGTGCAGCCTGCTCGCCGCCTGAACCACAGGGACGGAGACAAAGCCACCCTTTGAAAAGATGACATCCGGCTTGATTTTCTTTAAAATCTTGCGCGCCTGACTCATACCTGCGATGACGCGGAAAGGATCAGAAAAGTTTTTCAGGCTGAAGTAGCGGCGGAGTTTTCCGGTGCTGATGCCGTAAAACGGCAGACCTGCTTTTTCGGCCAGATCCTTTTCGATGCTGTCTCTTGAACCGACATAGGTGATATCAAATCCATTTTCTCTGAGGGAGGGGATCAGGGCCAGATTCGGTGTGACATGGCCGGCTGTTCCGCCGCCGGTTAAAATGATTTTTTTCATATTTAATTAATTCCTTTTATGCGGATTGGTGTTATGATACATGCAATGCATTAATCATATTGTAAATAGAACAGATTAAAAAAGCAAACACGGGAGGAACAGCGATGGATAAGCGAATCGCTTTAGACACAAAACAGGCACAGGCGTTTGTATCCGGACAGGATATAGAGGATATTCGAGAAGAGATCCTGACAGCGAAAAAGACGCTGACAGACAAATCAGGCGCCGGCAATGACTTCCTCGGCTGGGTTGATTTGCCGGTCGACTATGACAAAGAGGAGTATGCGCGCATCAAACAGGCGGCACAGCGGATCCGGGAGGATTCAGAAGTGCTGGTCGTCATCGGTATCGGCGGGTCCTATCTGGGCGCCCGTGCAGCGATTGAGTTTCTGGGACACAATTTCAGAAACGGGCTGCCGTCCGAAAAGAGAAACGGCCCGGAGATCTATTTTGCCGGCAACAGTGTGAGCGGCACTTATCTGCAGGAGCTGATCGATTTGATCGGAGACAGGAGTTTTTCTATTAATATGATCTCCAAATCCGGCACGACCACGGAGCCGGGAGTCTCCTTCCGCTTCTTTAAAGAGATTCTTGAGAAGCGATACGGCAAAGAGGGAGCTGCAGCGCGGATTTATGCCACGACAGACAAGGCGCGCGGCGCACTGAAGGAGCTGGCTGACAGCCAGGGATATGAGACGTTTGTCGTTCCTGATGACGTAGGCGGGCGCTATTCTGTCCTGACAGCAGTCGGTCTGTTGCCCATCGCTGTCAGCGGAGCAGATCTGGATGCGCTGATGGCCGGCGCGGCGGCAGAGAGAGAAGAACTGATGTCGCTTCCCTTTGAAGACAATGATGCGCTGCAGTATGCGGCTTACCGCAATGCGCTGCTGCGCAAAGGGAAAACAGTAGAGCTTCTGGCCAACTATGAGCCGTCACTGCATATGACAGCAGAATGGTGGAAACAGCTTTACGGCGAGAGTGAGGGAAAAGATCATAAGGGACTGTTCCCTGCATCGGTTGATCTGACGACAGATTTACACTCGATGGGGCAGTATATTCAGGATGGTGCGCGGATCATGCTTGAGACAGTTCTGTGTGTCGATGAGCCGCGTCATACCGCACAGATTCCGGCATCGGAAGACAATCAGGACGGACTGGCGTATCTTGCCGGAAAAGACATGGACTTTGTCAACAAAAGCGCCATGAACGGAACGATCAA
>CADBOU010000012.1 GCA_902796355.1 uncultured Lachnospiraceae bacterium
TCAATTTCATTGATAATCAGAACAGACCTGTCGGGCTTTCGTATCTCTTCTGCCGTATCCTCAAGCATCTTCGGAAGCGGCGCTTCTTCTCCTTTAAACATATAGCCGCTGAAGCACCTGCGCCTGACGCCGCAGACAGAGACTTTGTGCTCATCGAGATAGCGGATGGTCCCCCTGTAATCGAGCATGTCCTTGGGTCCGCTTGAAACCAGCACCGTACTCAATTCGACCAGAGTGGCCACATCCGGCGGTCCGAAGCCTTTTGTCCAGAGATGACCATCATTCTCCTCAAGCATCTCCGGAAAGAATCCGCCGATTCCCGCTGTCACGGCTGTCCCTGTGCCATTGCGTGTGCAGACACTCATAGTGCCGGAGGCTGTCAAAACCGCATCCGCTCCGAGCTTAATGTATTCATCAAGATTATAATGATTGGCCCGCCGGGGGACACAGCCACTCTCCCGCATACGTCTGCGAAAGTCCATCAACTGTTCAATATCCCCTTTTTTGATCTCGCCCTGTTCCATCCAGGCAATCTGTGCATGAGGCAGATTCCAGTACTTAAGAATCGTATCTTCCGGTATGTTTTTGATGCCATGGATCAGCAAGGCACTTTCTATCAAATAATCCATAAAACCCCTCTTCTAAAAACCCGTTTTCAGTGTTTTTGATTATACCTTATAAACACCCCTAATTAAAGAGTATGCCGTTCATTATTTTCAGCCCGCAGCATCCGGCTTTTTGACATCTTGTGATCCTCTCAGAAAAAGACTATAATAAATTAGTTATGGAACAAAAACCAGAAAGGATTCTGATTGACTTATGAAGATTGTTGTACTTGCGGGAGGCCTGTGCCCAGAGCGTGATGTCTCCCTGTTGTCGGGAACTAAAGTATGTAATGCGCTGCGTGAAAACGGGCATCAGGCAGTGATGGTTGACATCTATCAAGGGCTGCCGGGGATGAGCTCAGATGAGCTCGCTGATCTGTTTGTCATGGACGGATCTCTTTTGCCGGATCCTGTCATCTCCTCAAGCATGCCGGATCTGGACTCTGTAAGAAATGCCCGCCATACCGCTTTATCTTTTTTAAATCCGGTGTCCGATCCGCTCTATGCAGACTGTTCTCAGCTCGGCCCAAACGTTCTGGCGCTTTGCCGTCTGGCTGATATCTGTTTTCTGGGACTGCACGGCGGCATTGGCGAAAACGGCAGCATTCAGGCTGCCCTTGATATCCTCGGGATCAAATACACCGGTGCCAGTTCGCTGGCAAGCGCACTGGCCATGCATAAGGGTGTGACCAAACAGCTCCTGAACGCTGCTGATGTGCCGAACGCACGGGGCCTTCAGATCCGCAAAGAAGATAAAGACAAAACTCCTGAAGAGCTCGGCTTTTCTCTTCCGTGCGTCGTCAAAGTATGTTCCGGCGGATCAAGCATCGGTGTCTATATACCGCAGACAATGCAGGAATACACTGCTGCTATGGATGAGTGCTTCTCAATGGAAGGCGATGTCCTGATCGAGGAATACATTAAAGGCCGTGAATTTGCTGTTCCGGTGATCGCAGGAAAAGCCTATCCGATTATCGAAATCATCCCGAAAACCGGCTGGTTTGACTATGAAAACAAATATCAGGACGGCCGTACTGATGAGGTCTGTCCTGCGCCGATCAGCAATGAAGAAACTGTCCGCATGCAGCACTTTGCAGAAAGCGCATGCCGTGCACTCGGCATAGAGGTTTATGCGCGCCCTGATTTTCTGATGGACGATGACGGTCATATGTATCTGGTTGAGATCAACACTCTTCCGGGTCTGACACCTGCCTCTCTCCTTCCCAAAAGCGCTGCGGCTACAGGCATGAGTTATAATGAATTCTGTGAGCTGGTCGTCACAGAATCTCTGAAAAAATATTAATGACAGAGGTTTATCATGATTGCAGAAAAAAAAGATCAATTGCCCCACATGACACTTCGGGAGATTGAGCAGGCAACAGGCGGCGCTTATCACGGTGACACATCTCTGTTGGATGAAGCTGTCAGCGGTGTCTATATTGACAGCCGCCTTGTCACGCAGGGCTGTCTGTTTGTTCCCATCAAAGGTGCCCGCGTGGACGGACACTCTTTTATCCCGCAGGTCATGCAGGCCGGCGCACTGTGTACACTTTCTGAAGAAGATCTTTCGGATACATCCGCTCCGTATATCCGTGTCAATTCCACAGAACAGGCCTTGCAGGATCTTGCCTGCTGGTACAGAAGCACGTTGACCATTCCGATCATCGGGATCACCGGCAGTTACGGGAAGACAAGTGCCAAAGAAATGATTTCCGCCATCCTGTCAGCGCATTTTAATGTGCTGAAAACAGAAGGAAACTTCAACAATCGAATT
The DNA here is from genome assembly GCA_902796355.1 of uncultured Lachnospiraceae bacterium. GTDB lineage: Bacteria > Bacillota > Clostridia > Lachnospirales > Lachnospiraceae > RUG842. The sequence continues at coordinate 2,380 of CADBOU010000012.1, forward strand.
GGTCTGCCCCTGACTGTCTTTAAGATCAGACCTGAACACAATGCAGCGGTCCTGGAGATGGGCATCAGTGATTTTGGTGAAATGACCGTCCTGGCAAAAATAGCACGCCCTGACATCGCTGTCATCACGACCATCGGAGACTGCCATCTTGAGCAGCTCGGTGACCGCGCCGGTGTGTACAAAGCCAAGAGCGAGATGTTTGATTATATGAAAGATCCTGCCGGCCCTGTCATTCTGCGTGCCGATGACGATATCCTCGGTGCTGTCGGTTCAGTAGGCGGCCGGACTCCGTATTTCTATGGTATGGAACGCCTCAACCCACATGCTGTAAATGATAAGGCTGAGAATGATGCCTATGTCTCGAGTGTTATCTCACACGGACTTGACGGAACGGACTGCACTTTACATCTGCGAGATGAATCTTTTCCTGTACACGTTCCCATACCGGGCATGCACTCGCTCTATCACATGATGGCAGGCGCCATGATTGGCCGTATTCTCGGGATGAAGCCGGAAGAAATCGCTGCTGGAGCAGCCTCGGTTAAAACCATTCCCGGACATGGCAATATTGTGCGCACAGAGCAGTATATCATCTTGGATGACTGTTACAATGCCAATCCGTCTTCTATGGAGGCGGCTCTTTCAACCTTATCTCAGACCGACAGACGGCGCGTAGCCATTTTGGGCGATATGGGCGAACTCGGTGAAAATGAACGTGATCTTCATTACGAAGTCGGCTCCTTTGCCGGAACCTGCCCACCTGATCTCATGATTTGTATCGGCCCTCTGGCCCGTGAAATCATGCACGGTTTTCAGGATACACCGGCAGGCAGAAAGGCATCTGAATCAGAAACAGAGACCACTGTCTGTTACAACACGAAAGAAGACTTTTTGCGCGATATCCACAGACTGATTAAAGATGGCGACGCTGTCCTTGTCAAGGCGTCTCACTTTATGGGCTTTGAAGAAATTGTCGACAAATTGATTGAGAAAGAATCAGTATAAATGGCTCAGGAAATCCCTTCCATCACATTTGAAGAATTGGAACAAATCCCGGCATCAGACCGGTTGGTTCTAGATGTACGCCCTGAAGACCAGTTTAGAGCAGGCTCTTTTCCCGGAGCCTTTCATCTGCCCGCAGATGATCTGGAATCCTGGCTGACGACTGGTAAGATCTGCTCTCCTTACACTGATCTTGCCGATAAGTTGGAGCATTACCCCACCGAAAGGCCTGTGTACATCATGTGCCACACGGGTGAAAGAAGCGGTGAAGATGTCGCTTTGCTCCGTCAGAAAGGCTGTCAGGCTGTCAATCTAACCGGCGGTTACAGAGCCTACAACACGCTGAAACTACGGCGTCTGATGTCCTGTGCTGTGCAAGAGCCTTCCAAAGAGCAGCAGCTTGAGCGCCAGCGCGACATAGAACGCAGCATCATCAAAACCTACCGCAAATCAATCTGGCGTCCCTTTACCAAAGCGCTGAAAGAATACAAATTGATCAATGACGGCGACAGAATTGCCGTGTGCATTTCAGGGGGGAAGGACTCTATGCTGATGGCCAAATGCATGCAGGAAATCCAAAAGCATGGCATCGCCGACTTTGACCTCATCTTTCTGTGTATGGACCCGGGTTATGCCCCGGAAAACCGGCATCTGATTGAGCACAATGCCAAAGTACTCGGTATTCCGCTGACTTTTTTTGAGTCAGAGATTTTTGATACGGTTGTCAATATTGAGCAGAATCCGTGTTACCTCTGTGCGCGGATGCGCCGCGGTTATCTGTATTCCAATGCAAAGGAACGCGGCTGTAATAAAATTGCCCTTGGTCATCACTTTGATGATGTAATCGAGACTATTTTAATGGGTATGCTCTACTCCGCCAAGGTTGAGACAATGATGCCTAAACTTCACAGCCAGAATTTTGAGGGGATGGAACTGATCCGTCCTCTGTACCTGGTCAAAGAGGAAGCCGTGAAAGCATGGCGTGATCACAATGATCTGCAGTTTATCCAATGTGCATGCCGCTTTACTGAGATGTGCGCTGCCTGCGGTGGGGATCATCCCTCCAAACGGGATGAAATGAAAGAGCTCATTGCAGAGATGCGCAAAACAAATCCGACTGTTGATACCAACATCTATAACAGTGTCAAAAACATTAATCTCAAAACAGTCATCGGGTATCATAAGGGTGACTGGTCCTACAATTTCCTCGATGATTATGATGATCCGAACGGAACCGGCATCTGATCAATCTGCTTTGACTTGATTGTCACTAAGTGCTATGATATTAGCAGACGCTAACTGATGAGAAAGGATTGATCATGAACACAGCATCTGTTATCATTGTCGCTTTTGCCGCTCTTCTTGTCATATATGCCATCAGAGGTACCATATTAAAAGTCAAAGGGAAATCCAAGTCCAGCTGCTGCGGAACACCAGAAGTGATTTCCCGTCAAGTAGATGACACGGACGAATCGCACTACCCTTATTCCTATGATCTGACAATCGACGGGATGAAGTGCAGCAATTGCGCGCGCACAGGTGAAAACACACTCAACAGAACTGATGGTGTATGGGCAAAAGTGAATCTCGGCAAAAAAGAAGCCCACATTCTGGCTAAGCACCCCATGCAGCAGGAAGATTTTTCAAGAGCCATAGCAAAAGCAGGGTACACATTGACTGCATTTCAAGAATGCTAAAGTCTCATCCGGGCTGTCTTTTTTAAGACAGCTCATTTTTTTATTATTTTTTGTAAAATATACTTGACATATTGTCGCCTCGCTTGTATAGTATGGGTGTAAGATATATTTTACATTTTGTCGTTTATCAGTACGTTTCTGATATCTTTAAAGGAGGACGTTGAGATGTATGTTACAGGATCAATGATTGGCATGGGTGTCGGTATTGCAATCGGACTGATCATCTGCATTTTTGTATTTAAATATATGAACACTGATAAGAAAATGGGAACCAAGTATGACGAGATGCAGGAAATTGCACGGGGCCGCGGATACAAATACTCGTTTTGGACACTGCTCATCTGTTTTGCACTGTTTTTCATCTTTGATTCAGACAAACTGGATCTTCCGTTCACCAGACCGGTTTTATACTTTTTAGCCATTATGATTGCCATTCTCGTGCAGACCACCTACTGTATCTGGCATGACGCCTATATCGGCATCAACACGAATGTAAAGCGCTTTGTGATTGTCGCGGTAGTCGTCACTGCCATCAATCTTCTCGCCGCTGTCGCGGCTGTGAAGGGCGGCACGATGTTTACAGACGGAAAGCTTCAGACACCTTTTATCAATTTCTTATGTGCTCTTCTCTTTGGCATCTTAGGTGTCGAAGTATTGATTAAGCATGCTTACGATAAAAAGAATCCGGAGGACTAATCCATGAAAAATCTGAAGATGAAATCTGCCCGGGCGGCTAAAGACCTGTCACAACAGCAGCTTGCCGAGATTGTCGGCGTCTCCAGACAGACGATTAACGCTATAGAAAAAGGAGATTATAATCCGACCATCAAGCTGTGCCGCGACATCTGCAAAGCACTGGATAAGACACTGGATGAATTGTTCTGGGATGAATAGTCAAGCATAAAAAGGCCGGCAGGAACAATCCTGCCGGTCTTTAGTTTTGTCTCATTTCTGAAAGAGTGATCAAATGCCCTTACTCTTTTTCAAAAGTCAGAGCCACTCCCTGATAATCCAGTTTTAAGACACCCTCTTCATCTTTGAAGGTCATCTCCTCATCGCCTTCCAGCTGAATGCCGCCATCGACTTCCTCCCAGCTGCCTTTTTCTTCTTCATCGACAACCTTGAGTGTCACTTTGCCGTCTGCATCAAGCGTAAAAGAAAACTCTCCGCCCAGTATCTCCTCAACGCTAAGCTCCATACCCATATATTCTGCTTTAGTCGCCTTCCACTTGCCGAGATACTTGCTGTCTGCATACTTACCGCCCCCGCCGCAGGCTGTCATCAGCACACATACTGCCGCCAAACATACCGCACAGAGAATAACCGATATCTTCTTTTTCATTTTCATTCCCTCTCTCTCTTTACTTTGAAACACTGACAGGCTCACCGCCTATCTTAAGGCTCGCCATGATCACATCCATTGCTGCACTGTTTTCATCTGTTCCGAGATCTCCGTCGACATAGGCCCGCAGCTCAATCAGAGATCCATCAGCAGCATAGCACAGATATGTCCAGTCTTCCGCTGAATCACCGACATATCCATAATTGCGAAAGCCCAGATAAGTATTGTCGTTAAAAGTATATTCCTTAGGCAGGCCGTTCTCCTCATCTTTATACTCTTTGGCATTCTCTTTCAATGCATCTTCATTGTAAGCATTGGCTATATCGCTGTAATCACTCAGCCTGAATTCGATATAGACGCTTCCGTATGCATTGCCTGCAGAATCCTTTTTATTCGCAGTCTCAAGCAGTTTGTACTGCTCATTGGCTTCCCAGTTGTTATCTCTTTCGTTGGGGCATACTTCCCACCCTTCGGGAACCGTGACCGTCAATGTCCCGGAGGTTACTTCCGCGCCGGAAATCTCAATGGTTGGATCATCCGCCTCCTCCTGAACTTCTTCCTCCTCTTTGCCGGTATCTCCTGCTTCTTCCTGCTTTGAACCGCCGCAGGCTGTCATGGCCATGGCAAATGCGATACAAAGCATTGCTATCAGCAACTTTCTGATTTTCATCGCTCCCTCCTTTCCCGATGAGCGCGCAAATGACAATTGGTCACATGACGCCCCAGTATTCCTTATTCTTCATCCTCAGTATAATAAAAATGCCTGATACTGACAATTGTTTTCTGTATATTTGGTTGTTAGTCTTTTAACTAA
>CADBOU010000013.1 GCA_902796355.1 uncultured Lachnospiraceae bacterium
CAGATTTTTGAGATTATTCATAACCTCCATAGAGCCGGAACGACGATTCTCTTAGTCGAGCAGAATGCGCGTATGGCGCTTTCGATTGCTGACCGTGCCTATGTGTTGGAGACGGGAAAGATCGCTCTTTCAGGTCCCGCTGCTGACATGATGGAAAATGAGGAAGTTCAGAAAGCTTATCTGGGGGAATAAACTCCGTTCAGCAATACCTTTCAAATGAACATACAAAAATGGCCTTTTTGACTTAAATCAGATTGGGCCATTTTTTAGTTAACGCCGGATTGATTGATCTAAAGCAGAGTGTTATAATAAATCGATATTAGACTTTGAGGAGAAAGGACAGCTTACATGAGTGAGATTTTATATGAAAGCACACGCGGCGGTGAACAGAATATCACAGCTTCACAGGCTATTCTGACAGGACTGGCCAAGGACGGAGGTCTGTACGTTCCGATGACCATGCCGTCTCTTCCGGATGGTTTTTTTGAAGAGATGAAAAACAGACCCTATCAGGATATCGCCTATGAAATCCTGCACCTGTTTCTGAGTGATTATACTGATGAAGAGCTGCGTGAGTGTGTCAATCTGGCCTATGATAAAAAGTTTGATGTACCTGAGATCGTACCGGTGACAAAGGTCGGGGAAAACACATATTTTCTTGAGCTTTTCCATGGCGCTACGATCGCATTTAAGGACATGGCCTTATCGATCCTTCCGCATCTTTTGACCCGTGCAGCAAAGAAAAATCAGGTTCAGGAGGATGTCGTTATTCTGACAGCCACATCCGGTGATACGGGAAAGGCCGCGATGGCAGGATTCGCTGATGTTCCGGGGACACGTATTATTGTCTTTTATCCGAAGGGCGGCGTGTCGCTGGTCCAGGAAAGGCAGATGATCACACAGACTGGTGATAATACAGCTGTCGTTGCCATTCATGGTAACTTTGACAACGCACAGACCGGTGTCAAAAAAATGTTTGAAGATGCTGACCTGAAAAAACGCCTGAAAGAGGCAGGGTATGTTTTTTCGTCTGCTAATTCAATCAATATTGGGCGACTGGTACCGCAGGTGGCATATTATGTATATGGTTATACCCGCCTTCTTGCGCAGGGTGTGCTTACTGACGGAGAATTGATGGACGTTGTTGTTCCGACCGGAAACTTTGGCAATATTCTCGCAGCACACTATGCCAAACTGATCGGTACACCGATTGGCAAGCTGGTCTGCGCATCCAATAAAAATAAAGTCCTTTTTGATTTCTTCCAGACTGGAACATATGATAAAAACAGAGAGTTTTATCTGACAAGTTCACCCTCGATGGACATTTTGATTTCAAGCAATCTGGAGCGCCTGATTTTTGAGATTACAGGCAATGATGCAGCCAGAACTTCTGAGCTGATGAGCCAGCTCAAGTCCGGCGGCAAATATGATATCACTGAGAGCATGCGTGCGCAGCTGGCAGATTTTGAGTCCGGCTTCGCGAACGAAGAACAGGTGATGGCTACGATAGGAGAGACATTTAATCGTGAGCATTATCTGATGGATACGCATACAGCTGTCGCAGCGACAGTCAGCGCGGCATATGAAAAGAGACGGGATCAGGACAGGCCGATTCTTCTGGCTTCTACAGCATCACCGTTCAAGTTTGCCAAGAGCGTGATGAGCGCTGTCGATCAGAAATATGCCGACGAGGATGATTTTAAACTCTTGGATCAGATGTGCGAGCTGACAGGCAAAGGCCGGCCGGCAGCCATGCAGAATATTGAGAACGCGCCGATTCGTCACAACAGAGAATGCGATGTAGAGGGGATGGAACAGACGGTCTGTGAAATTCTCGGATTGTAATCAGCGAGAAAAGAGCGGAGATAGAAAAATGAGAGTTTGGATTATTCTGGATATTGTGATTATACTGTTTGGAATCTATACGCTTGCGGGATGGATGCAGATGAAAAAGACAGGAAGAGTCAGTCAGCGGATTCTGCAGCGCAACGGCCTTTTGGGGCGCCCATGCCGTGACAAGCAGGGATTCTATGAAATGATCTTCAGACCGACACTGATCTTCGGTATGGCATCAGTGGGGGTCGGAGCCATTGATCTGATCTGTGAACTGCTGCAGACAGTCTATGTTGTCAGCTTGATTCTGACACTGGTATTTCTGGCTGTGGCGCTTTGGTATTCCAAACAGGTAAGCAACGCGATCAGGAAATACTATTTGTAATTGATATGCCTGGGATGTTCGACGATCCCGTATTTTGAACCTACATCACTTTAAAAGGGAGCCTTATATCTCCGATTGGCTGTCAGGCCTCATCAGATCAGTGGAAGGCAAAAGACCGGATGCGGGCACCCACCTGGCAGAAAGCTAGGAGTCAACAAGCGGGAAACGGCATCACCGGGCATTAAGCAAGCCGGAGGCATGTATGAATATTATTATTGTGGGCTGCGGAAAGGTCGGCAG
>CADBOU010000014.1 GCA_902796355.1 uncultured Lachnospiraceae bacterium
TCAAACATCGAGTTTTTCCCTCAACCACGCGGTTTTTCGCAAAAAGAAGGACCCTCCCGAAGGAAGGCCCACAAGGATACGCGATCAGGGGTTCGAACCCTGGACACCCTGATTAAGAGTCAGGTGCTCTGCCAGCTGAGCTAATCGCGCTGAACGCTATTCATTTTTCGCGTGCCAGAGTATTATAACTGATTATCAGCAGGGATGCAACATGTTTTTTATTATTTTTCCCGTATTCCCTGCAGTTTCTGTAATGATACGCGGCTGATTCTCAAAGCTGAGCGGGCGCCGCAAGTGCGCCCGCTGCCTGATTGTATCTTTTCTTGATTGGCTCCTTTTCAATCCCCATAAACCAGTGACATGGCCTTTGCCAGTTCGTGTTTGCGGCAATCCGGACAAAGTGTTGCAATCTCTTCGCCGCTTTTTTCTGCTGCATAAGCCAGTTCTTCCGGAGTGCCTATGACGCGTCCGCAGCGGCTGCAGTGAATGAGATCAAACGTTTTCCCCCAAATCGTGCGGTGCTCATTGGTTTCAACAATTTCGATCGCATTGGTCGGACAAACTGACGCGCAGCTGCCGCAACCGACACACACTTCGCTCGGCTCACGATACGGAGGCATAACCTCTTTGTCGATGCCGCGTTCTGCTGTAGAGATGGCGCCGACCGACAGCTCGCTGCACGCTTTGACACACAATCCGCAGAGCACACATTTGCTCTCTTTGATCTCTACAAACCGCTCGATTCTGGGTGCCCCATATTTTTCACATAACGCTGTAATCTCAGGGCTTTCAGGGGCTCTTGCCCTGAGCAGCTCCAGAATCATACGGCGCTGTCTCTGCACTTTTTCGCTGTCTGTGTATACTTCGCACTCTCCGGCAATCGGATAGACGCAGGAAACCACGATCTTACCCCGTCCGCGCTCGACCACTTCCACGATACACAGTCGGCAGCATCCCTGCCCTTCGATCGCCTCATGATGGCACAGCGTCGGAATCTCAAAGCCATTACGTCTGGCTACCTGCAGAAGGAACTCCCCTTTTTCACACGCGCATTCGTGCCCGTTGATTTTGATCATCATAGGTCATCCCTCCCTTTCGTCAAAACAGCGTCAAACCGGCATGCCTCCCGGCAGCTGCCGCAACTGATACAGGCGGCGGGGTCAATGCTGTGTGCCACTTTCGGCTCTCCGCTGACTGCTCCTGTCGGACATGCTCTCTTGCAGGCTCCGCAGGCCTTGCATGCATCCGGATCAATCGCAAATTTTGTCAGATTTGTACAGACACCTGCCGGACAGCGGTGCTCTTTGATGTGGGCTTCGTATTCCGGCCGGAAATACTTGAGCGTCGTCAGAACCGGATTGGGTGCCGATTTGCCGAGAGCACAGAGGGCGCTGTCTTTCATCGTTTCGCAGATTTCCTCCAGCAGATCGAGGTCCTCCATTTTACCGCGGCCCTCGCAAATGTCAGTCAGAATGGCCAGCATCTGTTTCAGTCCTTCCCGGCAGGGAGTGCATTTCCCGCAGCTTTCTCCGCACAGGAACTGGATATAGTAACGGGCGACTTCAACCATACAGCTCCGGTCGTCCATCACAATCATACCGCCGGAGCCCATCATCGCTCCGTACTCTTTTAACGTATCAAAATCAACCGGAAGATCCAGCATCTCCTCGGGGATACACCCTCCGGAAGGGCCGCCTGTCTGTACGGCCTTAAACGGGCGGTCGTTCTGAATACCGCCGCCGATATCATAGATCAGTGTCCTGAGCGTTGCGCCCATCGGAATCTCTACCAGCCCGGTCCTTCTGACCTTGCCGACCATCGCAAAGACTTTTGTTCCTTTGCTCCCTTCCGTACCGATCGATGCAAAATGCTCTCCGCCATAACGGATAATATAAGGAATATTGGCCAGCGTCTCAACATTGTTAAGGACGGTCGGATGATCCCATAATCCTCTCTGCACAGAGCGGATATATTTGGCTCGCGGCTCTCCGACTTTTCCTTCAATAGACTGCATTAGAGCTGTTGACTCTCCACAGACAAATGCGCCGCCGCCGCGGACAACCGACAAATGCAGTTCTTTGTCTGACCCCATGATGGAATCTCCCAGAATCCCGCGCTCCTCTGCGTCATGAATCGCCTTGCGCACATGCTGAACCGCTGTTGCGTACTCGTCTCTGATATACAGAAACCCTTGTTTTGCGCCGATTGCCAGCGCACAGATCGCCATGCCCTCAAGCACGCTGTGGGGATCGCCGTCCAGCACAGATCCGTCCATAAATGCACCCGGGTCTCCTTCGTCGCCGTTACACACAACATATTTCGGCGTCACATCATAGCTTGTTGCCGTGCGCCATTTGCGCCCGGTCGGGAATCCCGCCCCGCCCCGGCCGCGGATTCCCGAGGTTTCCACCTCGCTCAGAATCTCTTCCGGCGTCATGTTGACAGCTTTTTTGAGGGCTTCATATCCCCCCGCTTCGATATAATCATCGATGCTGGTCGGACTGATGACGCCGACATTGCGCAGAGCGATCTTGATCTGCTGTTTATAGAAGGGATTATCATTTTGTCTGACAACCCGGTTCCCTTCATTATCTTTGTACAGAAGTCTCTCTACCGGGGGCAGATCATTGACTGCGCGATCAAGGATCTCCGCCGCATCTTTCGGCCGGACGCGATAATAACAGACATCATCCGGCATGATCGTGACGATCGGCCCGTCTTCGCACAGTCCCAGGCAGCCGGTACGTTTTGTCTGACACTCGACAGCCGCATCAGCACCTGTTTCGGCGATCAGCTTTTCAAACTCCTCTGCGACCAGCGCGCTGCCGTTTGCAAGACAGCCGGTGCCGCAGCATATACGAATCATCTTCATGATACCGGCACCTCCTCCCGGTACTTACTGAGAACTTCCGGTATTTTTTCCATCGTCATCTTGCCGTAATACTGTCCGTCTACAACCATGACCGGTGCCATCGCGCAGGACCCGAGACAATTGACAAGCTCCAGTGAAAACAGGCCGTCTTCACTGGTCTCTCCCGGTGAAATATGCAATTCGCGCTCCACGCCGCGCACGAGTGTATTGGAGCCGCGGATATGACAAGCTGTCCCGTCACACAGCTTGATAATATGCTTTCCTTTTGGTTTTAAGCTTAGCGCTTTATAAAATGTCGCCATCGAGTAGAGACTCGAGAGCGGACAATTGAGATACTCCGACAGCGCTTTCATCGCTTCTTTCGGAATATAATTGAATTCATGCTGCAGATCCTGCATCATCGCGAGACAGTACCTCTGTTCGCAGGGATATTCATGCAGAATCTGGTTAACTTTGTCCATTGGAACCGGCATCTGCTCACCGCCTTTCATTGACATCCCGTTTTAGCCTCCGGCAACGACCGGAAAAATCAAAACTGTATCTTCGGGGCATAAAGTGGCGTCTAAACCACCGATAAACTCAGCCCGGCGCCCGTTAATGATCACAATGATTTTCTCCCCGAGTTCTGTCTCGTCTGAATTAAAAAACTCATCGTGAAATGTCTTTCCAAAACGCCGGCTCAGCTCGTTTCCGAGCGCGCGCAGGGTAGCGGGGCCCTCCAATGAGAGCCCCTTGCACCCGGCGTATGCCTGATTTCTTAAATAGGCGAAAAACTGTATGTCCATATCTCTCTTTAACTGATGCTCAGCTCTGTGAGCTTCTCCTGTGACGGAATACCTTCCTCGTCCCAGCCGCGGGCTGCATAGTATTCTTTCAGCATCGTGTGAAGTTCGTTGACTTTGCCCTCTGCCGGACCGGAAGGAAGCGCTTCTCTGAGCAGACGCGGAGGAAGTGTATCTTTCTCTATTCCGGCTGCGATATTAAAGCGCTTTTCAAGGTTCCAGATACGCTCGCCCTTGAGCAGGATTTCCTCATCTGTTTCATCGCTTCCGACAGCTTCACGGTACATGCCGGCGATTTCCGGAAGTCCCATGCCGAACGTGGTAAACAGGCAGATACCCGTTGAATCGCACAGCGCAGTCAGATCCTGGAACAATTTAAGTGTGGCTGCCTTGTTCTCTGTGACAAGAGGGTCAAGCGTCATCGGGATTCCCAAAACCTCCGGAGAAATCATATATCCGCGCACATGGCAGGCGCCGCGGTTGGATGTCGCATACTCCAGACCAATTCCTTGAATCGCGCGGCCGTCATAAGCCGGCATCTCCTGACGTTTAACTGTCATCGACAATTCGGGGTGACCGTATTTTTCTGCCATACGATAGGAGCCAAGTCCCATGATCTTTCCGAAGCCTTCGCCCTTGCACGTCATTTCCGTCGCTTTTACAAGAGCTTCTGCATCACCGAAGCGGAGCGGGAAGCCGACATCTTCTTCTGTGATCGCGCCCATCTCGAACAGCTCCATCGCACAGGCTACGGTTGCTCCCATGGTGATCGGGTCAATACCGTACTGGTTGCACAGGAAGTTGGCCTTGCAGGCAGCGCCCAGATCATTGTTGCCGCAGTCGGAGCCAAATGACCAGCCGGCCTCGTACTCCGGACCTTCTCCTCTTGACTTAAATGGTCCGTCCTTGATTTCTGTAATACGTCCGCATCCGATCGAGCATCCAAAGCACCCTCTGTTGCGCAGCAGATGCTTTGCTGTCAGCGTCTCTCCCGAGATGTCATCAGCCAGTGGATATGAAGATCCGTCCCGTCCGTTGTTGACAGGAAGACCGCCGACTCCGTTGACGATGTTAACCAGGATCATTGTTCCATAAGCAGACAGGCCTGCGCCTGTTACCGGGTGATCCTTCAGCATCTTTCTGGCTCGCGTGCATTCATCAAAGAACGGGGCGGGACGGGCGACTTTGACAGAACCGGTGCCCTTAACTGCGATCGCCTTCAGTTTTTTGGATCCCATCACGGCGCCGATACCGCCGCGTCCGGCAGCGCGCTGCTTGTCATTCATAATACCTGCAAACAGACATCCGTTCTCCCCGGCTGCCGAGATACAGGCGATACGGAAATTCTCCCCGCACTCTTCCAGCAGTGCATCTGTTGTCTCGTAAACGTCTTTGCCCCACAGGTGAGAAGCATCACGCAATTCAAACTTATCATCATCGATAAACAGGTATACCGGATGATCTGAGATATCCTCAAAGATAATTCCGTCATATCCGGCATATTTCAGCTCCGGTCCGAAATGGCCGCCGGAGTTCGCAGCTCCGATCGTCCCTGTCAGCGGTGCTTTGGCAACCGCGTTGTACCGTCCTGAAGATGTCGCCGCTGTGCCTGTCAGAGGTCCGGTCATGAAAATCAGGTTATTTCCGGGTCCCAGCGGGTCACAGGCGGGATCACATTCATCACAGTAATACTTTGTTCCCAGTCCGCGCGCGCCGACATATTCATCCGCATTTTTCTCATTGAGCGGTTCGGTCTTCAGCGTACCCTCTTTCAGGTTGACACGCAGGATTTTTCCGATGTATCCGTTATTCATGCCTGCACCTCCTCTCCGATGACGTCTTTATATTTTTCGCCGATCAGTTTACGGCGCTCGGCAACCGCATCTGTCTCTTCAAAGACAATTGCGCCGCCCGGGCAGAACGTGGCGCACTTTGGCTCGCCGCCGCACAGATCACATTTGAACACCTTCCGCAGTGCCGGATGATAGGAGATATTCCCCAGCGGGCATGCATTCTGACACATCTTACAGCCAATGCACCGGTCATAATTGATTACCATCGCGCCGTTCTCATCCTGACTGATGGCATGAACCGGACAGATTTTTAAGCACGCTGCCTCATCACACTGCAGACACATCATCGGAATTGCAACGGCTGCCTGCTCATATTCGAACACTTTGACGTTCGCCATTTTCGGGTTGAACTCGTCATAGTGGCCAAAAGAACAGACCAACTCACAGGTTCGGCAGCCGATGCATTTTTCAGGTTTAATCAGAAGTTGTTTCATAATGTCCTCGGGCTCGTCCACCCAAGACTCACCTCCTTTGCCTCTTGCGTGTTGACCAATACATAACGGGTTACACCTTTATTGTAAAATGCCCGTCTGGTATGAGGAACGATCTTGCATCATTTTGATATTGCATTTTGGAATATAATGGCATAAACTGAAAGCGGCCGTGATTATGCGTAAACACGCATATGATTTACGATAATTAGCACGCGCTAATCTTTTCCAAAGAGGCTCAGCCAGAGTATTTTTATTCTAAACAGGAATATGGAGGCATCTATGAATCAATTGCAGCTCCGTTATTTTGTCACTGTCGCACAGCTGGAAAACATCTCCCGTGCTGCTGAGGTCTATCATATTTCGCAGTCTTCTATCTCCAAAAACATTGCTAAACTGGAGGCGGAGCTGGGTCTGAAACTCTTCACCCGCAACGGGAAAAACATTTCATTAAATCCAGCCGGCGCCCGCTTTCTTGAGAGCAGCATCTCCATCCTCCGGGAAATAGACCGGGCCATCTCTGCCGTCCACACACTCACCAACGCAGAAGACGTCACCATTAAAGTCGGTTTTGCCGGCAGAATTAAAGATCTGTTTGTGTGCATACAACGGTTTAAGGCCTCGCATCCTGATATTCAGTTTGACTTAAAAAGTGATATTGAGAACATGGACCACATCGATATCAATGATTTTGATGTGTTGATTTATCCCGATGACGCGCGCTATGCGCGCTTTACCGGGTATGCGGTCGGGGAAGAAAAGTATCTCTTTGCCGTCAGCGCGGACAGCGCTTTGGCCAAAAGCGCAGTGGCTTCTCCCTCTTTGATGCAGGGACTTGATTTTGTTTTTTTGCGCCGAGGTGAACATGCGCTGGAATTTCCTTATCAGATTTGTAACAGCCTTGCGATTGACATGCGCTCGCAGAACTTTGCCGACTCGCGCGGCGCTCACCGCAGGATGATCTCTATGAATATGGCCGTGGGCTTTGTTCCGGAGGGAGAGGCTCCCGCTTACAGACTTGATAAAAAAATTCACCTGCTGCCGATCCTGGATCCCAGGTTCAGCCGTCAGATGAAACTATGCTTTAAAAGAGAGAAGCATTTATCTGAAGCAGCCCTTGATTTTAAAGACTGCCTGATCAGAGATCTGAATCTGTCTACCCATACACCTCGATAAAGCGCCTGGTCTGAGGCTGTTTGGGCTGATGAATCAGCTCGTTTGTATCCTCTTCTTCTATCAGCTCGCCATTATCCAGAAAAAGAGTTCTGTCCGCCAGCCGTGCTGCCTGGGCGAGGCTGTGCGTGATCAGCAGAATCACCGCTCCGGTTCTCTCTCTGTATGCGCGGATCAGCTCTTCTGCCAGGATGGTCGATTCCATGTCCATTGAGGCTGTCGGTTCATCAAGGATCAGCAGGTCGTGATCTTTCATCATGATACGGGCCATGGCCACACGTGCCTTTTCGCCGCCGGAAAGCCTGTCTGCTCTCTCTTTTCGCAGATGCGCAATCTGCAGCTCTTCCATCAGCCGTTTTGCCCTGTCATTGTCATCACCCGCCAGCTTGATGTTGGCCTCAGCGGACATGCGGAAAGCGTACGCGCGCTGCGGAGAGTATCCCACTTCAACGTTCTCTTCACCAAAGGGTTTCTTTTTCTGATCAGCCTTCTCGATCCCGGCCAGCACACGCGCGAGCGTTGATTTGCCGCTCCCGTTGGCACCGATCACTGCGTAGATCATCCCCGGCGCAAATTCATACGCCGGCATATTGAGAACTGTCCGTTTCCCGTATGTTTTTGTGAGCGCCTGCATTTTCATCGCGCAAGCCTCCTTTGCAATACGGAGATCACCGTGTTTACAATCAGGGAACAGCCGATAAGAATGATGCCGAGCGCCAGCCCGAGCGAGAAATTGCCGCGGTTGGTATACATCATAATCGCGGTCGTCATGACATTGGTCTTCCAGGCAATCGCCCCGCCGACCATGGCGACAGCGCCGACCTCCGCCACCGCTCTGGCAAAGGACAGAAGGTAGGTTGTCAGGATATTATACAGACTCTCGTTGATGAGAAGCCGGCACGTCCGCAATGGCGACAGCCCAAGTCCTCTCGTCGTCTCCCGCACGGCGGGTGCGATAGACGAAACATGCGCCTCTATGCTGCTGACAACGAGCGGCGTAATCAGCACAATCTGTGCCATGATCATGATTTTAACCGTAAA
>CADBOU010000015.1 GCA_902796355.1 uncultured Lachnospiraceae bacterium
AATACGCGGTCAACTGGAAGACGTGGAATGTCCGATGTATTTACATGATCTCCGCGCTCTGAGGCAATCTCCTGTGCCATCTGCTTCATCACATCAAGCAGCTCATTGATTCCTTCACTTGTCTTAATACTGGTTGAAATGACAGGGGCATTTTCCAGAAAGGTGTGCTTTATCTCCTGACTGATTTGTTCTTTTACAGATTGGAGTTGCTCCCTGTCTGCCAGGTCAGATTTGGTGATGACGATAATCCCTCGCTGCACACCCAGAATATCCATGATATCCAAGTGTTCAAAGCTCTGCGGCATCATTCCCTCATCGGCTGCAACCGTAAAGAGCACCATGTCCATACCGGTGACACCGCTGACCATGTTGGAGATCAGTTTTTCATGACCGGGCACATCGATAAACCCGGCCCGGATATCTCCCAGATCAAACCAGGCATATCCCAGATCAATGGTAATCCCCCGCTTCTTTTCTTCCGGAAGGCGGTCTGCGTCCTGACCGGTAAGCGCCTTGATGAGTGCGGTTTTACCGTGATCGATATGTCCCGCTGTCCCAATAATTACATGCTTCATCTGTACGCTCCCGGTTAGTCATCTTTCCTGCACAATAAGGGGATCAGTTCATCAGCAATCAGTTCAAAATCAGCCTCTTTTACAGTTCGGACAGAAAGCCACAGATCTCCCTCAGAGAGTCTCCCGACAATCGGCACAGGCAAATCAAGCAGTTTTAGCCGAAACTTCTCCCCAGCCTGCTCGCGCCTGTGAATACGCACGGCCGCACCACAAAGCTCTACAGTCGGCATCGATCCTCCGCCAACCTGATCAATGCATGATTCCACTGCCACATTGACAGGATCACTTCCTGTCATTCTTTCACTGATGATTGCAGCCAGCCGGCCCGCTTTCTCAATAAGCTCTTCATCAGATGCAGTCAGCATGGCCAGAACAGGTATCTCGCTGACAGCCTTCTTCTCATTCAAATAGAGAAGAAGTGTCTGCTCGAGTGCAGCTGCGACCAGCTTGTCGATGCGAAGTGCCCGCATCATGGGATGTGCTTTCATCTGATGAATCAGATCATGCCTTCCCAAAACAATTCCAGCCTGCGGCCCGCCAAGGAGTTTATCCGCTGAAAAACAGACCAGATCCGCTCCGTCATGGACGCTCTGCCCAACCGTCGGCTCATCACCGACACCGTATTGAATCAGATCTACCAAAGCACCGCTTCCCAGATCTTCAATCAAGATGAGATTGTGTTGATGTGACAGTTCCGACAGTTCCCCGATGCTGGCCTCTTCTGTAAATCCCAAAATCTTATAATTGCTGGTATGAACCTTCATAACCGCAGCTGTATCCGGCGTAATCGCCTTCTCATAATCTGTCAGGTGTGTCTTGTTGGTTGTCCCGACTTCCCGAAGGAGCGCTCCTCCGGCCTCCATGACATCAGGCATCCTGAACTGTCCGCCGATCTCAACCAGTTCTCCTCGTGAGACAATGACTTCGTGTCCGCGGCAAAAAGTATTTAAGATCAGCATAATCGCTGCGGCGTTGTTATTGACAATGAGCGCATCCTCAGCGCCCGTGAGACGTATCATCAACTCTTCACATCCGGCCGCACGTTTACCGCGCGCACCGTGATGCAAATTGTACTCGATATTGGCATTTCCGGCTGCAATATCAGCCACATAACGGGCAGCTTTCTCGCTGAGAGGGGCCCGGCCAAGATTTGTGTGCAGAACTGTCCCGGTAGCATTGATGACACGCTTTAACTGCGGTTGTGCAAAGGATATGATCTCCTGTGCAATCCTCTGACAAATCTGTTCATCATCCGGCACGATCTCACCTGACTGATCTTTCACCGTTTTCTCGTTTATCTCCGCTATTGCGCCCCTCACCGCATCGAGCACATCCCGCACAGTATCAAGGACCAGCTGCTCTCCGTACATGTCAGAAAGGGCGCGCAAATCCACGCGCCCCATCAGCTGATCAACTTTAGGTATTTTTCTGAATAAGTCTTGTTTGGTCATGACAGATTTACTTCTTAATGCTTCTTGCATACTTTCCGGCATTGACCGCTGCGATAGCACCGTCAGCTGCCGCTGTAACAACCTGTCTGAGACTCTTGACACGCACATCGCCGGCCGCGTACACGCCCGGGATATTAGTCTGCATCTCCTCATCTGTCGGGATATACCCTTTATCATCGATTGTGAGAACAGTCCCGGCAAAAAGATCTGTATTGGGTCTGGTTCCCATAAAGAAAACACCGAACATGCCATCTTTCGGATCGGCCTTGTACGTGGTCGTCTCGCCAGTATGGACATCTTTTACCGTGATTTCAGAAAGATCCATCTTACCGCCGAGTTCTGCGACAACGCTGTTTGTGATCAGCGTGATATTTTCATCCTCAGCGACTCGGTCTTTCATCGTTTCGGAAGCGGTAAGCTCATCCCCTCTGATCACCATATACACGTGTTTTCCAAATTTTGACAGATAGACTGCGCCGCCGGCAGCAGAGTTGTCTCCGCCGACAACATAGATGTCGAGTCCTTTAAAGAAATTTGCATCGCAGGTTGCACAGTAGGAAACACCTATCCCCCGGAACTTATCCTCGTTCTTAACACCTGTCGGCTTAGGAGATGCACCGGTTGCAATAATGAGTGTTTTGGTCTCATACGAATCCTTTTGCCCCACTACTTTATGAATCGGGTTTTGTTCATCACCGAAAACAACTTCCTGGATTGTATCCTGAGCCCGCTCACAGTCAAAATCTTCACACTGTTTCGTCATACGGGCAACCAGCTGCTCACCGCTTTCTCCTCCCGGAATCTGGCCGGGATAATTCTCGACGCGGTTTGTCTCGGCGATCTGGCCTCCGTCACGCTCCATCTCAATGATGAGGGTTTTCAGTTTTGCTCTGCCTGCGTAAATGCCGGCCGAAAGACCTGCCGGACCCCCTCCGATAATAACAACATCATATAACATGACTGTTACCTCCTCTTTTGGCGAGGACGTGTGGGAATCGAACCCACCCGGGACGCCTCCCGCGCCCCACACCGGTTTTGAAGACCGGGGAGCACACCAGTTACTCTACCGCCCCCACATTTTCTCTGACAGCGATTCCCAGCTCCTCAAGCTGTTTCTCATCCACTTCAGCAGGCGCTTTACTCATCAGATCCGAAGCGTCCTTGACCTTCGGAAAGGCAATGCAGTCACGGATCGAATCTGTCCCGCACATCAGCATCACCATACGGTCAAGCCCGTAGGCCAGGCCTGCGTGAGGCGGAACGCCGTATTTAAATGCATCCAAAAGGAATCCAAAGCGCTCATACGCTTCTTCCGGAGTAAATCCAAGCGCCTCAAACATTGTCTCCTGTACATCAGCACGTGAGATTCGAACGCTTCCTCCGCCGAGCTCTGTGCCGTTTAAGACGATATCATAGGCTTTCGCGCGAACGCGCGCCGGATCACTCTTCAGGTACTGAATATCTTCCTCATAGGGCATTGTAAACGGGTGATGCATCGCCATAAAACGTCCTTCTTCATCACTCCACTCAAACTGAGGGAAGTCTACAACCCAGACAAATTTAAATGTATCCTGCGGAATCATATCCAACTGCCCAGCCACATGCACACGCAGTGCACCAAGGCTGTCCCAGACAACTTTGTTTGTTCCTGCTGCGATCAGGATCAGATCTCCATCCTTTGCGCCGCAAGTATCAATGATTGCATTGACATAATCCTCTGATACAAATTTACCGAAGGATACCTTGCGGCTGCCATCCGGCAGCATCTGGATATAAGCCAGTCCGCCGGCACCGTAATCGCGCACAAAAGCGACGAGCTTATCGATCTTCTTGCGTGACATATCGCCTGCACCCGGCACACACAGGGCACGGACGCTGCCGCCATCTTTTACCGGGTTTTCAAACACAGCGAATCCGCAGTCCTTTACGACCTCGGTGAGGTTGATCAGCTCCATACCAAATCGCAGATCCGGTTTGTCAGAACCAAAGCGGTCCATGGCTTCCTGCCAGGTCATACGCGGAATCGGATATGGGACGTCGTAATCAAGTATTTCTTTAAACAGATAGACCAGCAGACGGCTGTTGACATCGATCACATCATCGACATCGACAAAGGACAGCTCCATGTCAATCTGGGTGAACTCCGGCTGTCTGTCAGCACGCAGATCCTCGTCGCGGAAGCACTTGGCGATCTGCATGTAACGATCAAATCCTGAACACATGAGGAGTTGCTTAAAGAGCTGCGGGCTCTGCGGAAGCGCATAGAAGCTTCCCGGATGGACGCGGCTCGGAACCAGATAATCGCGGGCTCCCTCTGGTGTGCTCTTGCACAGGATCGGCGTCTCAATATCGATAAAGCCCTCTTTTGCAAGGAACTGTCTTGTCAGCGTTGTCACACGATGCCGAAGAATAAAGTTTTTCTGCAGATCCGGACGGCGCAGATCCAGATAGCGGTACTGTAGACGCAGCTCTTCCTTTGTCTTACTGCCTTTTTCCACATGGAACGGCGGTGTCTGTGCCTCAGACAGAATGCGCAGCTCATCGACCGCAATCTCAATCTGTCCGGTGGCCAGCTGATCATTGATTGCTCCGCCGCGCTTTTGGACTTTTCCTACCGCTGCGATCACATATTCGGCGCGCAGGGAGGCTGCTTTCTCCAAAAGCTCGGGAGCACTGACACCCTCCTCAAAAATCAGCTGGATGATCCCGCTGCGATCACGCAGATCGACAAAATCAAGGCCGCCTTTATTGCGGTTTTTCTGCACCCATCCCATCACGGTGACTGTCTCGCCCCAATTAGACAGATTCAGCTCCGCACATCTGTGTGTCCTTTTTAATCCGTTCATTGACTCAGCCATTGCTTATCGATCTCCCTTCCCATAGATATCATGAAATTCTGAATAACCCTGCTGCGCAAGGTTCTCTTTCTGGAATTTTTTGTTCTTTTTCATATTTGTCACGTTGACCACGTGTCCATCATCGCGTGCCGCCTGAGCATCCGCAAACACCTGCGTCAGTTCTTCTGCGCTCAGGTTCTTATCGAGCAGAACTGCTTCTTTGCTGCGCGCATTCGGCGGTGTAAACCCTTTTTCCATCAGGACCATCATAATGCGCTCAAATCCGATCGAAAAGCCGACAGCCGGCACATCCTGGCCGGTAAACTTACCGATCATCTTGTCATAGCGTCCTCCGCCGCCGACAGATACATCTGCCTCCGCCATGGCGATCTCAAAAATAGTGCCTGTATAATAACCCATCCCCCGGACTAATGTCGGATCAAAAACCAGATTGACATCGGCGCGTGTGACATTGCCGACAACTTGCATGATCTTTAACAGATCATTACAGACTGCACCGTCCGCCTCATCATCCAGAATTCCGCACAGCGTATCGATACCGGCCTGATCATGGGTTACCTGATCGAGCAGACCGGCAAACTTAGCCGCCGCCTCATCGGAATACCCCTTTTCTTTCCACTCTGCCAGCACGCCTTCCATGCCGATCTTATCCATTTTGTCGAGTGTGATCAAAACAGACTCCGTCTCCTCCTCAGGGAATCCGGCGTAACGCGTCATCGAAGTGAGCAGACGCCTGTCATTAATACGGATCGTAAAATGTTCGAACGACAGCTTGTCAAGAACGTCTGTCATCGCCAGAATCAGCTCAATCTCGGCAAGGACAGTCGGCTCACCCAGAATGTCAATATCATACTGAACAAACTGGCGGAAGCGCCCTTTCTGAGGGCGGTCAGCGCGCCAGACAGGACCTGTCTGCAGCGCCTTAAAAGGTGCCGGAAGCTCCTCTTTATGTGCACTGTAATAACGGCACAGCGGCACCGTCAGGTCATAGCGCAGACCCATATCAGAGACATCTTCTTCACAGGTCGCTGTATCCAGATGCAGCTTATTGCCGCGCTTTAAAATCTTAAAGATCAGCTTTTCGTTGTCGCCGCCCTGTTTGCTCGTCAGATTCGTCAAATGCTCGCAAACCGGCGTCTCAATCTGCGTGAATCCATACCCGGTATACACCTCGCGG
>CADBOU010000016.1 GCA_902796355.1 uncultured Lachnospiraceae bacterium
ACCGATAAAAGCGAGGCAGCCGTTTCCTTTGCTCTCAAGCAGTTCTTCCAGTTTCTCCACTTTATCCTGCGGAAGCATCTGTGCGTACACTTGATCGACGCCGAGTTCATCGGCGACAGCGCGTCCAACCGCCTCATGGTCACCGGTCAGCATTACAATCCGACGCACACCGTTGTCTTTAAGTGCCGGGATGGATGTGCGCGCTTCATCTTTGATCGTGTCGCTGATCAAGATGGCACCGAGATAATGCCCGCCTTCTGCGATATAGCAGATCGTGGCCGCACCATTGTTGGCTTCAGTGTAATTGATATGACGTTCCTGCATCAGGCGGGCATTGCCAACATAGATGTCTCTGTCACCGTCTGTGGCAATCAGGCCTTGTCCGGGAATGTTTTGAACATGGTCCGGAGCACCGGGAGCATCTGCACTTTCAGCGCGGTACGCCTCACAGATCGATACCGCAATCGGATGGGTAGACAGGCTTTCTGCACATGCTGCGGCAGCCAGCACCTGCTCTCTTGAAACGCCGCCAGCAGGAATCACTTCGCTGACGATAAAGTTTCCCTCTGTCAATGTACCTGTCTTATCCGAGACAACTGTATCGATGTTGGCTAGAAGCTCAAGATAGTTGGATCCTTTGACGAGTACACCGTTTTTCGAGGAGGCACCGATACCGCCGAAAAAGGCCAGCGGGATCGAGATCACCAGAGCGCACGGGCAGGATATGACAAGAAACGTGCAGGCACGGTAAATCCAGGTCATCCAGGACCCTGTAATGAGGGAGGGAATAATAGCCAGCATCAGTGCAGCGATGACAACAGCCGGCGTGTAGATGCGCGCAAAACGCGTGATGAAATTTTCTGTATGGGATTTCTTTTCGGTTGCGTTTTCAACCAGCTCGAGAATCCGCGCGACAGTCGAGTCTTCATAGGCCTTTTCAGCCCGGATGCGCAGCAGACCGTCGCCGTTGATGCAGCCGGAGATAATCTGATCGCCGGCTCCGGCTGAGCGTGGAAGAGATTCACCGGTCAGGGCGGCCGTGTTGATCAGGCTTTCGCCTGTCAGTACAATACCGTCGACAGGAATTTTTTCACCGGGTCTGATCACAAGAATGTTGCCGATCTCAACTTCATCCGGATCGATTTCTTCAATGGAACCGTCTTCCTGCTCTAAGTTGGCATAGTCCGGCGCAATATCCATCAGGTCAGAAATCGATTTGCGTGACTGGCCGACGGCGTAGCGCTGAAACCACTCACCGATCTGGTAGAAGAGCATGACAGCTGCGGCTTCTTCAGCTTCTCCGGTGACAAAAGCGCCGATGGAGGCGATTGTCATGAGGAAGGACTCATCGAGCATCTGCCCGTGGATGATGCCCAGAACTGCCTTTTTAAGGACGTCAAAGCCGGCGATCAGGTAGGGAACCAGATAGAGCAGAAGCGCCAGCCATTTTTTTTCAAAGACGGCAGGGCACAGGCGCAGTTTCTCGGTAATCAGCAGGATCAGGAAGATGACTAATCCCGATAATATCTGACAAAGTTCTTTTTTTAATTTCTTAGACATAATTTAGTTTACTTATTATACCTCTACAGAAAAATCGGGCTCAATTTTGCGGCCAACCTTGATGGCCTCTTGTAAAATTTCATCAAACCGGTCATCATCGGCTTCCAGTTTAAATTTCTGGGTCATGAAATTGACGCTGGCATCTGTGACACCCTCAATTTTCTTGATCGCATCAGTCACTTTCGCAGCACAGTTGGCACAGTCGATTTCGCATTTAAATTTCTTTTTCATGATCGTCTCCTTACTTATTCTTCAATATGTTCTTTACCCATCTCGATAATCATCCTGACGTGGTCATCGGCCAGTGCGTAAATCATGGCCTTGCCCTCGCGCCTGGCGCTGACCAGCTTTGATGTGCGCAGGATTTTCAGCTGATGGGAGATAGCTGACTGGTTCATCTCCAGATCCTCACAGATCTGCGTGACATTCTTTTCCCCATGGAAAAGGTCAAACAGGATCTTGATCCGGGTTGAGTCGCCGAAGATCTTAAACAGTTCGGCGAGGTCGATCAATTCGTTTTCCGAGACATCCGCGATCAGATGGCATTCTTTGCATTCTTCAGTGTCGTCATGTCTATAGGGCATATCGGGTATCTCCTTTCTGTATTGAAGGGAAAATATGATTTTCCGCTCATATGAATATATTATCATATGTTCACTACAAGTCAATACCTAGAACACAATTTGTTTGATTTTCAATCACAAACCCGACACAAATGGCCTTTATAGTAGGACATGTCAAAGGACATGAGCGCTGACATAACAACAATACAGCGCGGGGAGACAAGCTGTTTTATATAGATACATCAATGTAGAAAGGCGGAGTATTTTAAAATGGAAGAAAACAAAAAAGTGGAAGAAACCATCGTGAAGGAAGAAATCGTTGAGGAAATCAAAGGCGAAATCCAGGAGGAATGTGCGGCCAGGAAAAAGGACAGGCGCAATCTGGGCAAGAATATCGCGATAGCCGTCCTGTCAGTACTGCTGGCAGCTTCTGTCGGATTTAATATCGCTTCTGTTGTCGGCCATCACAGCCATGCGGCGCGTGAGGGTGAGCGCATGGAGCAGTTCCAGGCAAACGGCGGCCAAAACAGTCAGATGCCGCAGCTTCCGCAAGGGCAGATGCCGGGAGGCAACGGATCGGATAGCCAGATGCCCGACGGGCA
>CADBOU010000017.1 GCA_902796355.1 uncultured Lachnospiraceae bacterium
ACCACAAGGCTCCAGGAGCGCGATCTCCTCCAGCAACTCCTCGCTGCACTGTGCAAAGGGAAGCACCATATCGAGCATGACCTTCTCTGTCATCACATCCTCAACAGGAGCCTCCTGGGAATTGAGCACGGCACGCAGCTGATCGATCTGATCTTCCCGGATTGTCAAACCGGCCGCCTGTTCGTGACCACCGAATTTCTCAAACAATCCTGCCTGATGATTAAGCGCAGCAAAAAGATCATATCCCGGAACGGAACGACCGGACCCTTTAACCAGCCCTCCCTGCGTTTTAGTCAGAACGATCGTCGGCCTGTACTCGCTTTCACGGATGCGTCCTGCCACGATACCGGCTACCGTCTCATCACATTCAGGTGCGTAGAGCACAAAAACATGATCTCCGCGTTCTTTTGCCTGGACAGCCTCGGATTCTGCGCTTGTCAGTCCTTCTTCAGTCATCTGTCTGCGCTGATCATTAAAAGCCCGTATCATCGAGGCCTTCTTAGCAGCCCGCTCCGGATCCCGCTCGCACAAAAGCGAAAGCGCATCCTTAGCCGATGTCAGACGCCCGCAGGCATTGATACAGGGGCCAAGTATAAAACCCATATGGTAGGCTGCTATCTTCTCCGGTTCGATCCCGCACGCGTTGATCAGTGCAACTAAGCCCGTGTAGGGATCTGGAACGTCTTCTGAGCCGGCAATGGCCCGGATCCGTTTGATTCCTTCTTTGACAATGATCCTGGAATCCAGGATCAGCGGCACAACATCGCACACGGTTGCCAGAGCGGCAAAAGGAAGCAGATCCTCAAGCTCTTTCTGAGCCAGACCCAGTGCCGCATACAGGGCTCTCATCACCTGCCAGGCGACAACAGCACCGCAGATATCCCGCTGGGGATACCGGTTGTCCTCCCTCTTTGGATCAATCACAGCATCAGCTGCCGGAATGCCGCCGTCTGTCACTTCGTGGTGATCTGTGATGATCACAGATATTCCCAGACTGGCCGCCTCGCTCACAGCTTCATGTGCCGAAATACCATTATCACAGGTCAGTATCAGATCAACGCCCTCTTCAGCCGCTTCGCGCACCATACGCACATTGATCCCGTATCCGTCACTCTTACGCTCCGGTATGTCAACATCTGCCTCTGCACCCAGATTCCGAAGGCTCTGAAGCAGGATAAATGACGCGCATATCCCGTCGACATCATAGTCACCGATAATGCGGATATGTGCCCCGGCTCCGATCACATCCGTTAAAATATCGACTGCTGTATCGATATCGGGCAGCAAATACGGGTCAGCCAACATAGACAAACTGCCATAGAGATAATTCTCTATGGCTGTTTGACCGCAGATATCGCGATTACGCATCAGCCTGGCAAATGGAAGGCTGATGTTAAATTGTTTGCAAACAGACGCATAATCCGCGCCTTTGCGCACTTCAATCCATTTTTTAGAGCGCAACTTTGTTCTTTCCTAACCTCGTTTTCATCACATACCACAGCGAACCTGAGATAAAGATGGATGAGAAGCCGCCGGCGATGATACCGACCATCAACGGCAGTGCAAACTCTTTGATCGAGGAAACACCGAGGATGTACAGTACTGCAATCATGATAAAGGTTGTCACCGATGTATAAATGCTTCGGGTGAGTGTCTTGGTGACGGCCTGATTGACTGTTGTGGCCAGTGTCTCGCGGGTGATGCTCATCCCCATCTCCTCACGGATACGGTCGAAAATTACAATCGTAGCATTGATTGAATAACCGAGTATCGTTAAAACTGCAGCAATAAAGGTATTGCCTACCGAGATTCTGGACACCGCATAGAACAAGACGACAATCAATACATCGTGCACCAAAGCCAGAATTGAACTGAATGCAAACCGAATATCACGGAAGCGTACGAAGATGTACAGCAGCATACAGACAATCGCTACAAGCAGTGCAACAACTGCATCACGCCGCATCTCGGAGCTGACCGTCGAAGAGATATTTTCTGTTGTCACCGGTGTCTCATTGTCTTGATCAAATCCGAACTGTGCGAGTGCCTCTTCCATCTGCTCGCGCTCATCGAGTGAAAGTGTTCTGGTCTTGATCACCACATCGTTTGATTCTTTAACTTTCTGAGCCTGCACATTGGCATCGCCCGTAATCTCCTCGACAACCGGGATGATCTGATCATCGACCTCTTCAAGCGAATACTCCTTGTCAAAGGAAACGGTCGTGGATGTACCGCCCATAAACTCAAGGCTGTAATTAAACGCATTGTTCTTTTTGGCGATATTGACAAACATCACTATAAATCCGGCCAGAATGACCACACCGGCGATCGCAAACCATTTTTTCATATTTCCGATGAAATTATACGGGTCGCGCATCTTCTTTTCGCCGTAGAACTTTTTATCTTTAGCGCCGAATGTGTAAATAGAATACATGATCCAGCGCACAGCAACGAGTGCTGTAAACATCGAGACGATGATGCCGATGCCGAGGGTCTGTGCAAATCCCTTAACCGAACCGGATCCCAGAACAAACAGTACAATGGCTGCTATCAGTGTTGTGACGTTACCGTCAAGGATGGCCGAGAATGCCTTCTTAAAGCCGGAACGCAAAGCGTTGTCCACTTTGGCACCGCCAGCAATCTCTTCTTTGACACGGGCGAAAATAATGACGTTCGCATCAACTGCCATACCGATACCGAGGATGATACCCGCGATACCGGGAAGCGTCAGTGTAATATCATATGCATTTAAAATGACCAAAACCAGTAAGGTATAGAAAATCAAGCCCAGACTGGAGACAATTCCCGGCAATCGGTAAACCACCGTCATCAGGATAAAGATGAGAATCAGACCGATCAGGCCAGCCAGAAGACTGGTGCGGATCGCATTTTCACCGAGCTGGGCGCCGACCACATTTGAACGAAGCTCTTCAAGAGCCAGTGACAGGCCGCCGATACGGATATAAGAAGCCAGATTCTTGGCTATCTGCATATCCTTATCCATGTCGCCGCCGGAGATCTGAGCGTTTCCGCCTGTAATCGCCTCGTTGACAGTCGGAACGCTGACAAACTCGCCGTCATAATAGATACCGATCGTCTCGCCGTTTGACGCCGCTCTGGTTGTAGCTGTCGCGAAGTCCTCTGTACCCTCTTTATTAAACTTAAGAGAGACGATATTCTGCTTGTTTTTCATATCGTCCTCAGTTGTCTCTGCCTTCGCGCTGGATACTTCCTTACCGGTCAGAACGATAGATGTCCACTTGGTGTCATCGCCTGCCTCTTCGATTGCGGCATCCTCTTCCTTCAGTCTCTCAAGAAGGACAGCCTGATCTGTCTCTCCCTCCTCGCCTACAGCAGCAGTCTTATCGACCAGCGCATATTCACCGGTCTCAGCATTGATCTCATAGTTCTTTTTGCCGTCACTGTCTGTCTCTGCAATAAAATACAGCTCTCCGGGACTGCCGAGTTCTTCCAGAACTCTGTTGGCATCTGTCACCCCGGGGATCTCGATCGTAATCCGGTTAGATGACTCCTGGTAGACAGAAGCTTCTGTCGAGTACTGCTCGACACGCTTTTGCAGCTTATAGATCGTATCAGCCATGTCTGTCTTGGAAGGATTCTTATCCTTCGTCTGATAGGTGATGCTGACACCGCCGGCCAAATCCAGACCCAGCTTGATGTTTTTAGCAGAACCCTTTGTGCCTTTGCCCCATCCGTGACCGGTTGTAAATGCCATCAGGGCAATCATGACAACCGTCAGAACCAAACAAAAAACAGCTTTACTCTTCTTGATCATTTCCAGTTACTCCTCGCTTCCAAATGCTTTTAATGCAATTGCACACTCTACACGCTTTCTTTCAAGCTCGCAGCCGATCGGATAACTGCCGTCAAGCTGACCGCTCTCCTGGTGAGCATTGGCCATACAGCCGCCGCCGCAGTAAAACTTGGCAAAGCAGTCCTTGCAGTCTGCCTTTGTATAGAGATTGACGCTTCTGAACTGATCGGCAACATCCGGGCGGGTAATCCCATCGTCGACATTGCCCATCAAAAACGCCTCCTGCCCAACGAACTGATGACAGGGATACAGATCTCCCCAAGGCGTGACAGCCAGATACTCAGTGCCGGCTCCGCATCCGCTCATACGTTTGTAGACACACGGCCCGCCTTCCAGATCAATCATAAAATGGAAGAACGTAAACGGATCCCCTGCCTTCTTCCTCTCCAGCATATAGCGCACCAGCTCATCGTACTGTGCCTTGATCTGCGGCAAATCCTCTTTGCGGATCATAAACCGCTCATCATCAGTCACGACCGGCTCCATGGAAATCTCACGAAAGCCCAGTTCATAGAAGTGCTTAATATCCTCGACAAAATCCAGATTGCGTCTGGTAAATGTCCCGCGCAGATAATACTGCCGGCCCTCTCTGGCGCGTGCCATCGACTGAAGCTTAGGCACAATATAATCATAACTGCCCTGACCGCCTCTAAAAGGTCTTGACCAGTCATTGATCTCTTTGCGCCCATCGAGTGATAAGACGACGTTATGCATCTCGCGATTGGCGAAGTCTTCAACGTCTTTATTTAACAGAACGCCGTTGGTCGTCATCGTGAAGCGGAATTTCTTGTCTGTTTTCTGCTCCAGCGATCTTCCGTATGCCACAATCTCTTTGATCGCATCGAGCGCTAACAGCGGCTCTCCGCCAAAGAAATCGACCTCGAGATTGCGCCTGGCGCCTGATGCACGGACAAGGAAGTCCAGTGCCCTGCAGCCGACCTCGGCACTCATCAATCCGCGGTCACCGTGGTATTCACCCTCACTGGCAAAACAGTATTTACAGGCAAGATTGCAGTCGTGCGCTACATTCAGGCACAGCGCTTTGACGACTGTTTTATTCTGCATGACTTTAGGCACCAGCGCCTCATACGGGTCATGTGAAAACAGCCGGCCCTGCTTCACCAGTGCATCGAGCTCTGCAGCAATCTCCTCGATTTCACTGGGATCTGTGTCAGCGAGCTCTTTTTTCAGCATCTTGAGAACCTCAGGCGAAACGATCTCATCTGCCTGATAACTGGCTTTTTTCTCTGTCAGAACACGCACAAGTGCAGCGGTCGTCTCGTCGACTAAATGAACCGCTGCGCTGTTGACGTCTAAAATAATGTCGAGTCCGTTATTGACAAACTGATGAATCAATGTTTTTTATTCTCGCACTCCTGATTGCCGACTGTGCAACTCGTCTTGCATGCGGACTGACAGGATGTCTGGCACTCGCCGCAGCCACCCTTCTTTACAGACATGTTCAGCGTTTTCTCATTGAGTGTTTTAATGTGTTTCATTTTTTCCTCCTAGAATAAAATGTATTATTTTTATATTGAATACGACAGAAACTCTGCCGTGTATTCACCTGTCTTAGTTTCCGGACGTGCTTTCTTCCTCTGCCTCTTCCTGCTTAAAAGTCACGCCCTGCTTGACAAAGTCAACCTTCTTCCAGCGGTTTTTGTACACCTTGATCTTTGTATCTTTTTTCCACGCTTTGAGCTGATCCTCCACAGCTTCTTCCTGTTTCTGTGTATACAGCTCTGTCTTTTTGGCATCGGTTGCCGCACGATCCAGATCGCTTGTTAGTTGAGCGACATAATAGCCGGTCTCACCTTCAACCGCCTCAGTCACGCCGCCGACTTCAAGCTTGTCAGCCGCCTGGCACAGCTTCAGATCCGGTGTCTCTGCGGCGACATCAAAGGTCGCCTCCTCTGCGGTGTAGCCTGCCTCATCTGCGTAAGCGGAGAAATCTTCAGCCTCGGCTGCACCTTTCGCAAATTCCTCAGCGCTTTCCTTGACCGCTTCTTTCTCATCGCCTTCAAGCATCGTGACATTACCGGCTTCATCCGTTGTGGAAGCGGCAAAGTAAACATACGTCATCTTCTTTTGCGCCGCTTCTTTATCCGTAATGTCCTCTTTCTTGACAGTTGCTTTGATTGCCTCCTCCACTTTGTGCTGGATCGTCATCAGTTCAAGATACTCCTGAACAGTCTCCTTTGACGCTGTTGTCACTTCTTCGGCTTTGGAATCATTGGCCTTCATAAATGCCTCAGCCGCCGTCTTGGCCGCCTCTTTTTCTTCATCTGTCAAAGCTGCGTCAAAATCATCGGCATGCTGTCTCTCGAGGATCATGTTTTGCAGGAGCTTGATAATCTCATCTTTAACGTTATCCTCGTAGGTGCTCTTCTCGTCAATATTCTGATTCCAGGAGTCCTCGCTGATCCCGTAATATGATTCATACATGGCCTGCTGATAACGGGCGCTGAAATTGGCCAGACCCATCGATACGTCTTCATCTCCGACTTTCATGACGGTCTGGTCTGCCTTGATCCCGCCGCATCCTGTCAAAAGAGAAACAGACAGTACTGCCGCGAGCACACCTGTTACAACCTTTTTAAAAGTTTGTTTTTGCATTTGAATCTCCTTTGCTTGATAACCGTTTTATTATACCTGTTTTTATACCGTCAATCAAGAGAAAACCTCCATTTTCCAAACACCTTTATTTGGTGCACAAAACAGTCGTTACACGCATACACAGTTTCTCTGTTTCATGTTAAAATACCAGTGTTACAAGTACTGCTGTTTCACTGTTTGGAGATATCATGAATATTGTTGTTTATCTGGGATCTGCCTTCGGGAATGATCCTGTCTACCGAGATAAAATCAAAGAACTTGGAAACTGGATCGGCCGCACCGGCAACGATCTCGTCTACGGCGGAAGCAAGATCGGCCTGATGGGAATTCTCGCCGATGCTGTCCTGGAGGCAGGCGGTCATGTCACCGGCGTGGAGCCGTCCTTTTTCATCGATCAATGCCGGCAGCATGAAGGGATTGATAAGCTCATCGTCACTGACGACATGTTTGAACGCCGCCAGACTATGATGGAGATGGGCGATGCCTTTATCGCCTTTCCCGGCGGCATCGGCACGATGGAAGAAATCACGGATATCATTTCGGCTGTCTCGCTGGACATCATTGACAAGCCCTATGTCATCTATAACCTGAACGGTTATTACGATCATCTGGATGCTCTGTTTGATCACATGACAAAAGAGGGCTTTATCCCGGAGGAAAACCGGGCAGTCATCCGTTTTGCATCAACGATCGATGAAATTACGCGTGTCATCCTGAGGTAACAGCTTCAGACACAATCATTTACTGCATGAGAAAGGGGACCGATATTTCGGTCCCCTTAAATCACGACGACACGGGTGGACATGCCGCCGCAGGTGTGAGTTGTGAAGTATTTCTTCCATCAGCTTATAAAAAGCATGAGAAGACTGCTCCCATATAGAAAGGTTGGTACGGTTTTACCTTAGTCACAATATAACATGTCTCTTTTATATAGGATGTTGGCCTGCCAACATTGAGTAAACTTTTTTGATTTTGTTATTCAATCTACCCGACTGAATTTTTTTTTGCTATACTATTAGTATGAATTCACTAGAAACAGTCAGAAAGCAAATGAATCAGGACCTCTATGCAGCAGAGGCCACCGGTGCAGTCATTGAGTCGATCGATGATGACGGACGTGTCACCGTCCGTCTTGATGTGCAGCCGCGCCACTATAACAGCTGCGGGCGTGTGATGGGCGGCGCCATCTTTACGATTGCCGATTTTGCATTTGCCTGCACCGCTTTTGCAAACGAGATTTATACCACTGCCATTCAGTGCAGCGTCGAGTACCTGTCTGCGGGCAAAGGTTCTTTTTTAACAGCCACCGGCTATATTGACAAGGCAGGGCGCAGCATTGTCTTTGGCGGATCCGACGTATTTGATGAGACCGGCAGGAAGATTGCCCGCGTCACGGTGCAGGCTTTCCGGCTAGATCCGTCTGCTTAAGAAGAAGGGAGTATCTTTATGATTCTCATGACACCGTTTTTTATCACGATTGCCATCTATGTGCTGGCTGCAATTGTTCCGGCTGTTTTTCTGATGCGTCAGATCTACAAACTTGACTCATTTGAAAAAGAGCCCAACGATCTGCTTCTCTCCTGCGTTGTGCAGGGTGTTCTCGCAGCCTTCGCCGCGATCGTGCTTGAGATGATCGGGCAGACAATTCTTTCGCACTCCGGCGTGCTGCCGACATCCCGTGAGTACATTATTATTCTGGCTTTCTGTATCGTGGCTGTCGCTGAAGAAGGCGCCAAGTTCTTCTTCCTGTACCGGCGTACATGGCGGGAACCCAATTTTGATTACCGCTTTGACGGCATTGTATACTCGGCGTATGTCTCGCTCGGATTTGCGGCTTTTGAAAACATCAAATATGTCTTCAGTTACGGCCTGTCTGTCGCATTCCCGCGCGCCATTCTTTCGATCCCCGGCCATCTGGGCTTTGCCATTGTCTTCGGATATTTTTACGGACGTGCCCGTATTGCGGCAAGCCGCGGGCAGCGCCAGCGCTGCAAGGTTGATCTGATTACCGGCTATATTCTGGCTGTACTGATGCACGGCTTTTATGACACTTGTGCGATGCTTGGAACGACAACCTCCACCATCGTCTTTATTGCCTTTGTTGTGATCATGTATATCTTTATCATCAGGCTCGTCAGACGTGAATCTGAGACGAACGAACCGATTTACAGTATGTTTGTTGAACGGGGCTTTTAATGACCAGTCAATTTAAGAATTCGATCTATGTTTTTTTAGGCGGTGCACTTTGGGGAATGGTTTCCCTCTTTGTGACACCGCTTTCACATGGCGGTCTGACTTCCATGCAGATCTCTCTCGTGCGCGTCTTCATGGCTGCATTGGCGCTTGTCATCTATGCCCTGATCAAAGATCGTGCAAGCTTTAAATTCCCGCTGCGCGATCTCTGGCTTCTGCTGTTCAATGCACTTTTATGCGGTGTGCTGTTTAACTTTTTTTACTTCCAGACCATCATCCACAGCGCCGCTTCTGTCGCCGCAATGCTCCTGTATACCTCACCGATCTTCGTGATGATTCTCGCACGCATCCTGTTTAAAGAGCGGATGAACAGACGTAAATACCTGATTCTTGTTATGACTGTCATAGGGTGCATTTTTGTCGCCGGCTTCATCGGCCATGGAACACATATTCCGTTGATCGCTCTATGTACCGGTATTGCGACCGGTGCCACGTATGGCACGTTTACCATTGTCACAAGATTTAATACACAACGGATGAAGCCCCTCACCGTAGCGCTTTATACATTTATCTTCGGCACTGTTTTTATGCTGCCCTTCGGGCATCCTGTAAAGACCATTGAAGTGCTGAGCACCAATCACCATCTGATCCCTTACGCACTTTTGTTCGGCCCGCTCTGCAGTGCGCTTGCAAACTGGTTTTTCACAACAGGTATCTCGGAGATACCGGCCAATCGCGCTGCCATTCTCGCCGCCTCCGAGCCGCTTGTCGGCGCCCTGATCGGAATCGCCGTCTGGCATGAAAGTCATGAACCGCTCAAGATCATCGGCATTATTCTTGTTCTGGCTGCCATCATACTGCAGGGATTAGATACCACTGGGAAAGAAGCCGCATAAATGAATATAGCACAGGATATTTTCGGCAAGAAACGGCCCATCTACAACAAATTGATTGAATACGGCTTTGAACCGGAAGACAAATCATTGCCTCCCAGCCAGTCCAAATTGATCTATCGCGAATCCTTTATGGATGAAGCACTGATCGCTGTTGTGACAGTCGATCCTGCGCCGGCCACAGACAACTGTGTAAGCTGCCAGGCTATTGATGCAGAAACCGATGAAGAATATGTCCTGATCAATATCGGCTCCAGCACCGGATCTTATGTCGGAGAAGCACGGGATGAGTACAGAAATCTCCTCGAACGCATTGCAAATGCCTGCTTTTATGAGGTTCCCTTTGTATCTGAACAGTCCAACCGGATCGCCGCTTTCATTGCACGTGAATTCTCTGTCGACCCTGATTTTCCGTTTTCTACTGCCCCGGACGCGGCAGCTTTCAGGCATCAGAAGTCCCGGAAAATCTTTGGCCTTCTCATGAGCATCCGTAAAACTTCACTTCTTGGAAAAAGCAATCCGCGCTCAGAATACGCTGAAGATGGCGAGTATGTCGAAGCAATCAATATCAAAATCAATCCGGATACACTGGAAGATCTGTTACAGGAACCGGGCATTTACCCCTGCTATCATATGAACAAAAAACTGTGGGCTACTGTCGCGCTCGATGAATCGCTGGAAGATGAGCGGGTCATGGAGCTGATCCGGGACAGCTTTGAATACACGCGCCGGCCGGAAGATGCTGTCGACTCACCTGATCGAGAAAAGAATTATTGGATCATTCCATCCAATCCAGCATACTTTGATGTCGCTGCAGGTTTTCGTGCCAGCGGCAGCGACACGCTCACCTGGCACCAGCGCATCCATGTACAGCCAGGTGATATTGTCTACATTTATCAAACCGAACCGGTCGCTTCCCTGATGTGGAAGTGTGAAGTGACAGAATCCAGTCTCGCGCCGCCAGCCGGCCTGTACAGCGCAGAACACGCTCCAAAGCATGTGACACAGATCATGTACTTAAAACGCCTTACATCGTATCAGAAAGGCCGCTACAGCCGCGCCTGGCTCAATGCCCATGGGATTAAAAAAACGGTGCGCGGGCAGCGCCGTGCCCCGATGGAGATGGTGGAGGCATTGGAATCATCAGAGCATAAGTGAAATCTCCCCGTATTGATCTAATTTAACTCCATTTATCGTTTTAAGATCAAGATTCAGAAGTATTTATCTTCCTGATTGATCTTGAATCTTGTTATTCCTTAAAAAGGAATCAACAATTACCTGTTTACCGGCCTGACATTGATCTTGATTCATCTGTCTTTCATTTATGAGATCAATCACAATAGATCGGCAAAGGTAAAATTGATCTCAAATGACCTCTGGGAAATAATAAAGATCAATGCTGATTAGAATACAAAAAAGACTGATCAGAAAACTCTGATCAGTCTTTTTTGTTACTTTCTTCTCACTTGCAGAATCTGCCTCAGCTCAAAGCCCCTTAACTACTCTCTTTCGCGGCGCTCATCTAATGTTCTGATCAGCATCCCCGCTGCCAAGGCAAGGGCTGCAAACATCAGTGCGATCCACTGCGCCATATGGTATGTATCACCTGTCTTGA
>CADBOU010000018.1 GCA_902796355.1 uncultured Lachnospiraceae bacterium
TGTTGTGGAAGCAATCTTTGCGGCAAACCGCGCCGTGCAGGAGTCAGACGGAGCTGTCCCGGTTCATCTGCGCGATGCCACCACCTCGCGCATTGCCGCCTCTGCTTCTTCCCATGGATATGCAGGACGACCGGATGATCCTGAAGCCGCTGTGCGCGGAATCGCCTACAAATATGCACACAATTATCCGGAGCACTACGTCAGACAACAATACCTGCCTGATGACATAAAAGATGCAGCTTTCTATCTCCCCTCTGAAAACGGACAGGAAACAGAGATTGCGGCATGGCTTTCCCATTTGAAAAACAGGGATGATTAGATTGGTTCCAGTTTTGCAAAAGCAGCAAACATCTTTTTGACTCCAACAGTATCAAAGTCAACTGTCACTTCATAGTCACGGCCGCCTTTCACCATCTCTGTCACTGTACCTTCTCCAAACTTTCTGTGTTTCACACGGTCACCGATATTGTATGCCGGTTTTGTGCCGGCAGGAACAGAAAACTGTTTCGGCTTATTAAGCGGCTGCAGGTGCACTGGCTTTCCGTCAATTGACACCCTCTGTCTGATCGTTATATCACCCGGATCGTATGAATTAGATTCATGTTGGCGTTTTTCATACCGGAGCGCTCCTCTGTCTTCCAAAAGCGATAACGGTATCTCACCGACAAACCGGGAAATTCTGAAGGCTCTGGTCTCTCCCCTCAGCATTCTTCTGCGGGCACATGTCAGAGTGAGGCGTCTTTTGGCCCGTGTGATACCGACATAACACAACCGTCTCTCTTCTTCCAGCTCCTCTTCATCGCCGGAAGTAATGCTCATAAATCCCGGAAATATGCCGTCCTCCATGCCGGTCATGTACACCTGTTCAAATTCGAGGCCTTTTGCACCATGGAGTGTCATCAGCACGACATAGTCTGCTTCTTCCTCCAATAAATCCAGATCGGTAACCAGTGCCACATCCTGCAGGAAATCGGGGAGGGACGGCACCTTTTCCTCCTCTTCGCACTCAATGATATAATCGGCCAGTTTGCTGCGAAGCTCTGAGAGATTATCGAGTCTTTCTTCAGCCTCTGTATCATCCATATCATCAAATGTATCTCTGTAACCCGTTGCCTCCAGCACAGTGTCATATAATTCAAGTAGTGTCATGGTGGCAGCCTGATCCCGCAGTTTTTGGATCATAAGAACAAAACTGTCAACGTTGGCTTTCCCCCGGGAGATTGTCTTGATATCACTGATGCGTTCCATCGCTTCAAACATCCCGATCGAATGGTCACGCGCATATTCTGCAATACGGTTGATTGTCGTATCGCCGATCCCTCGTCTGGGAACGTTGATAATGCGCCTCAGGGCTATTTCATCCCGGCCTGATTCAATCGTCTTCAAATACGCGAGGACATCTTTTACTTCCCGCCTTGCATAGAAATTCACACCGCCGACCAGTTTGTACGGTATTCCCCTGCGCACAAGCTGCTCTTCAAAAAGCCGGGACTGCGCATTGGTCCGATAGAGAATGGCAAATTGATCGTAGGAAGCTCCTTCTGCGACCCGCTGCCGGATATCTGAAACAACACTGACCGCTTCTTCATTGCCGTCCTCGTACTGGTGAAGCTGAATCGGTTCGCCCTCTCCATTATCCGTCCACAGTGTTTTATCCTTTCTGCCGGAATTATTTCTAATGACAGCATTCGCAGCATCCAGAATGGCGCTTGTAGAGCGGTAGTTCTGTTCAAGCTTGACAACCTTCGCTCCGGGAAAGCTTTCCTCAAAGCTGAGGATATTGCGTATATCAGCACCTCGGAATTTATAAATCGACTGATCATCATCTCCGACAACACAAAGATTTCCTTTTTTCCCGGCTAACGCTCTGACCAGTTCAAACTGTACTCTGTTTGTGTCCTGGTACTCATCAACCATGATATATCGAAAGCGCTGCTGATACTCTTCTAATACATCCGGGCAGGTGTTAAACAGGCGGATTGTCATCAATAACAGATCGTCAAAATCAAGGGCATTGTTCGCTTCAAGCTGCATCTGGTACTGCTTGTAAAGACGGGAAATCACTTCTTCACGATAATCAGAGGCCTCCCGCTCATACTCTTTAACACCGATCATCTGGTTTTTGGCAGATGAAATCTCCGCCAGAACTGAGCGCTCTTTAAACATCTTAGAATCAATATTCATCGTCTTAATGATGGAGCGCATCAGTGTTCTCTGATCATCCGTGTCATATATAGCGAATGAACGATCAAACCCAAGTCTGTCAATCGTTCTGCGCAGGATACGTACACACATCGCATGAAACGTGCTG
This sequence comes from uncultured Lachnospiraceae bacterium, assembly GCA_902796355.1. Classification (GTDB taxonomy): domain Bacteria; phylum Bacillota; class Clostridia; order Lachnospirales; family Lachnospiraceae; genus RUG842. The sequence continues at coordinate 2,312 of CADBOU010000018.1, forward strand.
ACCCAGATTCCGGATGCTGCCGGACCGATCAGCCTGTCTACGCGGGATCGCATCTCTCCGGCAGCTTTATTTGTAAAAGTAATAGCCAGAATATTCCATGGCGCCACATCTTTTTCTCCAATCAGGTACGCCATGCGGTACGTGAGCACCCTTGTTTTTCCGGATCCTGCGCCGGCCAGTATCAAAAGCGGTCCTTCAGTATGGGAAGCCGCCTCCCTCTGCCGTTCATTCAGTTCTGATAATAAAGATGACAAATCATCTGTCCTTTCTAATGTTCATTCATCAAGGATTGACTCCACCCGCTCACTTTTTGATAATACAGATGCCTTGCCAGCATGATCGCAGCAAGCATCGAAACAAAATCAGCAATCGGGAAGGCCATCCAAACAAGATTAACCCCTCCTTCCTGCCGCGAAAGAATATATGCGAGCGGCAGGATGACAATAAGCAGCCGGATGCAGGAAACGATCAGTGAATATGTCCCGTTTCCAAGCGCCTGGCAAAGACCGGAGAGCACGATTCCGACAGCGGCGAACACAAATCCAAGTGATGCCGTTTTGAGCGCCAGAATACTGAGCCGTTTAGACTCATTTGCCAGATTGAATATACCCACTATGTCAGGTGCAAATACTTGAATTAACAACATTCCTAACAGCATAATCGCACCGATATAAATCAGTCCGTATTTGATGGATTCTGCAATTCGCTGTCTGCTCTTACTGCCATAATTGTATGAGACTGTCGGCACCATCCCGTTCGACATCCCGAAAGCCGGCATAAAGATAAAGCTCTGCAGCTTGAAATAAAGACCGAAGGCTGTGACTGCCGACTCAGAGACCGCGACAAGAATCAAGTTCATGCCGTAAGACATCACGGAAGTAAGCGCCTGCATGATGACTGCAGGCAGACCAACCTGATAAATACGGCCTATAATCGAAGCCGCAGGTTTAAGATAACGGATTCCGTGATCAATAAAATGTGTATCTCTGTAATAAAAGAAACCTGTAATGATCAGAGACAGAAACTGTCCAATGACTGTAGCGTATGCGGCACCGACAACCCCCATGACCGGGAACGGACCAACACCGTAAATAAGAAGCGGATCAAGCACTATATTAGTCAAGGCTCCAAGCAGCTGCCCTGTCATGCCCAGCTTGGCGCGTCCCATCGCAAGCACTTTCTTCTCAAGGCTCATAAAACCAAGGCAGCCAAACGAAAGCACCGCAATAATTCTTAAATAGGAAACTCCCAACTCTGCAATCACAGGGTCCTGGGTCTGGCTTCGTATAAAAGCATCTGCCCCGAACACACCGAAAAGAAAAATAGCAATAAAATAACAGAGTGTAATCAGAGTGGCATTACCGGCAGTTAAGTTGGCTTTTTCTCTGTCCTTTCTTCCAAAATGCATGGCGAGCGCAGCACCGGTTCCTACGCCGGTACCAACGCCCAGACACGTGATAAGCATCTGAATCGGAAATGCAAGCGTCAGCGCATTGATCGCTTTGTCTCCCATATGAGCAACTGCTGCCGTATCCGGAATATGGGATACAAAGAACGTATCCACTACATTGTAAAACGCCTGTGTCAACATGGACAGCATCATTGGCGCGCCCATGCTGATCAGGAGTTTAGGAATTGGCATTGTTGCCATTTTATTTGTTTCTGTTTGTTGTCTCATAAGAATAAAGCTAAATATTGCATTTTAACACTTTTGTGTGCTAAAATATCATTGTGTCACAGTGTTAAAGCAAACGATGGTATGCGAGGAATAAAGATGAGCAAGTTTGAACAACTAGATAACCAGAACATGAAGAATCTATACAACGCCATTCTCTCTCTTGAAAATCAGGATGAATGCCGTCGCTTTTTTGAGGATATCTGCACTGTCAATGAACTGATATCTATTTGCCAGCGTTTCGAAGTGGCCGTCATGCTGCGGCGCTCTAAAACATATACCGAGATTGCTAAGGAAACGCACGCCTCTACAGCAACCATCAGCCGTGTCAACCGCACATTAAACTATGGTAACGACGGTTATGACCTGGTCATTGAGCGGATGCGCGATCAGGACCGTGCCCGTCTGAAAGGCCGCAGCAAGCGCAGCTTAGATGATTGATTCTTGCTGTGTCCTATCGCCACAAGACCTTTTTTGAGAATCAGTGTCAGACTGCGGGCTGACACTTTTTTTTGCACACATTGCCCAATTTTTTCAGGAACTACAATTGAATATGTTCCTTCGTACTTCCGATCATCGGTTCCCTTATAGAGCGCGGCAGCAATGATCTCACGATCCGGCCAATCGATCGCGGTAGGCATATCATACCTCTCAAGAAGTCTCTTAATCTTATCTCCCGTCTTGCGGTTCCCTGTTCCGTATGCCATGATCAGCATCCCCAGGCCTACCGCCTCACCATGCAGAACGCCGTAATCAGTTGCAGTTTCGATCGCCTGTCCTGCCGTATGGCCTAATCTGACTACGCCTCTTAACCCTGTGCCTGTCGGATCCTCAGACACAATGCGGTTTTTAATTTCCACGGAATCTGCGATGATGTTTTCCAGCTCAACCATATCAGCACGGCCGACATGATTCATCAATTTGCCATATAACCCATTATCCTCAATCACAGCATACTTGATAATCTCGCCGATACCGCTCTTTATCTCCTGCTCGGGCAGCGTAGAGAGCACATCGAGATCAGCGATGACCATCTCGGGTTGATAGACCGTTCCGACAATGCCTTTTCCTTCCGGTATGTTCAGCTCTGCTTTTCCTCCCACTGCTGCATCCGTCATGCCCAGAAGTGTTGTAGGCATGTGCACGACTTTGATTCCGCTCAGATACAGCGCAGCTGTCATACCGGCGATATCAGAGATCATACCGCCGCCGACATCAAGCAGAACATCCTCTTTGGAATAGTTTTCCTTGGCCAGTTTGCTGAGCAGCGTTTCTACCGTGTCGAGTGTCTTTGTCTTTTCATCGACCATGATTGGGAACGACTGCACTTCGATACCGTAATCTTCGATCGATGCAATCACTTCTTCTCCGTAGAGCGGATCAACATACATGTCACTGATGACTGCTACTCTGTGTCCGTTCGCAATAGAATACAGCAATTTACCAATCTGACTTGTCAGCGCGGGGCCAATCCACACATTGTATGACGGATTGGTTTTGATCTCAATACACTTCACGTTTTACCTCCAGCACTTGTTTTTATAGTATTTCTCTCTATAAGAAACAGACAATACACAGCACTTGTTCAAAGGCTCATGTATTGTCTGTAACGGTCAAATCTTTTTACGCAGAAAAGCTGTTATTTAAAGCTTTTTCACGTTGACAGCCTGCGGTCCCTTGGCTCCCTCTGTGACGTCAAACTCAACTTCCTGTCCTTCATCCAGAGATTTGAAGCCTTCAGAATCAATTCCAGAATAATGAACAAAGACGTCATTTCCATCTTCATCGGAGATGAAGCCATAACCCTTCTGGTTATTGAACCATTTCACTGTGCCTTTCATCCTGCTACCTCCATCAATTGACAATTAGAACTCAGCGCATCAGTTTCTAAACATGCACTTTGTATATTTTATCATCAGGCAGACTTTACGTCAAGTATTAAAACGTAAAGCCTGCCCGTTGTTTTATGTCAATCAACCGGAAGTGTTTAATCAGATTTTGTTGTCCGAACCGAGCACATCGATGATCTTATGCTTAACCATCTCTTTAACGGCTGCACGGGCAGGTTTCAGATACTGGCGCGGATCAAAATGATCCGGATGTTCCGCAAAATATTCACGGATCGTTGCTGTGATAGCAAGACGAATATCAGAGTCAATATTGATCTTGCATACAGACAGAGAAGCTGCCTTTCTCAGCTGATCTTCCGGAACGCCGATGGCTCCCGGCATATTGCCGCCGTACTTATTGATCTTTTCAACAAATTCCTGCGGCACAGAAGATGATCCGTGGAGGACGATCGGAAATCCCGGAAGTCTCCTGGAAACTTCTTCCAGAACATCAAAGCGCAGCTGCGGATTGGTTCCGGGTTTAAACTTGTAAGCGCCGTGGCTTGTGCCAATGGCAATCGCAAGAGAATCACAGCCTGTACGTGAAACAAACTCTTCGACTTCTTCCGGTTTGGTATAGGAAGCTTCTCCAGCTTCTACTTTGACATCATCTTCGATGCCGGCAAGTGTTCCCAGCTCTGCTTCCACGACAACGCCATGTGCATGTGCATACTCAACAACCTTCTTAGACAGTTCAACATTCTCATCGAACGGAAGTGAAGATCCATCGATCATGACCGATGAGAAGCCGCCGTCAATACAAGCCTTGCATGTCTCGAAATCAGGGCCGTGGTCCAGATGAAGTGCGATCGGAATGTCAGGATTCTCAATAATCGCAGCCTCTACAAGTTTGACAAGATAGGTGTGATTAGCATATGCTCTGGCACCTTTGGAAACCTGCAGAATAACAGGTGAACGGGTCTCCTGACAAGCCTCGGTAATGCCCTGCACGATCTCCATATTATTAACGTTGAACGCACCGACAGCATACCCGCCTTCGTACGCTTTCTTAAACATTTCAGTCGTAGTTACTAATGGCATAACAATCTCCTCTCTATCTATAAAAAAACAAGTTTTCCCATTCATTTATATCTTTTGTCTATAATAGACGAGTTGACGGTAAAAAGCAACCGGCACGCCGTCTTTTTGCGTGCCGGTTTTGTCCGAAATCTGTTTTAGGAGATGCTCACAACCTGATAGTCCTGATCTTCCACCGCTTTTTTTAATACAGCATCTTCTACTTCCTGTGAAAGTGTCACAACAGCCTGATCTTGTTCATGAGAAACTTCAGCTGCCGTAACTCCGTCAAGAGCCTCCAACACTTTTTTGACACGCGCCTCACAGTGTTCACACATCATTCCTTCGATTTTCATTGTCTTTGTCATTAACTCTTCCTCCTTTTTATCATGACTATGACTGACAGATTGTCCATCCGTATGATCAATGAGATGCTTGACAGCAATATGGTTTCTTAAGGGCCTGTCATGTTCATCATTGTGCACCTTAAAGAGATTCAGTCTTAATGCATTCATGCAGACAGTAAAACTGGACAAGCTCATGGCTGCAGCGCCAATCATCGGGTTCATCTTCCAGGCGAAAAGCCCTGCTGCCAGCGGAATGCATATCACATTATAAAAGAATGCCCAGAATAAGTTTTCATGTATATTGCGCAGTGTTGCACGACTGAGACGGACAGCAGCGGCTGCGTCACTCAGCGTACTGTTCATCAAAACCACGTCAGCTGAATCTACTGCCACATCTGTTCCTGCTCCTATGGCAATACCTGTGTCTGCACGTGTCAGCGCCGGTGCATCATTGATGCCGTCTCCAACCATAGCCACCTTCCCATGCTTCTGCAAACTGCGGACCACAGCCTCCTTGCCATCGGGAAGCACATCAGAAACCCACTCGTCAACGCCGACTGCCTCGCCGATTGTCTGCGCTGTGCGCTTGTTGTCTCCAGTCAGCATCACAACGTGGAGTCCCATTTTCTTGAACTGCCTGACAGCTTCCTGCGAGTCCTCTTTGATTGTATCTGCGACAGCAATCATCCCGATCAACCTTTTATCTTCTTCAAAGAAAAGAGGCGTCTTTCCCTGTGCCGCAACCAATTTCTCTTTATCGGCTATCTCATCGGGCACACAAGTCAATGTGCGGATATAGCAGCCGCTTCCGCCATGAAGTGTTTTGCCGTCAACCCTGGCCTTTAAGCCATTTCCGGGAAGCACTTTGAACTCTGTTGCAGGCTTTTTTGTCAAATCATGCTTCAGTGCCTCTTCCACGATAGCGCGCGCCAGCGGATGCTCACTTTTTTCCTCCAGAGCATACGCCTTTTGCAGCAGCGCCTGATCTGTGTACCCTTCCGCAGGAAACACATCCGTTACGACTGGTTTTCCGGCTGTGATCGTTCCCGTCTTGTCCAGGACAATGATTTGTGTTCTGCCCGCATTCTCCAGTGCCTCGCTGGTCTTAAATAAAATGCCGTTTCTGGCGCCCATACCATTGCCAACCATAATGGCAACAGGTGTCGCAAGCCCCAATGCGCAAGGGCAGGAAATGACGAGCACCGAGATGCCGCGAGCCAGCGCAAAACTGAGTGTCTGACCGGCGATCAGCCAGCCAGCGGTTACCAGTATGGCAATACCGATCACAGCCGGCACGAAAATACCTGATACTTGATCAGCGATCCGCGCAATCGGCGCTTTCGTCGCAGCTGCATCTGAAACCATGTGGATGATCTGTGCCAGCGTTGTATCTTTCCCGACACGTGTGGCTCGGCATGTGATAAACCCGGACCGGTTCACTGTAGCAGCACTGACCAGATCTCCTTCCTGCTTATCGACCGGGATTGATTCTCCCGTCAACGCGGATTCATCAACTGCAGATGCCCCCTCCATCACCTCACCGTCAACCGGTATATGCTCACCCGGCCGCACGATAAACACATCACCTGTCATCACCTCATCGACTGGTACCTCAGTCTCTTTTCCTTCTTTGAGCAGAACCGCTGTCTTTGGAGCCAGTCTCATCAGGCTCTTTAAGGCGCTGGTCGTTCTGCCCTTGGACATGGCTTCCAGCATTTTACCGATTGTGATCAATGCCGGGATCATGGCCGCAGATTCAAAATAGAGCTGATTATGATACAGATCCATCAGCGCCATATTATCCGATCCGCGTGTGATCATACCGCACATCTCATAGATCACAAACACACTCCATCCGAAAGAAACGGAAGACCCCAGCGCCACCAGCGTATCCATATTAGGCGCCCCGTGTATAAGAGAAGAAAAACCGCTTGTGAAAAACTTCCGGTTAATGATCATCACAATCACTGCCAGGAGCATCTGTGTGATGGCCAGGCCAAGATGGTTGTGCGTAAAATATGACGGAAGGGGCCATCCCCACATGTGATGGCCCATGGAGATATACATGAGAACAATAAGAAATGCAGCAGAGAGAATCAGCCTTCTTTTCAGCTTGGGTGTCTCTCTGTCTTTTAGGGCATCTTCCTGTGCAGCCAGCTCATCCATATACGAGCTTGAGCCCTGTACCGTCTGCGTGCCTTTCTCTTTTGCACCGTATCCTGCTTCTTCAACAGCCCGGATAATATCCTGTGACGGAACACGGCCCTCCACGCCCATAGAATTTGTCAATAGACTGACAGATACTGATTCTACTCCGGGTACTTTTGAGACTGCTTTTTCCACTCTTGCCTGACAGGCAGCACAGCTCATACCTGACACTACATACTGTTGCACTTCTATCTATCCTCACTTCATCAATTTCTGTGTTACTTTTACCAGTTCAGCAATCGCTTCATCTCTGCCAGCCCTGATGTCCTCCGCGACACAACTACGGATATGACATGCGAGCAGTTCTTTGTTAAAGCTGTTTAAAGCACTGGTCACTGCGGAAACCTGAATCAGGATGTCGGGACAGTATGCATCATTCTCGACCATTTTCTGAATTCCCCTGATCTGTCCCTCCGCCAGTCTGAGACGCTTAATCAGCGCTTTCTGCTCTTCAGGCGATCTCTTTTTCTTTCTGCTGCTGCAGGCTGGACATACTGCAGATTCATCATATATTTCTGTATAATCTTTGTTCATCTCAGCATCCTCCAAATACCCCCTGCGGGTATCTCTTGGTTTTGATTATATACCCCGGGAGGGTATACGTCAATGCATCTCAAAAAAAGACCAAAGCCTGATCAGGCTTTGGTTCTTTTTGATAAAGCTTCTGTCTTTTTTAAACGTCGTTTGTAAAAGAAAAGGATTATTTTTTCCAATCTCCGTTTGAGAACAATCTGTATCTCCTCTTTAGGGTGAATCGGATTGACCAGCACTTTGTAGAGCCCGGCATTCGATGCGCCCCACATATCCGTCAGAAGCTGATCTCCGATGACGATCGTCGTTTTTGTATCTGTTCCCATCATCTCCATGGCCCGTCTGTATCCTTTGGCAGACGGTTTATTGGCTTTACACAGAATCTTTGTGCCGATATCTCTGTTAAACAAGTCAACCCGTGCACGGTCATTATTGGAAAGCAGCACGCTGTCCATGCCGATATCGCGAAGCGTATCAAACAGACGAACTGCTCTCTCATCAGCCGGGGCTCCGTGCGGTACCAGCGTGTTATCAATATCAAAAATGATGCCGCGGTACCCTTGCTCATACAGGTTACGAAAATCAATCTGGTAGGTGCTCTCAACCCATTTATCGGGATACAGCTTCTTAAACATACTTCCTGTCCTCTAATTACCCTTTGTGTTTGATTGCATAGGCAACATCTTTCAAAAAATTATCCCAGGCATCCTCGTGCTCAACAAAATACTTGGGGCAGTTCTTGCCGGTCACATCATAGTGACGGATAACCTGATCTGCCTTTAACCCGTATTTATTACAAAGCCAGGCCGTCAGCTGAACGAGTGAGCGGTATGTCGCATCGTTAAAGTATCCGGTTTCATCCGGATGACAGACCTCAATCGATACGGTATCTCCATTGCGTTCGTTCGAAGCATACGCGATCTCCCAGGTGGGGATACACTGTATAATCTCTCCGTCCAGACCGACAATAAAATTACTGCTTGCTTTCGTCTTATGATTCTTAGCCAGGTTTTCAAAATAGTTGCGGTTATCCTGTGCACTTGCACCGGGATTGGCCGTATAGTGGATCACGATCCCTTCAATCGAGTCCACCTCAATCCCGGGTCTTGAGTATTCATTGATGCTCAGAAGCTGAACATCGAAATCTGGTTTGACAGACTCGATTTTCATACTTCCGCGCTCTGCTTTTCCAGTGCCTCTGCTGCATCTTATCATAAAGAATAAGACGATCAGGAAAATGATAACTGCAACAAGGAGAATCCCGGCCAGATGCTGTCTCCACCCCCTGTGGAGCCGGCTCTGTTCCCGGGATTTTCTTAGATTCCTTTTTATTTTTCTCTCTCTTCTCTTTGTCACTACGCCTCCCAGCTGTAGTTGGGCGATTCTTTTGTAATATGAATATCGTGTGGATGGCTCTCTTTCAGAGAAGCTGCTGAGATCTTAATGAATTGCGCAATCTCATGCAGCTTTTTGATGGAATCCGCCCCGCAATAACCCATACCGGCACGAATACCGCCCACCATCTGGAACACTTCATCTTCAAGCATTCCTTTGTATGCGACACGTCCTTCAACACCTTCCGGCACCAGTTTCTTAGCGTTTTCTTGGAAATACCGGTCTTTGCTGCCGTTTTCCATTGCGGCCAGCGACCCCATCCCCCGGTACACTTTATATTTGCGCCCCTGGTAAAGCTCGAATTCGCCCGGACTTTCATCACAGCCGGCAAAAATACTGCCCATCATACAGACATTTGCACCTGCCGCCAGAGCCTTAGTCATATCTCCTGAATACTTGATACCGCCGTCTGCTATGATCGGCACACCGCTTCCTTTTGCTGCTTCTGCACAGTCCATCACGGCGGTGATCTGCGGAACACCGATACCGGCTACAATTCTGGTTGTACAGATAGAGCCCGGACCGATACCGACTTTGACCGCATCCACTCCGGCTTCAATCAGCAGCTTCGTAGCCTCTGCCGTCGCCACATTGCCGGCGACAAGCTGTAAATCCGGAAAAGCATCTTTAATCATATGCACAGCACGGACAACATTTTCTGAATGCCCATGTGCAGAGTCAAGGACTACCACATCAACGTGTGCCTGAACCAGCTTCTCGACGCGTTCAAGACAGTTGGCTGTAATCCCGACAGCTGCTCCGCATAAAAGCCTTCCCTGATCATCTTTGGCAGAATTCGGATACTTAATCTGCTTTTCGATATCCTTGATCGTTATCAATCCTTTAAGATTGCCGTTATCATCAACGATCGGAAGCTTTTCTTTCCGCGCTTCAGCCAGTATTTTTTTGGCCTCCTCAAGTGTAATCCCTTCTTTTGCTGTGATCAGCTGATCAGCGCACGTCATCCGATCTTTTATTCTCATGGTCATGTCATCGACAAACTTCATGTCTCGGTTTGTAATGATGCCAACCAGCTTTTTCCCTTCTGTAATCGGGACCCCGGATATGCGATACTTATGCATGAGTTCATCAGCGTCCGCCAGTGTGTGCTCTGCTGTCAGTGAAAAGGGATCCGTGATGACTCCGTTTTCAGAACGCTTGACCATATCGACTTCTTCGGCCTGTTGTTCCATGGACATGTTCTTATGTACGATACCAATTCCGCCCTGACGAGCCATTGCAATGGCCATTCTGTGCTCGGTAACTGTGTCCATCCCGGCACTCATCATCGGAATGTTCAGTTTAATCTGCTGCGTCAATAGTGTTGATACATCCACCTGATTAGGTACGACTTTAGAATACCCAGGCACAAGTAAAACGTCATCAAATGTAATTCCCTCTCCGATGATCCGGCCCATTGATTCCTCCTTTTTTATAAAATCTGTCTGTTATAATATTCTCATTTCCTAAGAGATCGAATTGTTTAAGTAATTGTACAATTTTAGGTACTGTTTGTCAAAAAAGCCAGTGCCTTTTCGCACTGACTTTTGACCTGTTACTCTTCCATCATTTTCCGAATATAATGCTCCAGAATCTCTGCCGTCTTTTCCGGGCCAAATCGGCTGGAATTGATGCACATATCATAGAGCCTGGAATCTCCCCATTTTCCTTTACAGTAATAATTATGATATGCCTTGTGATTCCATGTACCGGCGCGGGCTCTGCTTTCAGCCTCATACTTATCAAGCCCCTCGCGCTCCATGACGCGTTTGATCTTATCTTCCTCGTCAGCCAGGATAAAGAAGGCCACCATTCCTTCATAATCCTTGAGCACTGTCTCCGAGCAACGCCCAACGATTACGAACGATTCTCCCCTGTCTGCTTTTTCACGCAGATAATCAAACTGCATCCGGGATAAATTCTCTTCAATGGTATTGGTATGACCCTGAATTGTTCTGTGAAGAATCTTGTTGAACGGTTTGCCGCTGTATTTGATCACCTCGTCATAATCAAAATTGTGTTCATCGGCAAAATGTCTGGCGATTGACTGTGCATCAACGAGCTCCAGATTAAACTTCTCTGCCAGAAGCTGAGCAATCAGATGACCTCCTGCTCCGTATTCACGGCTGATTGAAATGATTAACTGCTTTTGCTTTGCTGCCATAGCACACCTCCCCACTAACAATGAATCAGGTAAATCATGGCCATCCCTGTTGTGACGGCTATAACGGTTGCCGGTACTGCATAACGGCAATACTTGCCCCAGGAAATCAAATGGCCGTTCTTGGCCGCGATAGAAACACCGACAACATTTGCACTGGCTCCGATCGGTGTCGCATTGCCTCCGATATCCGTTCCGACAGACAGTGTCCATGCCAGCGTTGAAAGAGGAATTCCCAGCGTTGCCGAGAGGCTTTCAATGACCGGCACCATCGTCGCAGCAAACGGAATATTGTCGACAAACGCACTGCAAATCGCTGATACCCACAGGATAATCGCAACAGTTATGTAAACATTACCGCCTGATGCTTTCGCGATACCGTTTGCAA
>CADBOU010000019.1 GCA_902796355.1 uncultured Lachnospiraceae bacterium
CGCAGGCTATGACGCAGATAGAGCAGTTACAGAAGATGATTGATGAATCATCTAATATTGTCTTTTTTGGAGGTGCCGGTGTTTCGACAGAGAGCGGAATTCCGGATTTTCGCAGTCAGGACGGCCTGTACAATCAGAAATACAAATATCCTCCCGAGAGAATCGTATCGCACAGTTTCTTTAAGGCTAAGACAGAAGAGTTCTATGAGTTTTACCGCGATAAGATGATCAATCTGGAGGCGCAGCCAAACCCGGCGCATTTAAAACTTGCCGAGTTGGAAAAAGCGGGAAAACTCAAGGCGGTCATCACACAGAACATCGATGGCCTGCACCAGGCGGCCGGCAGCAAAAATGTGCTCGAGCTGCACGGCAGCATCCATCGCAATTACTGTACGAAGTGCGGTAAGTTTTATCCGGTGGAATATGTCAATGATGCAGACGGTGTTCCACGGTGCGAGGATTGCGGCGGGCTGATCAAGCCGGATGTCGTACTGTATGAGGAAGGCCTGGACATGGGTGTGATCAATGCGTCCATCAAAGCCATCTCAGAGGCGGACACTCTGATCATCGGCGGGACATCGCTGGTGGTCTATCCGGCGGCTTCGTATATCAATTATTTCAGAGGGAAGAACCTCGTTGTCATCAACAAATCCGACACCGCACGATCGGTCGATGCGACGCTTGTCATTACCGATCCGATCGGAGAAGTGCTCGGACAGATAGAGGTCAGATAAACATGAAAAAACAGCTTAAGTGGTATCACGGGCTATTGGCGCTGGCATTGTTTGCCGGAGTGATGTGGCTCGAATACCATAACTTTTTCACTCATATCAATCCGATCTACACCAGTACGATCGGGGAAGTGCTTTTCCTGCTGATTGCTGTGGCGGTCGTTTTGATTGCGCACGTCAAGCCGAGGACAGTTTTTCCGTTTAAGCGCCTGCGCCTGCTTTCAATCGTTGGATCATATCTGATGTGGCGCGGTACGCTGGTCATCGGCATGTTTCTTGCAGAACTGATGATCTATCTGTTCCCGAAGCTTGCCGTGGAAAATGACGGAGTCACACAGATGATGCGGTCAATGCCGATGTGGATGGCGCTTCTTATCATTGCCCTGACACCGGCCCTCTGCGAAGAAATGTTCTTTCGGGGCACTGTGATGCACTCCTCTTATAAGCTGCGCATTCCGGCACTCATCATCCTGGTCAATGCCGTGATTTTCGGTGCTGCTCATCTGAGCCTTGTCAAGATCCCGACGGTGACGATCCTGGGCATTCTGCTGGCTTATATGACGTATAAGAGTGACAATATGACCTACTCTATGATCATCCATTTTGTCAACAACGCCAGTTCGGTCTTCGCGACTTTTTTTGTCTTTAGTCTTCCGGGAGTGCCTGAGCAGACACAGCAGGCTGCCAGTGCTGCGGCAGAGATTCCATCCGGTATGCTGGGCGTCATGCTGTGTGCATGTTCACTGTCACCTCTCTTCATCTATATCGGGAATAATCTTTTCAGGAGAGGGTTGAGGAAAGATAAGGGCGGTCCTCAGGTTCGCTTCAAAAAAGAGTGGCTGCTGCTGTTAGGTTCCGTCGGTTTCCTGATCTTTGCCATCGGAATGTTAATCTTTGCCCGGGGACTTGAAGGGCTGATTGATTTCGGAACACTGTAACGAGCAGTGACAACAGGCTCTTGGTATGCTAAGATATATTAGTTAGTCTGATTTACAAAAAAGGGAGAGATTCATTGATTCACGCGAAGTCATTGACATATGATTACGAGACATTTGACTCGGAGGGGAACGCGGACGGAGTGGTCCGCGCTCTTGATGATATCAGTGTCGATATAGAGCATGGCAAGTTTGTGGCTATTTTGGGGCGCAACGGGTCAGGCAAGTCGACGCTTGCCAAACAGATGAATGCACTTCTGCTTCCGACATCCGGCACCGTGTGGGTGGACGGAAAAGATACGAAGAATCAGGATGATCTCTGGGATATCCGCCAGAGTGCGGGCATGGTCTTCCAAAACCCTGACAATCAGATTGTCGGTACGGTTGTCGAGGAGGATGTCGGATTTGGACCTGAAAACATGGGGGTTCCGACGGAAGAGATCTGGGTGCGCGTCAACAAATGTTTAAAGCGTATGGGGATGGAACCCTTCCGATACGAATCGCCCAATGCCCTTTCGGGAGGCCAGAAACAGCGTCTGTCAATTGCCGGCATACTTGCAATGGAGCCCAAATGTGTCATCATGGATGAACCGACAGCGATGCTTGATCCGGGCGGCCGGCGCGAGGTGATGAAAGCAATCAAGGATCTGCTGGCGGAGCATTTATCGGTCGTTCTGATCACACATTACATGGAAGAGGCTGTGGAAGCTGATTATATCTATGTGATGGACTCCGGCCATGTGGTTATGACCGGCACGCCGGTGGAGATCTTTTCAGATACAGAGACGATAAAGAAATACGGGCTGCAGCCGCCTCAGGTGGTGCAGGTTGTCGACGAACTGATCAAAAAAGGTGTTCCGCTTAACAGGAACATCCTTACAACTGAGGAGCTTGTACAGGCTTTATGTCATCAATAGAACTTAAAAATGTATCATACAGTTACGACCCGGATCACCCGGAAGACACCACGATTGAGGATATTTCCTTTAAGGTGGAGCAGGGTGAGATCGTCGGTCTGATCGGACAGACGGGATCCGGCAAATCGACGCTGATTCAGCACTTAAACGGGCTGCTCAAGGCGACAAAGGGAGATATCCTCTACGGCGGTAAGTCGATTTATACACAGGGGTACAAACTGCAAACCCTGCGCTTTGAGGTGGGCCTGGTCTTCCAGTATCCGGAATACCAGCTCTTTGAGACGACGGTGCTGGCAGATGTCTGCTACGGTCCGAAAAATCAGGGACTGTCCGAGGAAGATGCGCGTGCGCGCGCCAGAGAGGCGCTGGGTCTTGTCGGCGTCGGAGAAAAGCTCTATGAGAAGTCTCCGTTTGATCTGTCCGGCGGGCAGAAGAGGCGTGTGGCGATCGCAGGTGTTCTCGCGATGCACCCGCAGGTGCTGATTCTGGACGAACCGGCCGCAGGACTTGACCCGGAGGGCAGAGAAGAGTTTCTGGAGCAGATCAGACAGATCCACGACCGGACCGGCATGACGGTCATTCTGGTTTCACACAGCATGGAAGATGTCGCCCGTTTTGTCGACCGGCTTCTGGTCATGAATAAGGGAAAACTGATTATGGACGGTACGCCGAAGGAGATCTTTTCCCGGACGGAGCAGATGAACGAGATTGGCTTGTTTGTGCCGCAGGTGACTTTTTTGATGCAGGAGCTTAAGAAGAACGGCCTTCCGGTCGGCGATGAGACAGTGATCACCGTCAAGGAGGCAGTAGAGAAGATCAGCGAGGCTCTGCAGTGATGCAGAGATGAGATAGAAGGATTCATCATTTTACATGATTCGGGATATAACGATCGGACAATACTATAAAGCAAAGAGTGTGATCCACAGGCTGGATCCGCGGGTGAAACTCGTGTGCACCCTGCTGTTTCTCATCTCACTCTTTTTGACCCGCAGCGTGATGACCTACCTGTTGGCGACGCTCTGGCTTTTTGTTGTCATCAAGACGTCAAAAGTGCCGTTTCGCTTTGTGATGCGCGGATTGAAGGCGATTGTGATTCTGCTCGTTGTGACGGCGATGCTCAACCTCTTTATGCTCAAAGGCGGCGATGTTCTGGTGAAAATCGGGCGCTTTACAATCACAGAGGCGGGTCTTTCGGCGACTGTCTACCTGGCGGTGCGTCTCATCTACCTGATCATCGGCTCTTCGCTGATGACTCTGACAACGACGCCGACGCAGCTGACAGACGGTCTGGAGTCCCTTTTAGGGCCGCTTAAGAAGATTCATGTTCCAGTGCACGAGATTGCGATGATGATGAGTATTGCACTGCGCTTTATACCGATTCTGCTCGAAGAGACAGACAAGATCATGAAGGCTCAGCTGGCCCGCGGAGCTGACTTTGAAAACGGCAATATCTTCCACCGGGTCAAGGGGATGATCCCGATTCTGGTGCCGCTTTTTGTCTCGGCATTCAGGCGCGCCAATGACTTGGCGCTTGCCATGGAAGCCAGGTGTTACCACGGTGGAGAGGGGCGCACGCGCATGAAACCGCTCCATTATCAGAAACGTGACTATATTGCCTATGCTGTGATGATCGTGTATATGGTGCTCTCATTCTGCGGAGGCAAGTGGCTGCCGCTGCATTTCTGGGTGTTTTGATATGCACCGCCGGATAATGCTGACAATCGCCTACGACGGCACAGATTACTGCGGATGGCAGATCCAGAAGAACGGCCTGAGCATCGAGGAAGTTCTGACAAAGGCCGTGCGCAAGGTGACAGGAGAGGAGATCCCGGTGTGGGGTGCCAGCCGGACGGATGCCGGTGTGCATGCACTCGGCAATGTTGTCACATTTGATACCGAGAGCACTGTTCCGACGGAAGTTTTTGCCAGGGCGCTCAACACACATCTTCCGGATGACATTCGGGTGCGCTCATCGCGCGAGGTGCCGGACAGTTTTAATCCGCGCTATGACGGACTGAAGACTTATGAGTACTATGTCCTTAATACGCCCGATGAGATTCCGACTGAGCGGCGCACACACTGGTATGTGACCTACAAACTTGATCTGGATCAGATGAGGAAGGCGGCTTCACTTTTTGTCGGAGAGCATGACTTTGCATCCTTTTGCTGCCCCCGGACCAACGCCAGAGGGACGGTGCGCGAGGTGACAGCCTTTGACATCAGAAAAGAAGGGGATTTGATCACCTTCCACGTGGAAGGAACAGGATTCCTCTACAATATGGTCCGCATTATGGTCGGGACACTCATCAGAGTCGGCCGCGGCTTTTACGGACCAGAGCAGGTGAAGGAGATTATGGAAGCAAAGGACAGGCGCAAGGCAGGCGCGACAGCGCCGCCGCAGGGACTTTTTTTAATCGGGATCGATTATCCGGCGCTGGCATGATATAATAAATTATTACAACAAAACGTTGTAGAAATAAGGAGGATATTCAATTGCAGATCTATGAAGAGTTAGTTGAAAGAGGGCTGATTGCTCAGGTAACTGATGAGAAAGAGATCCGTGATCTTGTCAATCAGGGCAAGGCGACGTTTTATATCGGATTTGACCCGACGGCGGACAGTCTGCATGTCGGACATTTTATGGCACTTTGTCTGATGAAGCGCATGCAGATGGCAGGCAACCGCCCGATCGCGCTGATGGGCGGCGGCACAGGCGTCATCGGCGATCCGTCCGGCCGCTCTGATCTGCGTCAGATGATGACGGATGAGACGATCCAGCACAATATTGACTGCTTCAGAAAGCAGATCAGCCAGTTTATCGATTTTTCAGATGACAAGGCTATCCTGGTCAACAACGGTGACTGGCTGAGAGAGCTCAACTATATTGAGCTGCTGCGCGATATTGCGCCGCATTTTTCTGTCAACCGTATGCTGGCTGCTGAGTGTTATAAGCAGCGTATGGAAAAAGGACTGACCTTCCTGGAGTTCAACTATATGATCCTGCAGGCGTATGACTTCTATTATCTGTATCAGAATTACGGCTGCAATATGCAGTTCGGCGGTGATGACCAGTGGAGCAATATGCTGGCCGGGACGGAGCTTGTGCGCCGCAAGCTGGGAGAAAATGTCTATGCCATGACTATCAATCTGCTGCTCAACTCAGAGGGCAAGAAGATGGGTAAGACATCCTCCGGCGCTGTCTGGCTTGATCCGAACAAGACAAGTCCATTTGATTTCTATCAGTATTGGCGCAATGTCGATGATGCGGATGTGGCCAAGTGTCTGCGCATGCTGACATTCCTGCCGCTCGATGAGATCGCAGAGCTTGAGAAGCTCGAAGGCAGCCAGATTAATTCCGCAAAAGAAAAACTCGCTTTTGAGCTGACAGCCATGGTTCACGGTGAAGAGGAGGCACAGAAGGCACAGGAGGGCGCGCGTGCCCTGTTCTCTGCCGGAAATGCAGCTGACATGCCGACCGTGACACTGACGGATGATGATTTTTCTGATGATCAGATCGGTATTCTGACACTGCTTGTGAAGGCGGAGCTTGCTCCGTCCAATGCAGAGGCCAGGCGCAATGTACAGCAAGGCGGCGTGACATTTGACGGAGAGAAGGTCACTGATCCGAAGACGATGCTCTCACGTGATACGTTTAATGCAGACGGTAAGGTGTTAAAGCGGGGGAAGAAGAAGTTTGTAAAGGTTGTATTGGGGTAAATCATCCGAACTAACTGGGGAGGAGACTTTGATATGAGTGGTGCAAACATTTCCAAAGAAGAATTGATGAAGCAGGTTGCTCAGATGAGGGCAAACCTGGCGGAGGCCGGCGCAGATATGCCGGACGCTGCAGCAGTTTCCGCTGAGGTTCCTGAACCGGCAGTGTCAGAACCGGTGATGCCTGAACCGGTCATGCCGGAGGCTGCAGCTGTGCCCGCGGAAGCTGATTACGTGCCGACAGAAGTACAGCCGGCTCCCGCAGCACCGATGACGGCGCAGGAGAGGGCTAAAGCGGCGATTGCATCTGCAGCGGCTGAACCAGTTCCTGTGCAGCAGGAAACGGTTATCAATGCCGGACAGTCTGAACCGGCACAGGCCAAGGCTGAACTGCCAAAGGAAAAGAAGAGTCATAAGGGGCTCATCATTACGCTTGTCGTCTTAGCACTGCTGGCACTGGCCGCATTTCTCTTGACGCAGGTATTCTTTGGCATTATGAAGGTGCAGGATAGCGGCATGGAGGATAAGATTTCACAGGGGTCCTATGTGCTCTTTAACCGCATGGCCAAAGATCCGGATGTCGGTGATCTGATCGTCATCCTCGATGAGGATGGCCAGAAGCGCGTGCGCTATGTCGCGGCCAAGGAGGGGACCACGGTTGATTATGACCGCTTTGACAGAAGACTGTTTGTCGATGATAAAGTTGCCGCAGATGATTATGTCAAGACGATGGGCAATACGATAGACTTCCCTTACACCGTTGGCAATGCCGAAGTGTTTGTGCTCAATGAAAACCGCGATGGTGCGGACAATGAAGGCGTGTTCCCGAAAGGATCGATCAAGGGAACCGTGATCATGACATTTTAGGGCGGTCAGATAAACGGCTTGAATTTTGAAAAGGCTCCGGGTATCGAATAATCAGTATCAAGGAGAGACGGATGGACGAACTGATAAGGTTCGTCCATTTTTTCGGGCGCATTAATCTGTACGCGGTAAGCTTTCATCAGCCATTTTTTATGCGTGAAGATGTGTTCCCTGGCAGGGAGAGCTGACAGCTTTACCAGACTGTATCCACAGGAAGACAGCCAGCTTTCGGCTTCTTTTTTTGTCAGGTGTCCTGATGTGTTCGGAAACTCATACAGCCCGGCGAGAAGCCCGGTATCAGGGCGCTTTCCAATAGCAATCAATCCATCCGGTGCCGTGATTAAAAAGACCGTCAGTTTTTCAGTTGTCTTTTTTGTGCGGATGTTGCGGACGGGAAGATCGCAGACCGTTCCATGAGCATATGACAGACATAGATGATTGACAGGGCAGCGGGCACAGTCGGCACTTTTTTCAGGAAGACAAACAGTCTCTCCAAGCTCCATGAATGCCTGGTTAAAATCACCCGGTGTCTCATGCGGAATCACCTGATCAAGCAGAGCTGTCACATCTTTTCTGGTCGCTCCCAGAAGTACGTCACGGTCATCATTCAATATACGTGCGCAGACACGCAGCACATTGCCGTCAACGGACGGAACGGGTTCTCCAAAGACAATAGAGGCAATCGCAGCTGCTGTATAGTCACCAATCCCAGGAAGTTTCATCAGCTCTTTTTTTGTGCGCGGGAAGAGACCTGCATAGTCATCTGTGATCATGCGGGCTGCCTTTGCGATATTGCGCACACGGCTATAGTAGCCGAGGCCTTCCCACGCCTTTAAAAGCGCATCCTCGGGTGCATCTGCCAATGCTTTGATATTGGGAAAGAGTGTCAGAAAACGGTGATAATAGCCAATAACAACATCGATCCGTGTCTGCTGCAGCATGATTTCCGAGATCCAGGTATGGTAGGGATCGATGGGGTCGCGCCAGGGAAGTGCTCGTTTGTGTACGGCATACCAGGACAAAAGTGCATCTGAGGCGGCGTTCAGGCGATTAATATCATCCGTCGGATGGACGGATACATTTGTATCCTTACGTATCAGAGCCATTTCCGGTTGCCTGTCGCCTTGATCTGTCGGGCTTCCTTCGGGATAAATCCCTCGAAGATCATCATGTCAAAATGCCGGCGCCCCTCGTTGTAATCACCCTGATTGCGAATGGTCCACAGCGCCACGGGGCAGCGGAAGATATAGTGGACGATAGAGAGACTGATGTTTTTGCGGTTGAAAAAACGGTATGAGATAAAATCCGGTCGGCTGAGCGCGTTACAGATCAAAAAGCGCAGACCCAGATAGACTGTCTTAGGATAGAGATCCTTTTTGTTGTGCAGATCATAGGAAAGCTGTCCACGCAGAACTGTCGGAGCGTTGTCCCTGAACCACTTGAGGGCATAGGAGTTAAATGACTGAACCATATACGGACCATGATATGTCTGCAGCAGATGATGGGCACGCCTGCACAGGTCAGTGTCACGGTTTGGAAGCTTGATCTCAACCAGAATCGGGACACGGCCGTCCACCATCTGTAAAACATCTTTAAACAGCGGAATGTGTTCGCTGCTGTTTCCGAGGGTCAGTTTTTTCATTTGCAGCCAGGTGATCTCTTCAGGGGCACAATCGAGAGAGCACATCCGGCGCAGATTATCATCGTGAAAGACGACGATCTTTTTATCCTTTGTCAGGTGGATATCCAGTTCAATCGGGATATTGCGGTCAACAGCTGCTTTAAAGGCAGGCATACTGTTCTCCGGGATGGTGCGTGTATGCAGGCCCCGGTGGGCAAAGGCAAGGCCTTTATAGTGCTGCATATCACGGCGCCGGCTGCTGCGCGGCATCAGCGATATGATGTAGGCCGCCACGGCCATAAATAACAGAATGAAAATGATACGAATGACAATCATAGACAGTGCTCCTTTTCGATCTTACAGATAAGTATACCACGGGAGGGGGAATTAATGAAATCAGTGCCGTATCATTGCATAACATTTGTCAAAACGATATAATAAAAATGCTATGTTTAAATCTGAAATAAGGAGAAAAACTCATGGAAGACATTCAAAGCACGGAAGTAAATGAGCAGGCCGCACAGAGCGAACCTGAGAGCAAACCGGTAAGCAAAAGAGAGGCCAGAATCAAGGAGATTCAGGAGCAGGCGGAGAAGACAGATCTTGTCTTTGACGGTACACCAAACGAAAAGGAATACCGCAGTTTCCTGCTGTACAATGCATACACAAATTCAATGGGCCTTTTCTCGGTCCTGATCGGAATCCTCTGTGTGGTGATTCTTGTGATAGGCAGAAACGCAATGAATGCGATCAACTGGTATACCCTGTTATTATTCGCACTTGTCGTGTTGACCGGATATCCTATCTTTATCATGTTTCAGGCCAAATGGCGTGCACACGATAAGATGGCATTGCCGATCCGCTATACTTTCTTAATCGACGGCGTCAAGTCCAATGTCGGTGACGATGCCTTCTTCGTTAAATGGCGCCGTATTTTCAAAGTGCGTGAGACAAAGTATGATATTTTGCTCTATCTGGATAAGACGCGTGCCATGATTGTTCCAAAGCGCCCGCTGGGCGATCGCGAGAAGGATGTCAAGGGGCTGATTGACCGTCATATCGTCAATAAAAAGAGAGTAAGATGGAGATCGCTGTAAAGCGGAGGATGCCTCATGCATGACATTTCCACAGATTTAAACCTGGAACAAAGCAGCTTTGAGACTTCCGGAGAGAAAGAGACCTATGATCTCGGAACGGCGTTCGGCTCGCAGGCTAAGCCTGATCAGGTGTATGTGCTTGAGGGCGATCTGGGAGCGGGCAAGACAGTTTTTGCCAAAGGATTTGCAGCAGGCCTCGGGATTAAAGAGCCGGTGACAAGTCCGACGTTTACCATCGTCAAACAATATGACGGGGGACGGTTACCTCTGTTTCATATGGATGTCTACCGGATTGGTGATGTGGATGAGATGGAGGAGGTCGGCGCGGAAGAGATGTTTCACTCCGGCGGCGTCTGCCTGATCGAATGGGGTCGTATGATCGAAGAGATTCTCCCTGAGGACGCTGTATGGATCCGCATTGAGCGTGATCGGGCTGATGAATTTGATCACCGCACGATTACGTGTACTAAAGGATAATAACTATGTTGATTTTAGCGATTGATTCATCCGGTATGACTGCCTCGGCAGCGTTGTTGACTGAGGAAAAAGTCCTCTGCGAAATGAGTGTCAACAATAAAAAAACGCATTCTCAGACGCTTCTTCCCATGATTGAGGCAGTCATGGAAAATGCCGGGCAGCAGTACGAAGCGCTTGATGCTATCGCACTGGCGGAAGGGCCCGGTTCATTTACCGGCCTTCGGATCGGGGCAGCGCTTGCAAAGGGGTTGGGCCTGGCAGCTGATAAGCCGCTGATCGGTGTATCGACGATCGATGCGCTGGCCTATGAGGCAGGTCCGTCTGAAGCGCTGATCTGCCCGATGATTGATGCCCGCCATGAGACGGTTTACACGGGGCTGTACTGGTGGAGTGCAGACGGACTGGAGATAGTGCAGGAGACAACGGTCCTTTCAGTCAGCGAACTGGCTGAACAGATCCGCACTGTGCTTTGCCAGCGCTCTAACCAACAAGATGAGATACATTCTGCTCATGCCATACTCATAACCGGTGACGGAGCCGATGCCTATGCAAAAGAGCTGGAGAGCTGTCTGGCTGATTTGGCAGCAGGCGCACAGCCTGACGCAAAGGCCATAACAGTTCATAAAGCACCTGTCCATCACAGCCGCCAGCGTGCGGCGGCCGTCGGTGCGCTGGCATTGAAGCTTGCCGGACAGGGTCAGGTTATATCTTCTGATGATTTTAAACCACGTTACTATCGGATGACACAGGCGGAGAGAGAGCGTATGAAGAGGAAGCAGGCGTGACGGGGCGTAATCTTCACGGTATATCAGACAGCGGACATGCAGGGAATCAGGAGGCTGTTCCCGGAACAAAAAGGGTTCGTCTGGCTGATGCAGGTGATGTAAAGGCGATGGCTGCCATTTCCGCTCAGGAATATGACAGATGGTCTGCTGCGGATTTCGAGCAGTCTATGCGCCATCCTTTTGCGCGGATCTGGGTGTGTGAAGAGACGCTTGGCTCAAGCAGAGAGATCCTTGGCTACGCTGTGCTGTATTTTGACGAGGATGGCTCAGAATTAATGCACATTGCCGTTGACAGGGGAAGGCGGCGCGAACGGATTGCGACCCGCATGATTGAGCGCGTGTTTGCGTTCATACACAATCAGCAGATTCCGCAGGTGATGCTGGAAGTGCGCGCGGAGAATGATGCGGCCGGAGAGTTTTACCGGAAGGCAGGCTTTCGGGTCAATCATATTGTCAGAGATTATTACAGGAATCCAACAGATGACGCAGTCAAGATGCTGCGCCGGTTCAAATAGGAGTTTTTTACTATGTTAGATGTTTGTTTGCTCGGATGCGGCGGCATGATGCCGCTTCCATACCGATGGCTGACGTCACTGATGATGCGGCTCAATGGTACGAGCATTCTGATTGACTGCGGCGAGGGAACACAGATCGCAATCAAAGAGAAGGGCTGGAGCTTTAAGCCGATCGATGTGATTTGCATCACCCATTTTCACGGAGATCATATCAGCGGCCTTCCGGGCCTTCTGCTCACGATGGGTAACAGCGACAGGACGGAGCCGCTTACGATGATCGGACCGAAAGGGCTTGCCAGAGTGGTGAACGCCCTGCGGATCATTGCTCAGGATCTGCCGTTTGAGATCCGTTTTGTGGAGATCGAGGGCACGCAACAGACATTTAACATGGGAGAGTATCAGATTGACGCCTTTAAAGTCAAGCACAATGTGCCCTGTTACGGATATAGCCTGCGGGTGCCGCGCATCGGTAAATTTGACGTCGAGCGGGCACAGGCTCAGGAGATTCCTCAGCGATACTGGGGGATTCTGCAACGCGGGGAGACAGTGGAAACGGACGGTCAGGTCTGGACACCGGATATGGTGCTCGGTCCGGACAGACGGGGCCTGAAAGTGACATATTCGACAGATACCAGGCCAACCGATCTGATTGCAAAGAATGCAGCGGGCGCCGATTTGTTTATCTGCGAGGGTATGTACGGGGAGCCGGACAAGCTTAAGAAGGCCAAAGAGTTTAAACACATGACCATGTATGAGGCAGCCAAGCTTGCCAAAGCCGCAGACGTCGCAGAATTGTGGCTGACGCATTACAGCCCGTCCCTCAATCATCCGGAGCAGTTTCTGGATGAGGTGCGCAAGATCTTTCCGCGTACAAAATGCGGAAAGGACCGCAAGTCGGTAGAGTTGGATTTTCCGGAAAAATAAGATTATAAGCGTCCGTGCATGAATCATGGGCGTATCCAAATAGGAGATATACCTCATTGTCAAACATCATTAATGATAACAACACAGTCATTCTGGCCATTGAGAGTTCATGCGATGAGACCTCGGCCGCTGTCGTGATTGATGGGCGTGATGTGCGTTCCAATGTGATTTTTTCTCAGATTGACATCCACAAGGTGTACGGTGGTGTCGTCCCTGAGATTGCTTCGCGCAGCCATATCGAGAAGATCAATCAGGTTGTGCGTGAAGCACTTAATGAAGCGCATATGACGCTTGATGAGATCGATGCGATTGCCGTGACATACGGCCCCGGGCTTGTTGGCCCGCTGCTCGTTGGAGTCTCAGAGGCAAAAGCCATCGCATCGGCCAAAAAGAAACCGCTTGTCGGCGTGCACCATATCAAGGGGCATATCTGTGCTAACTATATTGAGCATCCTGAACTGGAACCGCCGTATCTGTGTCTGGTCGTCTCGGGCGGCCACACGCATCTGGTGCATGTCGCTGATTATACACAATATGAGGTGCTCGCGCGCACGCGGGATGATGCCGCAGGCGAAGCCTTTGACAAAGTAGCCCGCGCGATCGGGCTTCCATATCCGGGCGGGGTACAGATTGACAGGCTGGCCAGAGAGGGAGATCCGCATGCGATCGATTTTCCAAAGGCGCATGTCGATGAAGCACCGCTT
This sequence comes from uncultured Lachnospiraceae bacterium, assembly GCA_902796355.1. Taxonomy (GTDB): domain Bacteria; phylum Bacillota; class Clostridia; order Lachnospirales; family Lachnospiraceae; genus RUG842. The sequence continues at coordinate 13,285 of CADBOU010000019.1, forward strand.
GATTTCTCATTTTCAGGCCTTAAGTCTGCCGTTCTCAATTATCTGAACCAATGCCGTATGACCGGACAGGAATACGACCGTGCCAATCTGGCTGCCAGCTTTCAGAAAGCGGTAGTCGATGTGCTGGTTGAACATACGATGGAAGCGGCCGGCTGTCTGGAACAGATTTCAACAGTCACGCTGGCCGGTGGCGTTGCCTCGAACAGCGCTCTGCGCACTGCGATGGAGAAGGCCTGCGCTGAGCAGGGGCTGACATTTTATAAACCTTCCCCGATTTACTGCACAGACAACGCGGCGATGATCGGTGCAGCGGGCTACTATGAGTTTATGGCCGGCGTACGCCACGGTTCGGATTTGAACGCAATCCCGAACCTGCCTTTGGAGTAGGCGGGATCTTTTCAGGACAAAAACCGGGCACATGGAGTGATTTATCGGATTTGCTCGGTAAAACAAAGTGAGTTTGGGGCATTTTCACTGTCAAAAACCGAGCAATTAGACGAATTCCATGACTTTACTCGGTAAAACCAGGCTCGGGAAGGAGCAGATTCTTTGACAAAAGCCGAGTAAAAAAGTGATCTAACAGATTTGCTCGGTAAAACTCAAAGAAAAGGGATAAA
>CADBOU010000020.1 GCA_902796355.1 uncultured Lachnospiraceae bacterium
CAAGAGGCTGAAGAGGCGCCCCTGCTAAGGGTGTAGGTCGGGAGACCGGCGCGAGGGTTCAAATCCCTCCTTCTCCGTACAAGAAAAGAAGCTCCTGCTTTGCAGGGGCTTCTTTTCTTGTGAAGAGAGAGTTTGTCCTGTTTGCCGGGAACCGGCGCGTGTGCAAGGGCCTAAAGCCAAAAAAGTTTTATTTCAACAAAAATACTTCTGCTTTCATTTTGCCTTTGATATACTGTACATATAGGAGAATTCTGCTATGTCGTACACATTCACTGTAAATGGAATCACCAGAACAACTGAAGAAGATAAGCCGCTTCTCAGATATCTGCGAGATGATCTGAAACTGTATTCTGTAAAAGATGGCTGCTCCGAGGGGGCCTGCGGCACCTGTACCGTCATCGTCGACGGAAAGGCGATGCGCTCATGCGTGCTCACGACGGCGCGCGCTGAAGGCAAAAGCATTCTCACGGTAGAAGGTCTGTCACTTAAAGAAAAAGAAGCCTTTGTCTTTGCATTTGGGTCATGCGGATCAGTTCAGTGCGGTTTTTGTATCCCCGGTATGGTTTTATCTGCCAAGGTGCTCATAGATAAGAATCCGAATCCGACAACAGAGGATATTAAGAAAGCGATCAAAGGAAACATCTGCCGTTGCACCGGATACAAAAAGATCATCGCCGGCATTACCAGAGCAGCCGCTGTGCTGCGCGGAGATGAAGAGGTTAAATTCGTCAGTCAGTTTGCACATGAAGATGAAGAAGGGGAATATGAATACATCTCCCAATCAGGAACAAAGTACGACCCGGCGCTTGTATCGGGGATAGCCGATTATCACAATACCGGGCATATGACCAGATACGGTGTCGGCCAGAATGTCTTCCGCATCGATGTCAGGAAAAAAGTGCTTGGCTACGGGAAGTACCCGGACGACATAGGACCGGAATACTTCATCCCGGAAGATCATCCGGAGCGCATCATAGAGCAGGCCGGATGGAGCCGGGAAGCAATCGATGAGGGCTTAAAGAGCGGCAAGATCCATGTCGGAGCCGACGTGTACCGGGATGGAGAGCACGGCTGTAATGCCTGCACGATCGTCGAGGCAGATATGCCGCCGATGGCATATGCATCGGCCGTCAGATCAGATTATCCCCGGGCGGTTGTCAAGAAGATACACAAGGAGAAGGCCCAGTCGCTTCCCGGTGTACTGGGCGTGCTGACGGCAGCAGATGTTCCCTGTAATAAAGTAGGACACATCCAGTTTGACTGGGATGTCATGATCGCCGAGGGCGATACAACCAGGATGATCGGGGACGCCATCTGTCTTGTTGTCGCTGAATCCCCTTATATTCTTGAAAGAGCGAAGCAGGAGATCGAGATCGAATACGAGGTGCTTGAGCCTGTGCGCAACATTTACGAGGCTAGGGCCGAGGGCGCCCCCGCTGTCCATAAAGGCGGCAATCTGTGCCAGAAAAAGCATGTGGTCAGGGGGGATGCGGCAAAGGCACTCGCAGAGGCTGCCTATACAGCATCTGCGCATTTCAGCACACCATTTACCGAACATGCCTTCCTCGAGCCGGAATGTGCGGTGTCATATCCGTACAAAGACGGCGTGAAGATCCTTTCAACAGACCAGGGAGCTTTTGATACCAGACGTGAAGTGGCACATATGTTTGGCTGGGACGAGACGCCTGAGAAAGTAGTCGTTGAAAACCTGCTTATCGGCGGTGGATTTGGGGGCAAAGAAGATGTGACAACGCAGCACATCTCGGCCCTCGCCGCGATGAAATACCACAGACCCGTCAAGGTTAAGTTCAGCCGCAATGAATCCCTGCGCGTCCATCCGAAGCGCCACGCGATGGAAGGGACATTTACCATCGGCTGTGATGAGAACGGCATTCTGACCGGCCTTGACTGTGAGATCAATTTTGATACAGGAGCTTATGCGAGCCTGTGCGGGCCGGTGCTGGAGCGCGCGTGCACGCACAGCGTAGGACCTTATACATATCAAAACACGGACATCCGCGGATTTGGGTATTACACCAACAATCCGCCTGCAGGTGCTTTCAGAGGATTCGGCGTATGCCAGAGTCAGTTTGCGTTTGAATCGCTGTTAAATGTGCTGGCCAAAAAAGTCGGGATCAGCCCGTGGGAAATCCGGTTCAGAAATGCTGTCGAGCCCGGAAAAGAGCTGCCCAACGGCCAGATTGCGGATATCTCGACAGCACTCAAAGAGACGCTCATGGCGGTGAAGCCGTATTTTGATGAGGCGCCGGCGGACAGCGTGGGCATTGCCTGTTCGATGAAGAACGCCGGTGTCGGCGTCGGCCTGCCCGATAAAGGCAGAGCAAAGCTTGTCATCGAGGACGGTGTTGTCTATATCTATATCGCGGCGTCAGATATCGGTCAGGGATGTCAGACAGTCTTTTGCCAGGAAGTGGCGCAGATGACTAATCTGCCGATATCCAAGATCAGAATCGGCATTGCCAGCACGGAGAACTCACCCGATTCCGGGACAACATCAGGCTCCAGACAAACGCTGGTGACAGGCGAGGCGGTCAGATGTGCAGCGATCAAGATGAAAGCGGCGATGGTTGATGAAAGAGTCAACAAAGACAATCTGGATAAGATGAACGGCATGGAGTTTTATTATGAGTACTATGAGCCGACAGATAAGCTCGGCTCAGATAAGCCGCATCCGAAGAGCCATATCGCCTATGGATATGCGACCAATGTTGCGGTACTTGATCCGGATGGGCGTGTCACAGACATCTATGCCGCCTTTGACGCGGGCAGAGTGACCAATCCGCTGTCGATGTCAGGTCAGATTGAGGGAGGCGTACTCATGAGCATGGGTTATGCGCTGACCGAGAAGTGGCCGCTTGAAAATTGTGTACCGAAGGCAAAATACGGGACGCTTGGGCTGCTGCGTGCTACCGATATAGCTGATATTCACGCCATTCATGTGGAGAAAAATGAACTGCTGGAGACAGCGTATGGGTCAAAGGGGATTGGAGAAATCACCAGTATCCCCGGTGCGCCCGCAATCGCCGGCGCCTACTATGCCCGGGACGGGGTGCTTCGGACAACGCTGCCGCTGGAAGATACATTTTATAATAAGAAAAAATAAAAAAGAGCCGCGGGAGGAACTCCCGCGGCTCTCATCATATCTATAGATCTTCCGGCAGTATTTTCTCCGTTAAGAATTTTAAAAACTCACAGCTGGTATAAGCGGCGAAGCGCTG
>CADBOU010000021.1 GCA_902796355.1 uncultured Lachnospiraceae bacterium
ACATCGATGTTAACTAACTTTGCAGATCAATATTGAATATCCAGCTCAAAAAGCTGAAAATATACAATCAGCTCAGTGATAAACATCGTTTCTTATCTGGATCTCATCGATTTCAAAGATAAAAACCGTTGTCAGATCACTCCTGCCGGGATGAGAATGACAAGCAGCAGTGCGACAAGCACCCACTCCGCAATCAAAAAGCGCTTGCGCCTGGCCGGTTCCATATCCGGTACATAATTGGCTGCCAGGAAGAACGGGATATAAGTCGTGACAAAGACCGGCAGCACACCCCACCATTTATACACCCAGATAAAAGAGTGGTTGGATGTACCGGCCAGAAATGACTCGACCAGTGCAAAGAGAAGCGCCATGCTGATGGCACCGGCAAACTTGCAGCTGATGCCGCCCTTGCCGTCTTTTGAAAAATACCGTTTGCTCCGGTCAGCCGGAAGCATCTTGAAGGAAATGATCCCCGCGAGCATGAACATCATCGACAATTCCCAGCACAGCCAGAAGAAGTCCAAGCATCACACTGAGCACCGCAACGATCTTAAAAACATGATCAAACACCCGGTTGGCTCCGTCCCGGTCGTTTTTGCCGTAATACCTGGCAACGAGACTCGATGTCACCGTATTGACGGCAAAGAAAAGGCTGAACGCAAACAGCCGCGGCTGATTGGTGACCGACACTGCCGATATAGCGTTAACGCCCAGTGCCGCTACCATCTTTGAGTCGATGATGGAAGCAAACGTCGTGAACAATGTTTCAAGAAACGAAGGGACACCGAGGTTTAGTATTTCTTTGTATGTACTTTGCTCCTTCATGGTTAAAATTATACCTTGCGGACGCGGCCGGTACAATAAAAAGTCAGCCCTTTTGATGCAGTTATGCTATACTGAAAAAAACGTTAAAATGAGGGATCATTATGTCTAAGAAGAAAATAGATTTGAAAAAACTGGGGATCAGCGCTGCCGTGAGACATTATTTAAAATCCAACAAATACGGCACACGTGTTTTTGTCTCCGGCGCATCCAGCGGGATCGGCCGGGCCTGCGCGCTCGCCTTTGCCAAGCGCGGCTGTGAAGTAACCGGTGTCTCACGCCACTGTAAGGAGTCTGCGCGCACCTATGCGGGCGGCGGAAGCATCAAGCTTCTCCAGATGGATGTCACTGACCGCGCTGCCGTTGAAGATGTGATCTGGCAGACCGGTCCGTTTGACATCGCGGTTCTTGCCGCGGGAATGGGTGTTGCCGGACCTATCGAGGAGATGCCTGCCGACCTGATCCAGAAGCAGATGGATGTCAATTATTTCGGCGTGTTAAATGTCTGCCGCGAGCTCCTGCCAGTCATGCGCAAGCAAAAGCACGGCCTGATCCTGGTTGTCAGCTCCATTGCCGGCAGAGTTCCGATTCCGATGCAGAGCCATTACTCGTCGAGCAAGTTTGCACTCGAAGCCTATGTCGCCTCGCTCAGGATGGAGATGAAGCCCTTTGGCGTACAGGCCTGCCTGTTGGAGCCGGGTGATACCCGGACCGGATTTACTGATGCGCGGGAATCTTTACACGTCAGCGCTTCTTCTCCGTACAGAAAAACACTCAAAGCCAGTGTCGATAAAATGGCCCATGACGAGCAGCACGGCAAACCGCCCAAATCCGTCGCGCGCGCTGCGCTTCGGCTGGCCACTAAAAAACATCCGCCCGTGCGCACCGCGATCGGACTTGATTACAAGCTTCTCATGGTGCTGCTGCGCTTCCTTCCGGACCGCGCAGCCGAGCGGATTCTTATGAAACTCTATCTGCCTAAATGATTCATTCTTCTGTGATCTGTACGCAGCGCTCCCCCTCATAGCGCAGTGTCATGGAAATGTGATCACATCCGTCGAATACTTTTTGCAAAAAGGCTCTGTCTCCCTCCCACATGGGAAGGGACAAGAGCTTTTTTTCAGGAACCCACTGAAGGTCCCCTTCATCGCATGAACATACGCTACTGTCACAATCAAAGTCGTCTGAGGAATAGAGGTACATATCCTCATCTTCCCAGGTGTCGGACACGAAGTGAATCACGCCGTGAAAATGTGCAGAGTTAAGCCTGATGCCCGTCTCCTCAAAGACTTCGCGCGCATTGCACTCATCCGGGGTCTCCCCCGGCTCGATCTTGCCGCCGATACCGATCCATTTACCCGCATTGGGATCATCGGGCTTTTTGTTTCGGTAGAGCATCAGCCACATGCCTTTCTGCCTGATATAGCAGAGCGTTGTCCGCTTCATGCCCCGTATCCTTCGGGATTGTTTTTCTGCCAGCGCCAGGTGTCCGCGCACATCTCATCAATGCCTTTTTCCGCACGCCATCCCAGCTCTTCGGCTGCTTTGGCCGGCTCAGCATAGCAGGCGGCGATATCGCCGGCCCGCCGCGGCTTGATCTCATAAGGAATCTCCTTGCCGCAGGCTTTGCCAAAGGCCTTGACCACCTCAAGGACAGAATAGCCGTGGCCGGTGCCCAGATTGTAAATGCGCACATCCGGCTCATCATCAAACTTCTTCAGAGCCTTCACATGACCCTTTGCCAAGTCAACGACATGAATATAATCGCGCACACCCGTGCCGTCCGGCGTATCATAGTCATCACCGAAAACGCCAAGCTTTTCAAGACGCCCGACAGCCACCTGCGCGACATACGGTAAGAGATTGTTCGGAATCCCCTTCGGGTCCTCTCCGATCATCCCGCTCTCATGCGCACCGATCGGATTGAAATACCGCAGCAAAACGACGTTCCATTCCGGATCCGCTGTGTGCAGGTCCGTTAAGATCTGTTCGATCATCCACTTGGTCCACCCGTAGGGATTGGTCGCCGTTCCCTTCGGACAGTTTTCCGTGATCGGAATCTCCTCAGGACTGCCGTAGACTGTGGCTGAAGAGGAGAAGATCATCTTCTTGCAGCCGCGCTCCATCATCATGCGGCACAGATTGAGTGTCCCGGTGATGTTGTTGTTGTAATACTGCCAGGGTTTTTCAACTGACTCTCCGACCGCTTTCAGCCCGGCGAAGTGAATCACGCCCTCGATATCTTCTTCTGCAAAGATCAGATCCAGCGTCCGCAGATCAAGCAGGTCCGCCTCATAAAACCTGACTTTTTTCCCTGTGATCTCTTCCACCCGGTCAATCGCTTTGCGGCTGGAATTGCACAGATTATCCAGTACAACGACATCGTATCCTGCGTTTAACAGCTCCACGACGGTATGACTGCCGATATAGCCGGCTCCGCCTGTCACCAATAATGCCATGTTCCCTCTCCTTTTCTCTGTTTCTGTATGGATCTCAGGTAAAATCGCGCTCGATCAATTCCTGTACTTTTGCATATACCTCATCCGGCGCCACACCAATGTCAAACTGCCCGTTCTCATAGAGCACCCTGCCGGCCACCATCGTCATGATAACATTCTGTTTGCTGCCGCTGTAGACCAGATTTTTGACCGGATTGTATATCGGCTGCATATTTGGCTGGTGCAGGTCAATCATGATCAGATCCGCTTTCTTTCCGGGCGCCAGACAGTCGCAGTCGGTCAGCCCCATCGCCAGCGCACCGCCGGTCGTTGCCATCTTCAACACCTCTTCTGCCGGCACCGCAGCGGCATCATTTTCACGGAGCTTACCAAGGCCTGTCACCAGGAACATTTCCCTGAAGAAATCGAGGCAATTGTTGCTCGAGGGGCCGTCGGTTCCGATCGCCATCAAAACACCCGCATTAAGAAGATCTGTTGTCCGGCAGATCCCGCTGGCCAGTTTGGTGTTTGACCCCGGATTGGTAACCGCATACAGGCCGTGCTTCACGAAAACATCAATGTCATCATCATCCATGTGGACACAGTGGAACTGGGCTCCGCCGTAGTCAAAGAGACCAAGTTCTTCCAGATAACGCACGGGTGACAGACCCCCGTGACGCTCCCGGCACTCGCGCACTTCTTTCTCAGTCTCAGCCAGATGTGTGTAAAACGGTGCCTGATATTTGTGGACATACTCCGATGCTTTTTTCAGCAGCTCTTCGCTGCACGTATACTCGGCATGCACACCCAGTTTGTATGAGATCAGGTCATGATAGCCGTTAAAGCGCAGATAGTTTTCCTCCAGCGTTTCAATCGGCGCCCCAAAATCATTGATCCCGCAGCTCATCACCGTGCGGAAACCCGTCTCGATCGACGCCTGGGCGATCTGCTCAGGGAAAAAATACATGTCCAGATTGGCAGTAATCCCGCTCGTCAGATACTCCATAATCGCCAGTTTTGAAAACCACAGGATATGCTCTGGTATCAGTTTTGCCTCCATCGGGAAAATATGATCGAAGAGCCAGTCCTGCAGCGGCATGTCATCCGCAAAGGAGCGCAGAAACGTCATGGCCGAATGTGTATGTGCGTTTTTAAATCCCGGCATGATCATATTGCCGCCGGCATCAATCTCCCGGTCCCAGACCGGCGGATTTTCACCGGCGCCCGTCTGCGCATGGCTGCCGTCTCCGACATAGGTAATCGTATCGCCCTCAATGCGGATCTCTCCTTCTATGAGATCTGGCTTTCCATTCATTGTCAGAATTCTGGCATTGTAGATTCGTGTGTTCATACTCCAAATTTCTCCTTTAAGGATTCATCAAACGGCGGATAGCAAATCCCCTTTTCTGTAATAATCGCTGTGATTAATGAGTGGTCTGTCACATCAAAGGACGGGTTGTAGCAGGGGACCTCCTCCGGCGCCGTCTCTCCACGCACCTCCTGCGGATCTCTCAGTTCTATCGTGATTCCATCGCCTGTCGGACAATCCATATCGATCGTGGATCCCGGTCCCAGCACATAAAACGGAATACCGTAGTGCTTCGCCAGAATAGCCACGCCGCTCGTCCCGATCTTGTTGGCGGTATCGCCGTTGGCCGCCACGCGGTCGCACCCGACCAGACATGCCTGAACCCATCCGTTTTTCATGACGGTTGATGCCATGTTGTCACAGATCAGTGTCACATCGACGCCGGCTTTGTTGAGCTCATAGGCTGTGAGACGGGCGCCCTGCATCAGCGGACGCGTCTCATCGGCAAACACCTTGAAATCCATCCCCTGATCATGCCCGAGCAGGATGGGGCCGAGCGCCGTGCCGTACCGGGACGTCGCAAGCGGCCCGGCGTTGCAGTGCGTCAGGATTCCGTCACCTTCTTTCAGCAGGGACAGACCGTACTCGGCAATCCTGCGGCACATCTCGATATCTTCCCGCTGGATGGCCTCTGCTTCATCGCCGATGCGCTGCACCAGATCAAAAGGGGCAATCATGGCCTGTGTGCTCTCGAGTGTCTGCGCCGTACAGGCCATCACACGGTCAAGCGCCCACTTCAGATTGACTGCCGTCGGACGGGAAGAATTCAGATAAGCGGCCTGCTCCGACAAACGGTTATACAGCACTCTTGCCGGCAGCTCCTGCAGATCATCTGCTGCCTGATCTATCTCGTGCGCGATCCTCTGCGCGAGAACATACAGACAATACCCGGCGAAAATCCCGATCGCCGGGGCCCCTCTCACCTTCAGTGTTTTGATCGCATCAAACATCTCCTGTTCGTTGTCAAGGCTCAAGCAGACCGTCTCTTGCGGGAGCCTGCTCTGATCCAGAATCACGACACTTCTCTCATCTTCACTTAAAAAAACATTTTCGGCCAGCTGTTCTCGGCTCAATTCTCATTCCCCATTTTCTTAATAGCCACAGTTACCAGTTTCTTAAAGCGCGCTGAAGCCGCGTCAGCTGCTGCCTGCACCTCCTCATGCGTGAGCGGATTGTCTGACAGCCCTGCTGCCGGATTGGCGATAAAGGAAATCCCGCAGATTCTCATCCCCATATGATTTGCGGCAATCGCCTCGACTGCGGTGCTCATGCCGACCGCATCAGCCCCGATCGTTCTCAGGAAATTGATCTCCGCCGGAGACTCGAAATTCGGTCCGCTTGTCTGTACGTAGGTACCTTCATGAAGTGTGATGTTAAGCTCTCCCGCCGCTTCCCGCAGCACATCGCGCAGCTTCTCATCATAGATTTCAGACATATCCGGGAACCGCGTCCCGAACTCCTCCGGGTTCGGCCCTACCAGCGGCGAGGGTACAAACTGCGAGATCTGATCTGTGATCATCATAAAATCGCCCGCATTATAAGTCTCATTGACACCGCCTGCGGCATTTGTCAAAAAAAAGATCTCAGCGCCCATCATCTTCATCAGGCGTACCGGCAGGACGACATCCTCCATCGAATATCCTTCGTAATAGTGCACGCGTCCCTGCATACAGACAACCGGCACCTCCCCGACATAACCGAAAATAAACTGCCCGTGGTGCCCTGGAACAGTCGATACCGGAAAACCCTCGATATCGTGATAGCTGAGCGTCTGCTCCACACGGATCTCCTTCCCGTAGTCGCCGAGCCCGGAGCCGAGCACCAGCGCCACTTTAGGGACAAAATCTGTTCTTGCCCGGACACATTCCAGGCATTTCATCACACGGTCATAGACTTTGGACATCTCATTTTCTCCTCACGGTATTGCTTCTTTTTTTACATTTTATTTCAAAATGATTATATCATGAAAACGCTGTCGCTAAGAGCGTTTGAGGCAAAAAAATATGCAGTCCCTTTTGAGGACTGCATATCTGTCAATGATGGAAGGTACAGGGCTCGAACCTGCGACCTTTCACACGTCAAGCGAATGCTCTCCCAGCTGAGCTAACCTTCCATGCCCAAGTA
>CADBOU010000022.1 GCA_902796355.1 uncultured Lachnospiraceae bacterium
CACAGCCCGGATGACAATGAGCTGTTCAGGGTCAGCGGTGTCAATGTGCACGACAATGTGATTGCAGACTGCACGGGCTGGTGCGGGATCTGCTTCGGAGGCTATGATCAGGATCTCGGTTTCACGGAAGACTGTGTTTTCAGAAACAACACATTGATTGACAACGACACACAGATCGGCGTGCAGCGCAGCAGGGATAACGAGATTGCAGGCAACCTCCTCGCCGGAGGTGCTGCAGCTGTTGAGTTTAACGGCGATATCCGCAAAGAAGACGTAGAGAGCAATCACTTTAAGGACAATGCCGCTGCGCAGATTGAGGATACAGATTCATGGTCGGATGAGTACGGCCGGATGACTGAAAAGAGCAGCGAGATCGTTGAGGGATTCACATCCCGTCTGGAGGGAATCGGATCATCCTTTGTTCCGGATGATGAAGCCGTCAGATTATACCAAAAATGGCGCAATAATGGGTAATTCAGGCTAATTCATGCTTGACAGGGGGTATACCCTGAGGTAATATTGTAAGGTACACACGAAAACGGCTTCATTTGGGAGTAATTCATGTTACATTCAATCGTAAACCTTATTGTACTCGTACTGAGCGTTATTCTTCTAGTCATTAGAGGCTTACAAATGAATAATGCTGAAAGCCATGCGCGCGCATAAGGACACGTTTGAAGCTACAGATACAACGTAAAAACAGCCTTGCGATTGACTTTTAGAAGCAGCCGCAAGGCTTTTTGTTTGAAACAGAGAAAGGAGTGTTCACATGGAATTAACCGGAGCGGAAATTCTCATGGAATGTCTTGAAGAGCAAGATGTTGATACGATTTTCGGCTACCCGGGCGGCACAATCCTGAACGTCTATGATGCGCTGTATTCCCACAAGGGAAAGATCAGGCACATCCTGACAGCACATGAGCAGGGAGCAGCCCACGCAGCGGACGGGTATGCCCGCAGTACAGGAAAAGTCGGCGTATGCTTTTCGACATCCGGCCCCGGAGCGACGAACCTGATTACTGGTATCGCTACGGCGTATATGGATTCATCGGCGGTTGTCTTCATCTCTTGCAACGTGTCTGAAAACCTCATCGGCAAGGATTCATTCCAGGAGGTTGACAGTACCGGTATTACACTGCCGATTACAAAAAGCAATTTTCTGGTCAGGGATGTCACACAGCTGGCAGATACGATCCGGGCCGCTTTCGCGATTGCGCGCAGCGGGCGACAGGGACCGGTCTTCATCGATATCCTTAAAAATGTTACAGCCGAGCTGTGTCCCTACGAAAAGGTACCGCGCTCAGAGCACTGGAAGACAAGCAAGCTTGCGGCCATCGTGTCGCGTGCGAGCATGGACATGAAGGCGCCTGAACCGGATCAGGGAGATATTGATCTTCTGGTTGAGAAAATCAAAGAGTCCAAGAAGCCTCTGGTTATCTGCGGCGGCGGTGTGGTCAAAGCCCGCGCTCAGGCGGAGATGACAGAGTTTGTCGAGACGATCGACTCTCCGATTGCCTTGACGATCATGGGTGCCGGCGCTGTCAAAGGACGCAATCGTCTGGTTACCGGTATGATCGGCATGCACGGATCGGAGGCCTCCAACATGGCCTGCGACAACTGCGATCTTCTGATTGCCATCGGCTGCAGGTTCTCTGACCGTGTGGCTCTTGATCCGAAGACCTTTGCTTCTCAGGCATATATCGTGCACATCGATATTGACCGCGCCGAGATCAATAAGAATATCAAGACGGATCACCATGTTATCGGTGATGCCAAGCAGATCCTGATGCAGCTCAACGAGCGGCTGACACAGCAGGATCACAAAGAGTGGACAGACTTTGTCTTCTCCTACCCGACAGAGGTCGGATATGACGAGGTTCCCGGCATCCTGACTCCGGATCAGGTGCTCGAGGCTATCGCCAAGCGCCTGCCGCAGGATACGATGGTGGCGACCGATGTCGGCCAGCATCAGATGTGGGCAATCCAGCACTTCCACTTTGACTATCCGGGACAGCTCATG
>CADBOU010000023.1 GCA_902796355.1 uncultured Lachnospiraceae bacterium
ATTGTCTGCTCACCGCTTGAGGCCGGCATGGTCCACGAAGCCTGTGGCCAAAGCTTTGTGACAGTGACCCCGGGCATCCGCTTTGCAACTGATTCCAAAGGTGACCAGAAGCGCGTGACGACACCCGCCGATGCCCGTGCGCTCGGCTCCGACTACATCGTCGTCGGCCGCTCTATCACCGGTGCAGATGATCCTGTTGCTGCATACAGAAGGGCTGTTGAGGAGTTTGCCGGCTGATGACTCTTCCCGTTTGTCACTCAGCGCCGGATATTAAATATTATTAATTTGTCATAGACAAGGAGCAATACATATGACCGATACAAAAACCATCATTGCAAAGGATCTGTTGAAAATCAAAGCTGTCTTCTTCCGCCCGGATGAACCTTTTACGCTCGCCAGCGGTATCAAAAGCCCGATTTATTGTGACAACCGTCTCACACTGACAGCACCGGATGTCAGGACAGATGTCGAAAACGGCCTGGTTGAACTGATCAAAGAAAACTATCCGGATGTGGAAGTTCTCATGGGAACCGCGACAGCCGGCATTGCACATGCCGCGATCGTCGGACATCTCACCGGCCTTCCGATGGGCTATGTGCGCAGCGGCAGCAAAGATCACGGCCGCAAAAACCAGATCGAAGGACGGCTTGAACCCGGTCAGAAGGTCGTTGTTGTCGAAGATCTGATTTCGACCGGCGGCTCCTGTATCGAGGTTGTCAATATCCTGCGTGAAGCGGGCGCCGAGGTTCTCGGCATTGCCAGCATTTTTACCTATGGAATGCAAAAGAGTATCGATAAGCTGGCTGCCGCCAATGTGAAAAATGTCAGCCTGACCAATTTCGATGTCATTGCACGCGTCGCTGCTGAAGAAAACTATATCCTGCCGGAAGATGTCCAGCGGCTCCTTCAGTTCAGGGATAATCCGGACGATGAAAGCTGGATCCATAAGGCCGAATAAGATGAAATATGAAGATATCATCTCTAATGAAGAAGTCCTCGCCTACTACGAGCAGGGCAGTGCCATTCTGGACTCTTTAGGGTATACGGATCACTCAACGGTTCACACCAAACTGGTCGCCAAAAAATCCGCCGATATCCTTGAGGCTTTCGGATATGATCAGCATGTCATAGAACTGGCAAAAATCGCCGGTTTTATGCACGATATCGGAAATGCCGTCAACAGGCACCATCATGCTGAATACGGCGCTTTGCTGGCTAATGAAATCCTGAAGGAGACTGATCTGGCTCTTTCAGACCGGGTCCGCATTGTCTCTGCGATCGCTAACCATGACGAGTCGGACGGCGTAGCCTCAGATCCCGTATCTGCTGCATTGATTATTGCAGACAAGACAGATGTACGCAGAAGCCGGGTCCGTGAAAAAGATCCCATGCTCTTTGATGTCCATGACCGCGTCAACCATGCCGTGACATCAACCAGACTCCGATGCGGTCTGGAAGAAAAACGGATCACACTCTACCTGACTGTTGATGAAGAAATCTGCACCATGTATGAGTATTTTGATATATTCCTTGACCGTATGACCATGTGTTCCCACGCCGCAAGGATTCTGGATGCTCGTTTTTCATTAAAAGTAAACGGACAGAAGGTCCTCTAAAACAACTTCTAATCAGCAGAAAACTGCCGCACCAACATGGGTGCGGCAGTTTCGACATGAGTGTCTAAATGTCTATTGATCCTGTTCAGGATGCCCCATATGTCCGCAGCTGTCTGCAAACGGGCAGCCGATGCATTTGGTCCCCTTTTTCTTTTCCTTAACGATATATCGCACGGCAAGAAATACAATGGCTATCAATGCGATAACGGCTATTACAGTTGCTGCATTCATACAGATATCATCTCCTTACGCAGCTTTGGCTGCGCTTTTTTCGTGCAGAGCATACTTCTCATCAAAGTGTGCGCGCACCTTGCGTGCGATCGCTACGATGACGACAACCATCACGGCGATAGCAATCAGGCCGGGCACGAATCCTCTGGCAAAATGTCCCTCTGTAAAGAGTGTGCCGAACTGATTGACCAGGAAGGCTACCGTGTAACCGGTACACAGCTGCAAGCCAATTGCACTCCACAGCCAGCCCTTGCTCTGCATCTCAGAGTTCATGGCTCCGATAGCAGCGAAACACGGCGGTGTATACAGGTTGAAGAACAGGTATGCCAGAGCTGTGACAGAAGTCAGCCCTATCGTTGTGGCAACCGTGTTGGCTCCGCCTGTCAGGGCGAGCTCATCGACATCGATAAACTTCGTCAGGGCAAAGACAACTGCCAGTGTACCGACAACATTCTCTTTTGCGATAAATCCTGTAACAGCTGCTGCAGCCAACTGCCATACACCAAATCCAAGCGGGATCAGAAGGACGGCAAACGGTGTGGCGATGGAAGCGAGGATGGATGTATCTTCCATACCTTCTTCAACGACCTGGAAGTGCCAGTTGTACGTCTGCATCAATTGTACCACAAGGTTGCAAACAAGGATAATTGTTGCGGCCTTGATGATGTACGCCTTGGCGCGCTCTAACATGGAAAAGAATGCACGCTTTAAGCTCGGAAGCTTCCACTTCGGGAACTCAATGATAAAGAACGACTTTCTGTATTTGTATCCTGTGACAGCCTTCACCAGCAGTGCGCCGAGGAAGATCAGCACCAGACCAAAGAAATAGCTCAGGAAGCTGACCCAGCCGGCTCCGGAGAAAAACGCACCCGCAAACAGGGCGATCACCGGGATCTTAGCGCCGCAGGGGATAAATGTTGTCAACATCGATGTCGCTCTTCTCTCACGTTCATCGCGGATGGTGCGGCAGGCCATGATCGCCGGGATGCCGCAGCCGGTTCCGATGACGATCGGAATAACGGATTTGCCGGACAGACCGACGCGCTTAAAGAGCGGGTCAAGAACGGCGCTGACACGTGCCATATAGCCGCAGTCCTCAAGCAGCGCGATCAGGAAATACATCACCATAACGAGCGGGAGGAACCCGACAACCGCGCCGACGCCGCCGACGATACCGTCTGCGATGATTGTGGAGAGAACTGCCGGACTGTTTGCCATCTTGTCTGCCACAAATCCCTGGAATGTCTCGATCCAGCCGACCAGCCAGTC
>CADBOU010000024.1 GCA_902796355.1 uncultured Lachnospiraceae bacterium
TCAAGACAGGATCCGAAGGTGATGGAACGTCTTCAGGTGATTGGTCATTGTAATGATGGGTTTGAGGTTGCACAGGAAGACTTGCGGCTGCGGGGACCAGGAGATCTGTTCGGGTTGAGACAAAGCGGATTTCTGTCCTTTGAGATCGGAGATATTTTTCAGGACCACGATATTTTGATGAAAGCTGCGGCTGCTGCAGATCAAATACTTAACGAAGATCCTGATCTAACAGATCCACACCACATTTCCTTAAAGAACAGTATACTGTTTTCAGAGGGGTTTGTGACGGACACAGAAAGGACACTATAAGAAAATGCGTGTGATTGCCGGATCGGCCAGAAGGCTTAACCTCATGACACCGAAAGGAACAGATGTCAGACCGACGACAGACAGAATTAAAGAGACGCTGTTTAATATGATCCAGGATCAGATTCCCGGCTGTCGGTTTCTAGATTTGTTTGCAGGGAGCGGAGGTATCGGTATTGAAGCACTCAGCAGAGGAGCCTCGTACTGTGTGTTTGCCGATGCCGATAAACGCTCTGTTTCTTGTGTTAAAAACAATTTAGCGCATACGCATCTTGAAAACTATGCGCGTGTTTTTATGTCTGATTACCGTAAGACTCTTTCCCGCTTGCGCAAATCAGACCCGTTTGATATCATTTTCCTTGACCCTCCGTATGAAAAAGGTATGGAAATCGATGCGCTTCGGCTGATTCACGATTCGAACCTTCTCGCTGACGGTGGTATGATCATTATCGAGACAACGCTTGATACGGAATATATGGGATGTATTCCCAGTCAGTTCAGCATTGTTCGGGAGAAAAAGTATAAGACAAATAAGCATGTATTCTTGAGAAAGGAGATCGTTAACTCATGATTCGTGCAATTTATCCTGGCAGTTTTGACCCTGTGACATTAGGCCATATGGATATAGCTGAAAGAGCGCTTTGCGTCGCTGATGAACTTGTCATCGGTGTTCTGAACAACAGCAAGAAAACATCGTTGTTTTCTGCAGAAGAACGTGTTAAAATGTTACAGGATACATTGGGGATAAAGCATTCTAATATCCGGGTGGAAGCGTTTACCGGTTTGACAGTTGATTTTGCCAGAAAGGTAAATGCTGACATTATCATTCGAGGGTTGAGAGCTGTAACTGACTATGAGTATGAGCTGCAGATGGCCCAGATGAATTATAAACTGCTTCCGGATGTGGAGACGATTTTCCTGATGGCTAATATCAAATATGCATTCTTAAGTTCCAGTGTAATAAAAGAAGTCGCGTTGTACGGCGGCGATATTACAAACTTTGTTCCGCCTGTTGTTGCAGAAAGATTGAGGGAGAAATTCTGATAAGGGAAAGGAGTTATCAAGCAGTATGAACAGCCGAATTGAACAGATTATAGAAGAAATCGAAGAGTACATTGAAAACTGCCGTCTGCAGCCTCTTTCAACAACGAAAATTATTGTCAACAAAGAGCACCTCAATGAGCTTTTAAATGAGCTTCGTCTGAAAGTGCCGGATGAAATTGAGCGCTATAAGAAGATCATCGCTAATCGTGATGCGATTCTTGAAGATGCGCAGGCGAAGGCTGATAAACTCCTTGAAGAGACAAAGATACAGTCCAACGAGCTCGTCAGTGAGCATGAGATCATGCAGCAGGCCTATGCACAGGCTGACAGCGTTCTGACACGTGCGACTGAACAGGCACAGGAGATCCTCGATAAGGCAACCATCGATGCCAATGATATCAGGATTGGCGCTCTCGAGTATACTGATGATCTGATGAGCGATGCGGAAATGACACTTCATGAAGCACTTGAAAGCTATACAGCTCGTCAGGATCGTTTCCTCGATACACTCCGTGAAAACTATGAAAAGGTTCGCCGTAATCGGTCAGAGCTTACAATTCCGAGCCGTGATCAGATGGCAGCTCCCAGACAGACAGTCCAGCAGCCTCAGCCAAGTCTGATGCAGACAGTCGGTGAAGAGCAGCCTGCTGTTACAGAAGAACCGGAAGATGATTTCATCGAAATCTAATTAACTGTTTGTGATTTGTAAGAGTGTAAAACCGCAGAAACAAGACGCTACGTGCTTTTGTTTTTGCGGTTTTTTAAGGGCATAATCTGTAATGAACGCATTACCGGAAGTTTATACAGAAAAAATGAAAGACCTGCTGGGATCCGAGTATGATGCATACATGGCATCTCTTCAGGAGCCGTCAGCATGCGGTTTACGCGTGAACACGTCAAAGATCGACGTAAACGATTTTAAAGAGCTTATCCCTTTTGATCTGGACCCAGTTCCGTGGTGTCCCAACGGTTTTTACTATCAATCCAGTGAAAAGCCGGCATTACACCCTTTATATCACTGCGGATTATTCTATATACAGGAACCATCTGCGATGGCTCCGGCATCATTTCTGCCGGTCGAAAAGGGCGATCGCATTCTGGATCTGTGTGCAGCGCCTGGAGGCAAAACAACACAGTTGGCATTAGGTGTTCAGGATGAAGGATTGCTTGTATCCAATGATATTTCGCCGTCAAGAACGAAAGCTCTTGTCAAAAACATTGAGTTGTTTGGACTTAAAAACACAATCGTCACATGTGAAAGTCCAGCCCGTCTTGCTGAAGTGTTTCCTTCTTATTTCGATAAAATCCTCGTTGATGCACCTTGTTCCGGAGAGGGAATGTTTAGAAAAGGCAATCGTATGATCGAGGCCTGGAAGGAACATGGACCGGCTTTTTTTGCTCCCATACAGAAAGAGATCGTCACAGAGGCGGTACGGATGTTAAAGCCAGGCGGTTTGATGCTGTATTCAACGTGCACGTTTGATCCGTCAGAAGATGAGCAGATGATTGAATATATCATCAATTCATTCCCTGAGATGAAAGTTCAGCCGCTGCCGGAGTTTGATGGCATGGTGCCTGGGTTTACAAGATATGTCAGAGAAGGATTTAACGAAATCAGACATACAAGACGTCTGTTCCCTCATCGTATCAGGGGAGATGGGCATTTCGTGGCACTTCTGCGCAAAGCGCAGGCAGATCAACTAGAAATGAGTTTGTCAGCTGTGTCTGACAGCAGTCCCCGTGTGATCGAACAAACCTTTGGTAAAGGAAAGGCGGCTTCTGTGATGCGCTTCGAAATACCTTCCTTGCTGAAGGAGCTGCCTGATATTCGCTATAAAAGAAACGGTTTGCTAATTGGTCAAGTGAAAGCAGGCCGTCTTCACCCAAGTCAGGCATATGCGATGACGCTCAGAAAGGGAGAGTTTACGCCTGAGTTAAATCTGTCTGTTCAGGATGAGCGTGTCATGCGGTACTTAAAGGGGGAATCCCTCATTGTTTTGGAAGAAGATCAGTTGCCTGCCAAAGGCGATGTGCTTGTCTTAATTGAGGGTTATCCCGCGGGATGGGGAACGATAAACGGCAACAAAATCAAAAATAATCTGCTTCCCGGATGGAGAGCATTTAATTGAAAATGATACGGTGAGGAGAATGACAGTTTATGACTGATAAAAAAACGGATAAATCAAAAGGACGTGTCAAAGGAGTATATGGAGACCGGGCGCGGTTAAAGAGGACTAATATCCTGATGGCGCTTGCTATTCTGGCTTTTATTATCTTTCTGGTCGCATTCGGTATATTTAAATCAGGATCGAGAAAAAACATTTACACAATTATGGCCATTTTATCTGTGCTCCCCTTCGCTAAGCTCTGCAGCATTTTGTCCACCTTGCTGCCTTACCGGTCAATCCCTTTGGCTCAGGCGCAGGAGCTGCAGGAGTTGACGGCTGATTTGCAGGTTGTTTTTGATGTCATTTTTGCAACAGAAAAGGCTGTGTATCCGATTGACTGTATGGTGATTGAAGAAGGGATGGCACTGGTCTACTCACCGGTCGAGGGCAAAAAGAAGGAAGGCCTTCAGAAGGCTCTCAGATCATTTTTCCGCGATCAGGGGTATACACAGTTTGCTGTAAAAATTGAATCTGATTTCACCCAGTTTAAAAAGATGTATGCCAACGCAGGAACAGTTGCGCATAAATCACGTGCTACACAAATATTGTCTGAACACTTTCTGATCAATTGTGTATAAAAATGAAAACGATAGAAGTCGGAAAAAATGAAGAAGGACAGCGCCTGACCCGTGTATTGTCAAAATATCTTCGCACGGCACCGGATTCTTTTTTGTACCGGATGCTGCGCAAAAAAAACATCGTTTTAAATGACAAGAGAGCAACAGGAAAAGAGCGGCTCATACTCGGGGATATCATTAAGATATATTTGTCTGATGATACTGTCCTTAAATTTGGAGGAGAAGTATACACCCCGACAGACAGGTCTCAGGCGGTCCCGCAATTAGAATCATTGATCATTTACGAGGATGATCAGATTGTGATCGTAGATAAGCCGGCCGGCTTGCTCTCGCAGCGTGCACAGGAGGCTGATGTGTCAGTAGTTGACATGGTTGTGGACTATCTTCTCAGAAACGGCCGGATTGATCAGGAACAGCTCAAGACATTCAGACCGGGTATTGTTTCGCGCCTTGACCGGAATACTTCAGGGCTTGTCATAGCCGGCAAAACACTGTCAGCGCTGCAGGATCTCAACTATCTGGTGCGCACACATGCCCTGCGCAAAGAATATGCTGCATTTGCACAGGGACGGCTGTCAGACGAACAGATTCTGGAAGGTTATTGGTCAAA
>CADBOU010000025.1 GCA_902796355.1 uncultured Lachnospiraceae bacterium
ACAGGAACCTTACAGGTAAGGGCATTGAATATTGATTTAGACAAAGTCAGAGTCTATGAGCCGTCTGAAGTGTTTGATATTTCACAGGAGGCGTTTCAGAAAACCTGGGAAGCATCTGTCACATCGGAGGCCGGTGATGCCCTTGGCAGTGTTCTGCCGTCATTTGATCCGGCTCATGATACTGCGATTCTGACCGGGCAGGATAAAGATTATCCTCCTGCATATTTCGTGGATAAGGATGGTGTTGAAATTGGTTTTTCTATTCTGAATCAAAAGGAAAACGCAGGCTGGGTCACCGGTCCAATATCAAAAGATGAGATTATAAAGTATAAAACGGACAGTGATTTTTGGGAAAAAGTAACCTGGAAATAAATCCGTTCACATTATGAAAGGAGATCATATCATGCTAGAAATGACACAAATTGAAAAAGTCATCGGAAGAGAGATTATCGATTCTCGCGGTAATCCGACAGTGGAGGCAGAGGTATGGCTTGCTGATGGCACAGTAGCCCGCGGCGCTTCTCCGAGCGGTGCATCGACAGGCGAATTTGAGGCTCTTGAGCTGCGTGACGGCGACAAGTCCCGCTTTGGAGGCAAAGGTGTCAGCAAAGCTGTCTCTCATGTCAATAATGAATTGGCAGAGGCAGTTGTCGGGCTTGATGCGACTGACACATATGCAGTAGATGCGGCGATGCTGGAGGCAGACGGAACCAAAGACAAATCAAAACTTGGAGCAAACGCAATATTAGCTGTTTCTATTGCGGCAGCACAGGCAGCAGCGGCTTCTCATGAGCTTCCGTTATACAGATTCCTCGGCGGAGCATCAGCAACTAAGCTTCCGGTTCCCATGATGAACATTCTTAATGGCGGCGCACACGCCAGCAATTCTGTCGATACACAGGAATTTATGATCATGCCTGTCGGTGCTCCCTGCTTTGCAGAAGGCCTGCGCTGGTGCACAGAAGTCTTCCACGCACTGCAGAAACTTTTAAAGGCAGAAGGACATACAACGGCTGTCGGTGATGAAGGTGGTTTCGCTCCCAATCTCAAAGATGATGAGGATACTATTGAGCATATTCTTACAGCCATCAAGGATGCCGGATATGAACCCGGAAAAGACTTTGTGCTGGCAATGGATGCGGCTGCTTCCGAGTGGAAGAGTGAAAAGGGCAAAGGATTCTATCATCAGCCCAAATCCGGAAAAGATTTTACTTCTGATGAACTGATTGATCACTGGGCATCTCTGGTAGAAAAATATCCGATCTATTCCATCGAAGACGGCCTTGATGAAGAAGACTGGGATGGATGGAAGAAGATGACGGATAAGATAGGCGATCGCGTTCAGCTTGTTGGCGATGACCTGTTTGTCACAAACACAGAACGCCTTAAGAAAGGCATTGATCTCGGATGCGCTAATTCAATCCTGATTAAACTCAATCAGATCGGATCCGTTTCTGAGACATTGGAAGCGATCAAGATGGCGCGCAAAGCCGGCTACACGGCTGTTGTATCTCATCGCTCCGGAGAGACAGAAGATACGACCATCGCTGATCTGGCAGTAGCACTGAATGCCGGCCAGATCAAGACGGGCGCACCGTCACGCTCAGAACGTGTCGCAAAATACAATCAGCTTCTGAGAATTGAAGAAGGTTTAGGCGCTGCAGCCGATTATCCAGGAAAAGCTGCTTTTAGTTTTGGCAAATAATGTAATCAGTTTTGAATCAGACTGATGACTAAAACAGCGGACTGGAGACTGGGTTCTCCTGTCCGCTGTTTCCTGAATGGAGGTTAACTATGAACTGGTCCATGTGGTGGCCGATTGTACTACTCGTTTTATCAAATGTGTTTTATCACATTTGTTCCAAACAGATGCCGGCCGGTCTTCATCCCCTGGCAGCGACATCGCTGACCTATCTGGTGGGGGCTGTATTTGCTTTTGTTCTCTATTTGATTATCAATCCGAAAGGATCGTTTTTCGGAGAATTCAGGCAAGTCAACTGGGCACCGTTCGTTTTGGCTGCAGCGATCGTCGGTCTGGAGGCTGGGGCCATGTATATGTATCGTGCTGGATGGGATATCAGTGTAGGGCAGCTTGTGATGAGTTCTATTCTGGCCATTGTCTTAATCTTTGTCGGACTGATTGCTTTTCATGAGCAGATCTCTGCGAGTAAATTAGCAGGAATTGCCATTTGTTTGGTAGGGTTATATTTCATTAATCGTTGATATTTGTTTTAAAAACTATTTGAGAGGAGTGTTATTGTGAATTATGGGATATGGTCCTGTATTCCCATTCTGGTATTAATCATCGGCGGGTTTGCCACTAAACGTATGACGGAGATGATTGTTGCCTCGTCTTTGATCGGATCGGTTATTCTGTATAAAACACATTTTTTCAAAGGGTTTGTCGATCTGATCTATACGGTTCTTTCAGACGATTCATTCCAGTTTGTGCTGGTACTCTTGATGGGCGTCGGGGCGATGATGAAGCTTTTTGAACGATCCGGAGCACTGGCCGGTTTTCAGAAGCTGATCGAAAGACTGGCTTATTCCCGTAAAAGAGCGCTGCTCACTACCTGGCTTTTGTGTATCGTGATGTTCATCGATGATTATCTCAATCTTTTGTCTGTATCAAATACGATGAAGAATGTAACGGACCGTTACAAAGTCCCGCGCGAGCATCTTGCATATACATTGAATTCAATGGGAGTGAGTGTGTGTCTGCTGATTCCATGTACAAGCTGGTCTGTATTTGCTGTCACACATATGAGCAGGCAGGGTCTGAAGTACATGGATTACATCAAAGCGATTCCGTTTATGTTTTTTCCGGCTGCGTCAGTAGTGGTTTCACTGTTGTTGATAGTCGGTGTCATTCCCAAGTGCGGAGGCCTTAAAAAGGCATATCAGCGCGTGGAAACAGAGGGGACAGTGCTCGCACTGCCTCATAAAGACGGCGCTTTTGTTGTCGATACAGATTCGGAAGAAGAAAACAAATGCATCGAGCCATCATCTGTGCTCAATTTCTTCATTCCGATGATCACCTTGATTGCGGTGATGTTCATATTTAATATGCAGATTCAATACGGCATCGTTGCAGGTCTTTTCTGTATGCTGGTTTTATATAAAGTTCAGAAACTGATGACAGTGGGTGAGTTTTTTAACTCGATTTTTGACGGCATTAAAGAGATGTCATCCATCGCATTCGTTGTGCTTTTTGCCTATATGATAGCCAAAGAAAATGAGCTGCTGGGATTTGCTCCCTTTATTGTCGGAAACTGTGTCAAATGGATTACGCCGAAAGTGCTGCCGCTGTTTATCTTTGTGATTATGTCGTTGGTGGCATTTTCGATTGGAGATGTATGGGCGTTGATCCTGATCACTATGCCGATATTTGTTCCCATGGCACAGAAGATGGGTGTGAATGAGTCCATAGCTGTCGGAGCGCTTCTGTCCGGAGCTAATGTGGGAGCTATTACCTGCCTTCAGTCTGACGCATTGTTTATGACGTTCGCAGGCACGGGAGTGGGCAATATTACACAGATCAAAACAGGATTTCCATATATTGCACTGGCTGCAGGCGTTGCAGCGATTGGCTTTTTGATCACTGGCCTTATTTGAAATCGAGAAGTCTGCAGGCAGTGTCCCTTGTCATTGATTGGCTTTTCATTTACAATATGCGTTAAGATAAAAAAGCAGATGTTGATAAGAGATTAAGATTGATTGTAAAGAAAGAAGGTATGATACATGGAAAAAGTAGTATTGGCATATTCGGGAGGCCTTGATACCACAGCAGTTATTCCGTGGCTCAAGGAGACATACGGATATGAAGTCATCTGTTGCTGCATTGATTGCGGTCAGGAGGAAGAGCTTGACGGTTTGGAGGAGCGTGCTAAGCTTTCCGGTGCGTCAAAACTTTATATCGAGGATGTCATCGATGATTTGTGTGACAACTATATTATGCCGTGCGTACAGGCCGGTGCGGTATATGAGCATAAATATTTGATGGGTACAGCGATGGCCCGTCCGACCATTGCTGCAAAATTAGTTGAAATTGCACGCAAAGAGAATGCAGTTGCAATTTGCCACGGCGCGACAGGAAAGGGCAATGATCAGATCCGATTTGAGCTTGGAATCAAAGCTCTTGCCCCCGATATTAAAGTCATTGCTCCCTGGCGCGATGACAGATGGCAGATGGATTCCAGACAGGCGGAGATAGACTATTGTAAAGCACACGGAATTGATCTTCCGTTTGGAACAGATCAGTCCTACAGCCGTGATCGCAATATCTGGCATATCAGTCATGAGGGCCTTGAGCTCGAGGATCCCTCCAGAGAGCCAAATTATGATCACATGTTAGTGTTGGGGGTCACGCCGCAGAATGCGCCGGATGAAACAGAAGAGCTTACGCTGACATTTGAACAGGGTGTTCCGAAGACACTCAACGGCGTCAAAATGAAGACTTCTGACATTATCAGAGAGCTTAACAAGATCGGCGGCCGCCACGGAATCGGAATTGTTGACATTGTCGAAAACAGAGTTGTCGGTATGAAGAGCCGAGGTGTCTATGAGACGCCGGGCGGAACAATCCTGATGGAAGCGCATCAGCAGCTCGAAGAACTGACCCTTGACCGTGATACGATTGCGCTCAAGAAAGATCTCGGAAGCAAGCTGGCAAGCCTGATTTATGAGGGGAAATGGTTCACACCGGTCAGAGAGGCTATCTGTGCGTTTACAAAAGTCACACAGGAGTTTGTAACTGGCGAGGTTAAGCTTAAGCTCTATAAGGGCAATATCATCAAAGCCGGCACCACGTCACCGTATTCACTTTACAGTGAATCTTTGGCTTCTTTCACAACAGGTGATATGTATGATCATCACGATGCTGATGGATTTATCACACTGTGGGGACTGCCGCTTAAAGTGCGTGCAATGCGTATGAACGAGCTGAAAAAAGAGAATACAAAGTAAACAAGCATTTATGCAGTTATAAAAAGACAGCACTTCCATAAATGGAGGTGCTGTTCTTTTATATGTTTTTTCTATATATGTTCACACAGGTTTAATTTGATAAGAGTTCAGCCGTATTCTCTGCATCGTATGTTACACAGGAAACACCTTCGGTTTCGATGCGATAGAGTGCATTAGCAGCCATATGCTCTGCGATCTGCTCTAAATCACGTATGCCGGATATCTGCTGATATGACTTCATGATGACATCGAGAGCGCCGTCGGAGATATTGATCTCATCGCGCCGCATGCCGATGCGCTCCAACACCCTGGGCATAGCAAAATCAGTGAAAATAACACGTTTTTCTTCGTCTGAATAATCGGGCAGTTCAATGATGGCAAAGCGGGAGAGCAGGGGAGCGCTGATGGCTGATTTATCATTGGCTGTGGCGATTGTATAGATACCTGCAGTGGGGATTTTGCACTCAATATAGTTATCAGTAAATCCTAAATTATCAAGCAAAGTCAACAGGACATCGGCCGGATTACCGTTTCCTTTTCCGGATGAAGCTTTGTCAAGCTCGTTGATGACAAACAGCAGATTAGAGCTTTCAGCATTGGCGAAAGCTTCCATGATCAGACCCGGTTTGGCATTGGCGTAGATACGCGAGCTTCCGGTAAGCTGTTCCGGATCATTGATGGAACTCATCTCAAGCGGACACCATGCCATTTTAAGGATCCGTGCTACGGCATATGCAAGCTGAGATTTCCCGGTTCCGGCCGGACCGATTAAAAGGATACCGTATGCCGGAAGGGTGTGTGTGCGGTTAATCTGGATAATTGTCTCAATGATCCTCTGTTTGACACTGTCCAATCCGTACAGTTCTTCATCGAGGATGCGTTTTGCCTCGACTGGATTGATTGGTTCGAAATGTGTGTTTTTCCACTGAATATTGAGCATAATAGACAGAGCACGCTGTGCGTGGCGTCTTTCTTCCGGTGTCACTTCACTGGATTTCGCGACAGCCAGATTGCGTCTGGCCCACAAACGGATATTTTCAGGAAGAGTACTTCCCGCACATGTGATGTAATCGGTGATGCTTTGAATACTGGTGATTTTCATATCATCAGCATCTTCTATATCTGCCGTATCTTGTGCGCCGGCCGCTGGAGCGTCGCTCTGGAGCAGACGGCCTATCATAAACTGAAGAAATCCGTTTTCTCCGGATAATTTGCTGCCCCGTACAACGACACCGGTTTCCTCTATTTTGTAAACGGCGAACCCTTCTGAGGACGGAGTGCAGCTTAAAAGAACGGTGATATGGTTTTCTCCAAGCCACCTGAGCAAATGCTCGAAACGTGCATCAATGACCAGTACATTGTAATCCTGATTGTCCCCATCACATACAAATGCATTTCCCTTTGAAGGATTTCTGAAAAAACCAGAAACATGATGCATAAGCGAACCGGCTCGATCTTCAAGGATCATGATCGGATGAGTGCTGTCAGCTGTATGATTGTTCTGAAATGACAGTGTGTATTTCGGCTTTTCTGCTGCCGGGGCTTTGCTGGTGTTGTTAAAATCAAATACGGGCATAGTGTAACCTCCTGTGTAGTTCTCATATATTATAGTGTAATTCAGACATGTAGACAATATTCTGTCTGCCTCAGATTATGTCGAAAAGTGTCGATTGAATGCAGTTGCTTTTATCAGACAGGCTATTGTAAAATAAAACTAATCTTTGATTGGCGGCGATAAAAAGACGTGTCCGTATAATAATATGCGACGGTTGATTCTGACGATCATGTTTGTTTTTTTGTCCATGTCCTTGATTGTTTTATCTGGATGTGCACAAAGCGGCAGTCATGACGAGATAGCCCTTGATGAGCAGATCACTAAACAAAAAGAAGCGGATGGAAAAACAGGTTCCGACAATGAAACAGAAGAAAAAGATTCTTCCGAAATCGTATCTGTCTATATCTGCGGGTGTGTTGCCTCTCCTGGTGTATACACATTAAGTGCGTCATGCAGGATCACGGATGCCATTCAGGCGGCCGGAGGGATCACAGATCAGGCGGATGCGCAGGTGCTCAATTTGGCCTTACTCCTGACTGACGGAATGCGCATTTATGTGCCATCAATCGATGAGACTCAGGGAATGGACCGAGCCGCTGGAACAGATGCTGCTGGATCTTCCCCAGGGGGCGAATCCTTCCAATCCGGCACCGCTGCATCCGGGCGTGTCAATATCAATACAGCTTCGAAGGACGAATTGATGACGCTGCCCGGTATCGGTGAAAATAAGGCGGAGAGTATTCTTGATTACAGAAAAACACAGGGAGCATTTTCAAGCATTGAAGATATCATGAACATCTCCGGAATCAAACAAGGAGTGTTTGAAAAGATAAAAGACCGGATTACAGTTTGATGAAGATAGGAGTTCAAAAAGAATTATGGCAAGACGCATACTCGTTGTAGACGATGAGCAATTGATTGTAAAAGGAATCCGCTTTTCACTGGAGCAGGATGGTATGGAAGTGGAAGCGGCTTATGACGGCGAAACGGCTGTAAAGATGGCACGGACCGGAAAATTTGATTTGATCCTTCTTGATGTCATGCTTCCCGGACTTTCAGGGCTCGAAGTCTGTCAGCAAATCCGCAGTTTTTCAAGGGTTCCTATTATGATGCTGACGGCGAAAGGTGCAGATATGGATAAGATCATGGGCCTTGAATACGGTGCTGATGATTATGTTACAAAACCGTTCAATATACTTGAAATCAAGGCCAGAATCAAAGCGATTTTACGAAGGACTGGGGTTCGAAAAACCATTCAGAAGAGAGCAGGTTCGCAGATTATTTCATCACGTGGCCTGAAGATTGATCCTGAGCGCCATCGTGTCTTTTTAAACGACAGGGAAGTTAACCTGACATCAAAAGAATTTGAACTGCTTTTGCTTTTGGCACGTGATCCCGGGAAAATATATACGCGCGATCAGCTGCTCTCCAGAATCTGGGGCGTCGATTACGACGGAGATGCCAGAACTGTCGATGTGCATATCCGCCGGCTGCGTGAAAAGATTGAAAAAATACCGGCGCAGCCTGAGTATGTCTGTACCAAATGGGGGATGGGCTACTACTATCGGGGGTAGTATTTAAGTGAAAGGGAAAACAAGAACACACATATGGAAGAGTATGCGTCTGTGGCTGGTGTTGGCATTTATGTTCATCAGCCTTTTGCCTATGCCGTTTCTGACCATGCTGACTCTTCGCTCTTATGAAAGGAGTATGTCAGACGTATATCTTTCCGGTATGCTGGGCGAGAGTCATGTGCTCGCAGATCAGCTGTCTGAAAGCTTTATATGGAACAAACAGTCTGATGAAGCAACCGTACTGCTCAATCAATACGCCAACATGTATCATGCAAGAGTGCTCGTGGTAGACACGAGTTACGAGATCATTGCAGATTCTTTTGGCGAAGACATTGGTCATACGATGGTTTCTCATGAAATTTCACGTGCTGTTGAAGGAACAGAGAGCAGTCGGTACGACAGAGAAAACGGATGCATCCAGACAGTAGTACCTTTATTTGGAAGTGATCAAAAATCAGTGATGGCTGTTCTGTGGACAAAATCGCCGGTTTCTTTTTCTGATCTTGTCAGTGCTGATGCACATGATTTCATCATGATGATCTTGATCGGAGCCTGTGCGGTTCTGATTCTTATGATCTATTTTTTCACCTATGTAATCGTACATCCTGTCAACAAATTAAAGAGACAGATGGACGAGGCCGCACACGGCTTACGCGATCAGGAGCTGAAGGTTTCTGCGTTTAATGAGACAGCTCAGATGGCTGATTCATTTAATGTTCTGAAGAATCAATATGAAGTGATTGACAACTCGCGCAGCGAATTTGTCGCCAATGTCTCTCATGAATTAAAAACACCGATCGCCTCTATGAAGGTGCTGGCTGACTCGCTTTTACAGATGCCGGATGCTCCGGCAGAATTATATCGTGAATTTTTGCAGGATATCGTGAGCCAGCTTGATCGGGAGACTGCCATTATTGATGATTTGCTGGCCCTTGTCAAGCTTGATCGTAAGACAGGGATCCTTCATCTGTCTGATGTAAATGTCAACAAAATGTTGGAGCGGCTGATTAAACAGCTCGGTCCTCTGGCACATGTCAAGGGCGTTTCTGTGACGCTTGAGAGCCATCGCAATGTAACAGCGCATATCGACGAAGTGAAGCTTAATCTCGCGTGTATGAATGTCATAGAGAATGCGATCAAGTATAATCGTGAGTCAGGGTCGATTCGCATCAGCGTGGATATTGAAGAACAGCAATGTGTTATCATCTGTGCAGACACCGGTTACGGTATACCGAAGGATGAAGTTGATAAGGTGTTCGAACGGTTTTATCGCGTTGACAAATCTCATTCACAACAAATGGGAGGAAGCGGACTGGGTCTTTCCATTGTGAGACAGGCAGTTGAGATGATGGATGGAACTGTGTCTATAGCGAGCAAAGAAGGAACAGGAACCATTGTGACGATCAGAGTTCCTCTGACTGTGAACGCAGGCACAATCAAAGGAGGAGAAGCATCATGAGACGGATCAGATTCATATGCACATGCCTTCTTTTAGTCATGCCTGCATTTCTAACCGGATGCCGGGCACCCTGGGAGGATTCTGCAAACGAGGAACCGGTCGACGGTTATATTTATTATCTGGATCATGATCGCGATGATCTGGATGCAGAAGGATACAGTTTCGACGGAAAGGACGGGCAGTCTTTAGCAGATGAGATTACAAGGCGGCTTACAGCCAATTCCGAATCAGAAGATATATCACCGCTTCCGGCCGGGGTTGTGATCGAATCAACCGATATCTCCAACAACTGTCTGAATGTGCATTTTAACAGCCTCTTCTCGCAAGTGGAAGATCAGGATAAGGTTTTATGTCTGGCGGCACTTGTCAGATCCTATATACAGATTCCGCAGGTTAATGCAGTCTCGTTTTTTATTGGGGAAGAGCCGCTGACAGATGATCGCGAAGGGGTTTATGAGGAGATGAAGGCAGAAGATTTCTTTTGCCCTTCGCCGGCATTACCTTCGGTTGCTTCGCAGAAGGTTCTGACCTTGTATTACGGAAAAGAATCAGGAGAGTATCTCGCCAAAGAGCAGGTTCCGGTTATGCCATCAGAAGATCAGAGTTTGATCAGAACGATTATGCAGCGTTTGATTGAAGGACCTGCTTATGAAGGGGAGATTCGAACAGTACCTGATGACACAAAGATTATCAATATCAGTGTGATGAATGAAACGGCTTATATCAATTTAAGCGCTGATTTTTCTGATGGGGCTATGACGGTTTCTCCCAAAGCAGCGGTGTATTCAATTGTCAATTCAATTATTGATAATACAGAAATCAAAAAAGTCCAGATTCTTGTTGATGGCGCAGCAATGGATTCATATGGCGGTCAGATCGATTTGCGTTTTCCGCTGGAAGCAGATCGTTCTATCATTAAATAGTTCTCACAGAGTTTAAATTGATGATATGAACCGTTCTCGTTTCATGGTACGTTTCTGTCTGGGTTTATGTTTCCTTCTGTTTTGTTATACGCTGATCGTATCCGGAGGGAAGCCGACAGGCATGACCTTTTCCCGTGCAGAAAAAAGCATTCCCGCTAATGCACATATCACTTTGAATGCACGCATCACCGCTAAAGTGCAAAGGACTGACGGTCAGACGTTGGTCCTTAAATCTGATTCATTCATTTACAGAGGGCAGGAACTGGGGCCGCATGATGTTTATATTTATGAAGACGCTGATGAAAACAGAGTTCATATCGGGGACAGGATATATGTTAGAGGGACTTTTTCCTTTTTTCAATCAGCCCGCAATCCCGGTAATTATGATCTGCATTTTCATTATGGCGTCAGAGGTATAGACGGCATCATCCAGCCTGATCAGATCAGCCTGATAAAGGCCTCAAAAACCCATTTCAGAGAGCGGCTTTATCAATGGGGCTGTATGGCGGACAGATTCATACATGAGAAAATGGGAGAAGAGTACGGCTCTCTGGTATCCTCCATTGTCCTTGGCAAAAAAAACATGCTTGATCAGGACATCAGAGAATCTTATCAAAAAAACGGGATTGCTCATATTCTTGCCCTTTCCGGGCTTCATTTATCGCTGATTTCCCAGGCATTTTCAAAAGCACTTAAAAGAACCAGGCTGCATACAGCTGTCAGATTGAGCGTGGTCATCGCTTTTTTATGTATATATGTGGAGATAGCGGGGGGCCAGATTGGACTCATTAGAGCTTTGATGATGTTTGTCATTAAAGCGGTGGCTGAGGTTTTTGGGAAAGAGTATGATGGTATCACGGCATTACTCATGTGCGGGACATTAATACTACTGAGACAGCCTTTCTTTATGTGGGATGTATCATATCAATTGTCTTTTGCGGCTGTCACAGGCATTTATCTGGCCTTTCCATACATAAGAGCACTAAAGCTTGATGATAGGGCTTATAAAAGAGATCCACTGACCAGCAGTTTCAGACAACACTTTATACTGACAGTCTGTGTTACTTTAACTACATTGCCCTTTTTGATGCGTCATTTTTATGAAATAGCGCCGTACTCGCTGTTTCTTAACCTGGCGGTCGTTCCGATGATGTCACTTGTTTTATCAGGGGGTATATGCGGTACGGTATGCGGACTATGCATCCCCTATGTCGGAACGTATCTGTGCATGCCTGCCTTTTATCTTGCGCAGGGGTGCTTTACATTATATAGCTGGCTTTGCCGTGTGACTGAACGGCTTCCATTTCACAGAGTTGTTACAGGAAAGCCGCCTCTGTTCTGCCTGACAGGATTTATGATACTATTATGTGCTTTTTTTGCATACCTGCAAAAAACCGCAATGGCAAGACTGTACTGTGATATGCCTGACAGGATGATAAATGACAAAAATCAAGCCCGCGGGATAATTCTGATGATGGCGGCAGGTATAGCAATCTTAGGCTTGTCAAAAAGTTTTTTGTCAGGAGCCAGGCAGGAAGTACGGATTACGATGCTCGATATCGGTCAGGGAGACTGTATCTTTGTTGATGACGGGCAGGGCTCCCGTGTTCTTATTGATGGAGGCAGTTCTTCTGTTGATGAGGTGGCACGATTCAGAATAGAACCATTTTTGCTCAGCCAGGGGATCAACAGAATTGATACTGTGTTTGTTTCGCATGGCGATACAGATCATATCAGTGGGATATCTCAGATGCTGAATCGAAAAGGTAAAAGCGTTAAGATCGACAGGATCGTGATGACAGATCCGGAGTATGATAATGATGAGTTATTGCTTTTAAAAGATGATGCATATCATGCCGGATCAGCAGTTTATTCAATGAAAAAAGGACAGGAGATGAATGCGGGAAAAGGGAGATTTGTCTGCCTGGGTCCTCCATCATCAGGAAGTCGAGAGGCACAGTTTATCGAACCCGGAAACGAGGCTTCACTGATTCTCCTATATCAGAATCAATCGTTCAGCATGCTTTTTACAGGCGATGTCGAGGAAGAGGGAGAGGATTATCTTGCAAAAGAAATGGATCACAGAGAGTCAGTCAGTATTCTGAAAGTAGCACACCATGGATCGAAAAACAGCACCGGGGACCCGTTTTTAAATGCAGTCAGTACCCGCGCGGCAGTCATCTCAGCCGGAATCAATAACCGGTACGGACATCCTCATAAAAAGACTGTCAGCAGATTAAAAGAAAGAGGTATCCGTGTATACTGCACAAAGGATGACGGGGCCATCATGATTCATGTAAAAGACAAAGCATTTACGATCAGGCGGTTTTGTCCAAATTGACTTGCAACACTTTTTGATGTATAGTAACTCTATCTATGTAAGTATCATTTGTTCTTTATTCAAACGGAGATACAGCAGACTTGACAGGAAAGATTCACAAATTGACACATATCAAGCGTTGGGCATCCATGATGACAGCAACCATCATGATGATTGCATTCTGTGTGGTTGCCATGCGTGCTCCGGCTTTGCAGATCGATGAATCATTTGATCAGAAGGCGTCCCGTCATGCTGTGGATACCTATGCAGAGGCGATCGAAGATACTCAGCAAGCGGTTCCTTCGGAAGTGCAGTCTGAAGAAGAGACCGAATATGATCCCGAGATAGATCTGAATCACGACGGTATCATTGATGAAGAGGAGGCGGAAGCTGCCAAAGCTGCAAAAGAAGCTGAATTGTTGGAAGAAGAGCCTTCCGCTGATCCAGTGACTGATGATCAGACAGGTGAGCCGAAGGAAGAGGATACACAGACTGTTCCTCAGAACCAGGATCCTTCTGAAGCTGTTCCGCAAACAGAGGTACAGGAGAAGACTGATGAAACCAGTTCAGCGGAGGATGCTGGTCAATCGACAGCTGCCTCGGATGAACAGAAGGCATCTGATCCGGAACAAGTTCCAAGTGAATCGGTTAAGCCTGCCCCCTCAACAAAGCCGGCAGCAAAACCGGCCGCATCTTCTCCGGTTAAAAAGGTTGATACTGCGCCGACTGACTCTAAAACAGATGCGGCGCCTCAATCTTTAAGGATTCAGGTGACACATTCAGATATGGCCTCTGTAGTACCGAGACCGGACACGTCAGTTACGCTGTCATCGATCACCGGCTCAAGAGACCGTGCGACTTCAAATTATGCTGAAACACTTCTCAAAGATTATAATGTGGAGTTTTCATCTGACTTCGCATTGATCATGGAAGAAATCGAAGATGATTACGAGCTGAAGTACGGACTGATTTCTCATGAGACTTATGACGAGCGGATGGAGCGCCTGGAAAAAGGTGTCGTATTTGGCATTAAACAGAGCAGCGCTCTCGCCAAGGATGCTGCTGATGATGAAGAGTTGTTCATGACAGAAGATCAAGCGGATCTGATGGATCGGTATGCCAAGCAGATGGACGATCCCGAGGCTGTTGAGGAAGAAGATCAGGTGACAGAGTCACAGATTGTATTGTCTTCATATCACTACACAAACTGGCCTGATATACTGGCTGTGTATGCAGACAGACAGTTCAAAGCCGGTTCTGAGACTGTAAAATTTAATCAACAGTCTAAGGAAGCTCTTGCCGTTCTCTTTGATGAAATGAACGATGTCGAGATCATAAAAGATGATGAAGGTCTCGAGACGGCATGCGCAGAATGGACTAATACGACAATTGATGAGTACCTTCAGAGCAGATATGAAAACGGAACGGCGGCCAAAGAGCTGCGTGAAAGGCTTGAAAAATACACAGAATCAGATTATCTGATGATGTGCTCAGTGGAGACAGGCTCCCGTCAGCTTACACTTGCTGCTATCAATGCGCAGGATCAGGAGCGCATTGAAAAAGAGCAGGAGACGGCAAAAGAAGAAGGAAAGAGCGAGGAAGAGATCGAAGCTCTGAATATCCCGCTTTCAGATGAGCGCAAGGCAGTAGTACTTTCCGCACAGACACTGAATGGTAAGATTCATTACTTCTGGGGCGGTAAGTATAATGCGTTCGGCTGGAATAAATACTGGTCGACACCGCAGATTGTTTCCAGTGCCGGAAGTTCTGATACCGGCCAGAAAAAGCCGTATGGTCTTGACTGCAGCGGCTTTGTTTCCTGGAGTTTTGTCAATGGCCTGGACAATGCTGAATCCGGCCTTTCAATCGGGCAGGGTACGGCATCCCAGTGGGTGACGAGCGAGGCAATCAGTGATGAAAAGGCTCAGGTAGGAGATCTGGTTTTTCTGCGTGTGCCGTCAGCGTCATCGATCAATCATGTCGGTATTTTGATTGGCCGTGATTGCGATGGAAACTGGCTGGCTATTCATTGCAATGCCTCCGACGACAATGTGGCTGTAGACCGTGCATATGATGTGGGATTCCGTTATCTGAGAACGCCATTGGTCTATCAGGATCAGGCAGAAGACTAAAGCCATCAAAAATCGATACAGAAACAAACCCGGCTGTTTGGCCGGGTTTTCTTTATTCGATGCAATTTAGATACACCAATAATTATTGGCTAATCATAAAAAATTATTGTAATTCTAAAAAAATCATTTTATAATAATAACGTAATACATAATTAAGGGATTCATTTCAAGCAGATCCCATATATTTCACTTTTTAAAGGAGGAATTGGATTATGAGGAAGAAATGGTTAGCAATCCTTGCATGCGTGGCCATGGTCGGAGTATTGTTTGCCGGCTGCGGTGGTTCCGGCAGCTCTTCATCAGACGACAGCGAAGGATCGGATCTCAAGGTTGGATTCATTTTCCTGCACGATGAAAACTCAACCTATGACTTGAACTTCATCAATGCTGCGAAAGCCGCAGGTGAGCAGCTTGGGATCCCGGAAGAAAAAATTATCTTAAAGACTAACGTACCGGAAGGTCAGGAGTGCTACGACACAGCAGCTGATCTCGCTGACAGCGGCTGCAGCATTATCTTCGCTGACAGCTTTGGCCATGAGGATTATATGATCCAGGCGGCGAAGGATTTCCCGGAAGTTCAGTTCTGCCATGCAACTGGAACAAAAGCACATACAGAAGGCCTTGACAATTATCACAATGCTTTCGCATCGATTTATGAAGGCCGTTTCCTGGCCGGTGTTGCTGCCGGTATGAAGCTCAACGAGATGATTGAAAACGGTGACATCACTGCTGAGCAGGCTAAGATCGGTTATATCGGCGCCTACACATACGCAGAAGTGGTTTCCGGTTATACATCATTCTTCCTCGGTGCACGTCATGAATGCCCGTCCGCAACAATGGATGTCACATTTACAGGTTCCTGGTATGACGAGACAGCTGAGAAAGAAGCTGCCAATAAGCTGATGGATAATGATTGTGTCCTGATCAGCCAGCATGCTGACTCCATGGGTGCTCCGACAGCCTGCGAGTCCCGCGGTGTGCCGAATGTTTCCTACAATGGCTCGACCAAGAGTGTTGGACCGAATACATACATCATTTCTTCCCGTATCGATTGGACACCGTACTTTGTCCATGCTATCGAGTGTGTACAGAATGGTGATGCTATCGAAGCTGATTACACAGGCACGATTGAAACAGAGTCTGTCCTTCTGACAGAACTCAATGAAGATGTCGCTGCTGAGGGTACACAGGATGAGATCGACAAAGTCAAGGCAGCTCTTGAAGATGGTTCTCTTCATGTCTTTGACACATCCGCTTTCACAGTTGAAGGAAAGAAACTTGACTCTTATAAGGCAGATGTCGATACAGATGCTGATTACACACCTGACACAGAAGTTATCTCTGATGGTTTCTTCCATGAGTCAGAATACCGTTCAGCTCCGTATTTCGATCTGAGAATTGACGGCATCAACCTGCTCGATGAGGCATACTAATTACACGCAGCGTCAAATAGAATAGATTTGTCTATGCGTAACGGAGATTAATAAGGTCCCGGTCATGCGATCGGGACCTTTATTTTAGAATATTCGTTGATGATAACACGTTAATAAGGAGGTGAACGGTTTTGGATCAACAAGTGCCTGCTGTAGCAATGAGAAATATTACAAAGACATTTAATTCCAAATCGGTTATCGCGAACAAGGACGTATCCATCAATGTGTATCGTGGCGAGATTTTGGCACTTCTTGGGGAGAACGGAAGTGGTAAGACGACATTGATGAATATGTTGTCCGGCATCTATTTTCCTGATGATGGTCAGATTTTTGTCGACGGAAAAGAAGTTGTCATTCGTTCACCGAAAGATGCACTGGATCTCGGAATCGGTATGATTCATCAGCATTTCAAGCTGGTG
The DNA here is from genome assembly GCA_902796355.1 of uncultured Lachnospiraceae bacterium. Lineage (GTDB taxonomy): Bacteria > Bacillota > Clostridia > Lachnospirales > Lachnospiraceae > RUG842. The sequence goes on from CADBOU010000025.1 coordinate 16,781, forward strand.
GATGTGCTGACAGCCACCGAGAACATTATTCTCGGCCTTAAAGAAGAAGGGAAACTCGATCTGAAAAAAGCTGCTCAAAAGATCAAAGAGATCTGTGATCAGTACGGATTTGAGCTCGATCCAAATCAAAAGGTTTATAACATGTCTGTCTCTCAAAAACAGACAGTTGAGATTATAAAGGTATTGTACCGTAAAGCGGATATCCTGATTCTGGATGAACCGACAGCTGTGTTGACGCCGCAGGAGACAAA
>CADBOU010000026.1 GCA_902796355.1 uncultured Lachnospiraceae bacterium
CAGGCAAAGATTATCAGCGGTCTGGGGTCAACAAGATACTTTTATCCTCATTTCAACACACTGCCGCCGAGTACAGAGGAGGCGGTTGCTGTTGAACCTGTCATAGCGTGGGCCATTGGAGGAGATAAAGGTAATGCCGGCAGTCAGGATGCTCCAAAAGACTATACTGTTCCCTCGGAAACACCGGCTTTACCTGGTGGACAGCTTAAAGTCATGGTTGGCCAACTGACACCGGATGATGTCTCTAATCCAGCGTGGAACGGTGAATCGTCCAGTTTTGATGTGGTTGCTGGCAACGCACTTGATGAGACAGTCCTGACCATCGGAAGCACAAAATATACCCGAGCCGATATCCTGATGATGGACTGGGCAGAGAATACATACAATTACACAAAAAACAATGTAAATCAGTCGGATTATGTCCGCGGTGTTCCGATGTCTGTTCTTTTAGATGGGTTCGATGCAGATTCAGTTGTCACTTTTGAGACTGCTGACAATTATGGCAGCAGCATGGAGATTAACAAGAAGGAGTACACTGTCCAGGATTTGATTGATCAGGATTATATGCTGGCCTATGAAAAGGGAACGAGCGCAGCAGATCTGGCGGGTATCTATGATACAGCAAAGAAAGATCCCACTGTTTACGGGTTTCTGAGGCTGTATGGAACGGATGAGGTGCTTGGAAGCAAACCCAGCCAGATGATTACGCAGATTACAGTTACCTCTCCGTCCGGCGAAGATTTTTCCAATAGTCCTTATAAGCACATCACCAACGGCGGCCAGGGGGGAAGCTCCCCTTATAACATCGATTCAATTACCGGTGCGACATTGACGGTTGAAGGCCCCGGCGTTAAGAAGAGCGTCCCGGTTTCGGTCCGTGATCTCGAAGGACGCGATGCGGGGATCAAGAGAGCTGATTATACCGATAAGCGTGAAGGAAGCGATGTCACGCGCACGTATGAAGGCATCGATCTGCACTATATCCTCAACAACATGCAAAGCGGTGATAACGGTATTCAGATGACGGACAAAGCGAGTATCGTTCAGATCAAGAACCGCAACCGCCGGACAATTGCCGAGTTTACGGTTGATCAGATTAATGAAGCGCACAGCAGCGACAATCCGATTATCGTTGCGTACGGCACGTCTCTGACTGACGGAACCAATATCCGTCCGTTTGTCTTTGATAATGCGGCCGGTGCCGATAAGGAACTGGGAAATGAAGACGGCTGCATCAAGCTGGTCTATAATAAATCAAAGATAACAGGAGATAAGAACGAGAATTATACGACATTCGGCAATATGGCCTATATCTATGTTGCCGAAGCCGAGGCGCCCGGATATAAACATGACAAAGCGCCATATAAGTCAGCTGAGAACTCCAATTATGTTGTAGCGGTGACCGGCGAGAAGATCGGCCGGGAGATTAACTATACCGTTGATCAGTTGGAAAAGATGGTCGAGTATGGCGAAGACGGAAAACCTGACAACACAGGCATGGGCTACCGGGACGAGTATTCACTGGCCAACTCGACATACTGGTATGTCAATGAGTATGAGGGTGTTCAGCTGTGGAAACTGCTCCTCAAGTCCGGCCTTGATCCGGCGCTGGCGACAGATGAGGAGACTAAAGTCAGCTCAACAGCTACTGACGGCTATCCCGGGACAGATAAATTCACCATTAAGCAGGTAGCTGACCCGGACAGCTTTGGCTATTATGAAAAGAACCCGTTAGATAACAATGACGGAACATATGAACCTAATGAGAACATCCGGCAGGGAGATGATGTCAGTACAGGTGACAAACTGCGTGTCGGTTATCCGGTTCTTGTCGCTTACGGCGTAAACGGTTACCCGTACGTCGAAAAGAGCAGTCAGGAAGGTTATCTGTCCGGCCTGCAGAACGACGGCGGCCCGGTGCGGCTGATATCCGGAAAGGCTAATTACAAACACGCGAACGGCTCCAATCAGGCGAAGCTGTTGGATAAGATTCTCGTAGGAGAGGACACGTATCACTACAGCACTCATAAGTATCATGAAAAGGAAGTCTACACCAGTCTCGCCGGCGATGAACTCCAGGTGAAGGTACTGAACGGTCCGGGAGAGACGGCGCCTACAATTAAGGATAAAACCTATACAGTAGGTGATGTGGAAGAACTGATCTACGGAGGAAGTCTGACCAAAACGCAGCTTGCTGAGGCGAAGGTCAAAGCAGCTTACGGCGTCACGAAAAACGGTACGGTGTACAGTGATCTGTATGAAGGCGTTGACCTGAATTTCTTCCTGACAAATGTCGTTGAACTTCCCGGTTATAAGGGAACGATCACATTCAGCAACGGAACAGATGAACTGTCGCTGTCTCTGGAAGACGTCCTGAAAGCAAAAGGCTCCAATGAAGGAACCGGGATGACGGACCTGACACCGGTGCTTGCCTACGGCAAAAACGGTGCGCCGATGGTGAAGACCAAAAATGAGGCGGACGGCTATGAGGACAAGGTGACGCTGGCAGAGGGAACTGCATATGAGAATAAAGTCACAATCAAGAACAATGGAGGTCCTCTGCAGCTGACCTTCCCGATGATCTCCGGCAATGCAGACATGTCCGAGAAGACCATCACCGGCATTAATTCAATTACGATCAATCTGGCCGCAGATAAGTATGCGCACACAGCCGAGCCGTATGATGCTTACAAAGATAATACCGTTAAGTTTTTCGGCGAGGGAACACGCCTTGGCGCAGAAGGTAAAACATTTACAGTTTCTGAGCTGGAGGGTAAGCAGACTCTCGCGTACACCGGAGATTACAGCATTCTGAAGGATGGTGCAGACGCGGCAGATCAGACAAGATACCGCGGGATCGATCTGTATAAATTCCTGACGTCAACATCTGTCGGGCTCAAAGCCAACGCGGATAAAGTGATTGTGACAACCACAGATGGGGAGTCAAAAGAGTTTACCTTATCCGAAATCAGAAACAAATACACCAATACCATTACCGGAACAACTGACATGCCGGTCATCCTGGCCTATGGCACAGGAAAGGTTGGCGATGCTGACATGGAAGACGGCAAGCCGCTTGTCACAGATAAGAATAGTGATGGTTATGATGAAAATTATGGTAACAGCGGCGGCCCCATCCGCCTGGTGGTCGGACAGAGCGAAGAAGGCGATGTCAACAGCGGCAAGAACAAGAAGTTTGTCGCCTCCATTGAGGTCACTGCAGCTGAAATGTCGAGCTGGAATCACAGCGTCAGTGAGGTCTTCAAGCAGTATCTGACAGAGAAAATCAATTTGCAGGTCGTTGATAAAGACGGAGCAGAGCTTTTCAACAAAGACTATACCGTTGAGGATATCGAAGCACAGACATCACTGATCGAACAGCAGGTGACTGCCAAGACGACACAGGAAAACGTCTGGGAAGGTATCAATCTCTGGAAATTTGTTCTGCAGGAAACAGAGGGTATCAGCGGAGTTACCAAACCGATTACGGTTCACGTGTCGGCGGCAGACGGATTTACTAAAGACCTTATGACCGAGGCCGGATTGGATGCGCTGAACAATGGCATTAAAGACGGAGAGAATTATGTGCCCATTTTGCTTGCCTACGGCATGGATGGCATGCCTCTTGTGATCGGTGATAAATCATACCCGAACGGAGAGGGGTATGATGCGACCGTTGGAAACAACGGCGGTCCGATCCGCATGGTTGTCCACAACAACCAGGGTGCGGCGCTGACTTATGTCAAGAAGATTAAGATCACTGTCGGAGACGGCTCTGTCGATCCGGAACCGGCGGCAGACTTCACGATCAAAGGCCTTGAGGGCGGCGATGTGAAAATGACGATTGATGACATCAAGAACCTGAAAAACAAATCAGGCGACAATGTCGGTGCGGCTGAGGGTGAATACACAGTCAAGGGTACTGATAAGAAAGTCAAGGGCGCCCTTCTAAAGAATATATTGGCAGCAAAAGGCGTGGAGATTGAGACGACAGATATCACACTGCACACGCCGGACGGTTTTGAGAATACCGGTAAAGGTGCTTCCTATAAGGGCATATCACTCAAGCAGGCCATCGAACAGAACTATTTCCTGGCTTATCAGGAGTGGGATGCTGAGAGCAGTGAATGGAAGGATATCGATGATGTTGTTAAAGGTACGGAGACTCATACCAATCTGCGCATGTACCGCAACTACTGTGAGGCGAACGGCCTGGACAATAAAACAGAATGGTATGACGAGTGCACCAACATTAATGCTATAACAGTCAACGTTCCGGAGACAGTCGTATTCAAAGAGAATCCGACAACGGGCGGTGTGCGCTCAACGGCAATGGATACCGATGGCAATCTCTGGGTTGGCACCTATGGCGGCGGCCTCTATGAGAAGAAGGCCGGTGCCGAAAGCTGGGGACCGGTTTACAACACATCCAGCGATCCTGCCCTCCAGACGGACTTTACTTCAGCAGTCGCGGTGGATGCCGACGGCGGCGTCTGGGTAAGCCAGAACGCCAGCTATACTGATCCCACCAACAACCAGGGCGTGCTCTACATCAAAGATGGGGAGATTAAAAAGCAGTACAAAGCTGACGATGACCCGGCGACAATCCCGAACAACTATGTACAGGCGATTGCAGTTGATGATG
>CADBOU010000027.1 GCA_902796355.1 uncultured Lachnospiraceae bacterium
CTTCCTCTCCTTCGTACTCTTCGTACTCTCCCTCAGGATAATCGCCGAGCGCAGCCATATAATCCGGCGGCAGTGCGCCTTCCTCGATGGCTTTGCTCTCGCTCATAATATCAATCTTATAATTGGTCAGCTTTGCAGCCAGACGCGCATTCTGGCCGGACTTACCGATTGCCAGCGACAAAACATAATCCGGTACGATGACCTCTGCCATCTTATCCTCCGGATCAACTGCCACAGAGATGATCTTAGCGGGACTCAATGCATTCTCGATAAAGTATGCCGGGTTCTCGTCCCAGTTGATAATATCGATCTTCTCTCCGCCGAGCTGATCGACGACAGCATTGACACGCATACCGTTCATACCGACGCAGGCGCCTACAGGATCAACATCCGGATTGCTCGAGTAGACAGCCATCTTTGTTCTGGATCCCGCTTCGCGGGCAATGCCCATGATCTGCACCGTGCCGTCACGCACTTCGGTCACCTCTTCAGTAAACAGGAGCCGCACAAGATCCGGATGCGTTCTGGAGACCAAAATGCGCGGTCCGCGGGAATCATCCTTAACCTCGACGACATACAGCTTGATCAGATCACCCGGACGGTAATGCTCGCCGCGCGCCTGCTCTTTTTCTGTCAGGATAGCATTGGCATGGCCGAGATTGACGCTGATACTGCGTCCGATGACACGCTGTACGCGCCCAGTGACAACCGTATGCTCTTTGTCCTTAAACTCATTGTAAACAACCTGGCGCTCCTCTTCACGGATACGCTGCAGGATCATGTTTTTCGCCTTCTGTGTGGCAATACGGCCAAACGATTTGGACTCGATCGGCACTCTCACAATATCTCCGACAAGCTTTTCCGGCTCAATCAGGGCAGCTGCTTCTTTAGAAATCTGAAGTTCGCTGTCCTCCGGCTCTCCGTCTACGATTGTCTTTTCAGCATAGAGTGTATAATCACACGTCTCCGGATCCATATCCAGCTTGATATTGTCAACGGATTTGAAGTGCTCTTTGCAGGCACTCATAAGCGACCCCTCAATGCTCTCAATCAGCGACTCCTTGCTGATATTTTTTTCCTTTTCAAGTAATTGAATCGCTTCCAGTAACTCAGTGTTCATCTTTTTCAAATCCTCCTCAATTAAAAATCAAGATGCTGCTTTACAATGGCTATCTGGCTCTTTGAAAACGTCATGGATCCGCTCTCGCGCCTGATCGTCAAATCGCCGTCCTGATAATCTTCTAATGTTCCGGTGACTGTTTTTTCTCCATCCGCCGCCTGATACAAACCGATATCTATCTTTTCACCCATATGCCGGATAAAATCTGCCGGTTTTTTAAGCGGCCGATCCAATCCCGGTGAGCTGACTTCAAACGTATCAACATCCGCCATCAGGCCTGCTTCTTCGATGACCGGATCAATCCTGCGGCTGACCGCCTCACACTCATCAATCATCACGCCGCCGCGTTTATCGACAAACACGCGCAGGTACTGAACATCTCCCTCGCGTACATATTCGACATCGACAAGCTCTACGCCTTCTTCCTGAATGAGCGGCTCGCAAAGTCCAGCCACCTTCGCTTCCAGTTCTGATTTCTTTGACATTTTCCTGTTCCCCTGAACCGTAAAAGAAGAGTGAACTTTCGTCCACTCTCCTGTCAACGTCCTACTTACCATAGGTACTATAGCATAGTTTTCGCCTGGATGCAAGGGAAAAGTTTCGCTTATTCAGAGGCTTTCTTCTGCGCCATTTCTGCTGCCAGCTCCGCTTCGATACGGGCATTCTCCTCGGCAATCGCGCGTGCCTCAGCCTCGCGGTATTCCCTGTTCTGTCTTTCAACTATGTCCTTGACAGCCTCCTCATAAGAGACATCCTTAATACCCAGCTTTTTACCGACAATTTTACGGCATGTTTTCTCATACACACTCGAGAGAATTCCGCCGATAATGAAACCAATCATCGCGCCGAACGCTCTCCAGACAAAAAAACCGATGATCACAAGGACAAGCCAGCCAATCCACGATGAATACTTAATCCACTTGGGCCAGCGATCTTCCATCACCTTGTATGCTTTCTGCCTCTCATAGGCCGCTTTCTCGATATCATCTCGGTGGAGCATATAATCCATTGGCTTCATAATCTACTCTGCCTCCTTTTTGTTGATGCGTCCTTATCTTACCCTGTTTTTTACTGTTTCGCAAGCATGTCAGATTCCAACACTCTACACCAGAATCTTACAGATCCTCATCTCCTGAGGGTCAATCTGATTGTCTTGCATGAGTACTTCAATCCTGTCCCGGTCAGCCGGATCAGCACACCAGGCCATCCCGCAGCCGGCTGATATCTCCCGGGGCACCGGGATCAGCCGCTCACCGACACTTTCTTTTTTGCATATGCTTTCCATCTTCATTGCATCGGCAGTTGTGTGAAATGCTATGACTAGTTTATCAATCTTTCTTCTCATCCTGTATCCTCAGTTGCCCTGTGTCAAACTCCTGCTTCTATAATGTTACAGCCTGTCCCAATTCCAAAGAGACCAGATAGCATTCAGTCACTTTCTTTCCTGTCAGCTGTTCAAGCGCACGTGCATACCACTTCATCTGTTCTTTATAGCGCGCAGTCAGTTCATCGGTGTTTCGGACTTTGTCTGTCTTATAGTCTACCACAATCAGTCCACCTTTTTCTTCAAAAAAAGCATCCACCATTCCCTGCACTAATACTGTCTCTCCTTCAGGCCATGAACTGTCAATCTGCGAAGCATCTACTCCGATGACAAAGGGCTGTTCACGTTTCAGCAGACCGGCCTGATCTGCGGTGCTCATCCTGCGGCACAAATCACTGTCCAAAAAGCGAAGGATCTGGTCGGTTCTGATGACGCCTGCCTCGTTTTGATCAAAATATCCCTGTTGACAATACTGATCAACCGTCTTCTTGAGTTTTTCCTGATCCCAGTTTTCTGACAGATTAAGAAGCTGCAGCAATCTGTGATGAATGGTCCCGCGCTCAGCCGGTGTCATGCTCTCATCCCCCTGCATCAAGCGGGGTTTTGGCGTACGGATTCTGACAGACTGAAGTCCTCTATCCATATCCGGCTCATCATAAATCTCCTCACCGATTTCCTTCAGGAACTGTTCTGCCTGCCTTCTTTTCAGTTCTGAAACAGTCACTTTCTGCGGAACCCGCGCCGCCTCTTCGTATGGATAGCAGTATGCCATATGCCTGTCAATAACTGCAGTCAAATCTCTGTCCGGCTGTGGATCTGCCTGCTCCGGACGATCCTGCATGGCATCATCTTTCGCTTTCAGTGCATCAAGTGCCTTTTGATCTGCCATCGACAACACTGCCGGCTCTTTGCTTCCAGCCCCGTCCGGTCCCGATAAGGCGGGAATAATCCAGTCATAATAACAGTTCGCCTGCAAACGGGTGTGAAGCGGGAGCAGCCCTTCGTACTCCTGCGTGTGATAACGGGCACACAGGTCTTCTTTGGTGCAGACATCACGCAAAGCTCCTGTCATGATCAGCTTTTCTCTGGCTCTCGTGCACGCCACATAAAGAACACGCATTTCCTCTCCCGCATCATCGAGAACCAACTTGCTTCTCACAAGCTCCCTCACCGGTGTTCCTGCTTTTTCCCGGCTGTTGACATCCCAGGCGAACAGACCCAGGCCTACCTCCGGGTGGACCAGCACCTTGCTGTTTAGATCCCTCTGGTTAAATCCCCGGCCCATACCGACCAGAAAAACAATCGGGTATTCCAACCCTTTCGATTTGTGAATGGTCGTCATGCGAACCACATCTGCCTGTTCATCAAAGAGCCCGGCTTCACCGTAATCGACATTATTCTGATCCATCAGCTCAATATAATCAAGAAATCCTGTCAGTCCCCGATACCCGGTCCGTGCATAGCTTCGCGCCTTGTCGATGAGCATCATCAGATTAGCGCGCCGCTGCACACCTCCCGGCATTGCCTCCATATAATGCCGGTACCCGGTCTCATCCATCATCTGTGTCAGCAGACGGTCCACCGGCATAAACGGAGCGCGTATTCTGAAGGAGTTGACCATCTCCATGAAACTCTTCACCTTCGCTCCCAGCTTCTCTTCTGACGGATGGTCAAGATAGGCATGCACCGCCTCATGAAAATAGTGAAGTTTTTTGTCTGCTGCCCGGATGGCAGCCATCTCCTGGTCTGTAAAACGCCCGATGCACGATGTCATCACTGCGCAAAGCGGCAAATCCTGTTTTTCATTTCCGATCAGGCGCAGAAAATCCAGCAGCGTTCCGACTTCAAGTGTTTGAAAATACCCGCTCTTGCGCGGCATCATAACAGGTATTCCCTCATCGGTGAGCGCTTCGTAGAATTCTTCAGCCCAATTGGATAGAGACCGGCTGAGGATGACCATGTCTCCAAAATGAACCGGGCGCATATTTCCGCTGCCTTTATCTGTCACGCTCTCATGATCCAGCATGGCTTTCATGCGCTGCGCTACGAAGTGTGCCTCCATGCGCACGCGCTCTTTGTCATCAGGAACCACCCACACTTCACAGGATCCAGGCAACGCTTCCTCCGGAATCGTCCTGCCCTGATAAAGCGCCGCACTGTCATCATAGGCGATATCTCCGATATCCTCCCCCATCAGGCGGAAAAACAGGCTGTTGACAAAATCCAGCACCTGCGGAACACTTCTGAAGTTCTGCCGCAGCAGAATGCAGGTGCGTTTCAGCAAACTGGCCGACTCAGGTTCATACAACTCAAATGTCCGCTGCTTTCGGACAAACAGATCAGGACGGGCGTTCCGAAAACGGTAGATACTTTGTTTGACATCCCCCACCATAAAAAGATTATGACGCTCTTTCCCGCCTGAAACCGCTGCCAGAATTTCATCCTGAAGATAATTGCTGTCCTGATACTCATCCACCATCACCTCGGCAAAATGCCGGCGGTATTCCATGGCGATCACTGCCTGCCCGTTTTCATTTTTTGTCTGCAGGATCTCCAGGGCCAGGTGCTCCATATCAGAAAAATCAATCACTTTACGCGCGCGCTTCAAAGCTGTAAAGGCGGCGTCAAAGAGCAATGTCAGACGCACCAGTTCTCTGCCCTGACGGTATGCGCTCTGCAGCCATTTTTTGATCTCCTCTTCGGTAAATGAATAAAACGGCTTGACTATCTGCTTTGCGAACTGCTCTTTGATTGCGTTGCGCTCATCTTGACATAAATCTTTTTGTGCAGGCTCAATATCTTCCCCTTTGGCTCGGGGGAGTCTGCCCCACTCAAACTCCCTGCACATACGGCTCATCTGTGCCCAGGATTCTGTCACAGAAAGATCCTCGAAGAAAGCCTTTTCCTGCTCAATGACTTCTTCGTACATATAAGGGCCGCCCGGATTCAAACATTGATGCAGCAGCGTTTCGCAGCGCCCCGCAATCTCTTTTGCCGTCAGCGCTGTCTGACGGACGATCAGACCTGCCAGCTCTGAGGCATCAAAGGATTCTCCTTCTTTGATTTCATAATACTTAAGACTCTCCTCAAGCCACTCGGCCGGTCTGGGAAAACTCATGGCAACCGCATGGAGACTGCGAATCAGCTCCATGAGATCCCTGTCATCCCTGCCGCTTCCATAGGCCTGCACCAGCTCGATAAAAGCCGGACTCTTTTCTGCATACTCCTGCTCCAGCATCGCTTCCAGGCATTCGTTCCGGAGCATCATACTCTCTCCTTCATCGGCCAGCACTCTGAAGTCAGGCTCCAGGTCAATAATATTGAACCAGTTGCGGATCACCGAAGAACAAAAGCCATGGATTGTGCTGATCTGCGCCTGCGGCAGACGGATAAGTTCCTCCCGCGCTTTACGGGCAAGCAATTCATTTTCTCCTGCAGCCACTTCAGCAAGGCGCGCTCTGATGCGCTGTTTCATCTCCTGTGCAGCGCTCTCCGTATAAGTCATCACGAGCATCTCATCGATATGAACCGGTTCGGTTTGATCGAACAGCCTGCTGACAATGCGCTCTGTGAGAACCGCTGTCTTTCCGGAACCGGCAGCTGCAGAAATGAGCATGTCATGCCCGCGCAGCCCGATGACTGCTCTCTGATCCTTTGTCCAGATGATACGGCTCATGCCTCCATCTCCTGTCTCATTTTCTCCAGCACTTCATCCCGCTTCATTTTCGAAAGCTCTCTGTATCTTTCTATCTTCGGATCAAAACGGCAGATATTCCTGTAATCACAGTATTTGCACCCACCCTCCTGATCAAGTTTGTAAGGGCTGACTTCAATCAGACCGTCCGCAATCTTTTTATCCTGTCTGTCAGCAATATGGCGTGCATAAGTGACCATTGTCTCCATGTCCGTTGCGCTGCAGACTGCTGTGCTGCGTTTATTGACCCTCTTTTCTTTTTGATTCATTCCGAAGGGAGCAACCGAAGACGAAGACGGAAGATCCTTGTCCAGCCCCTCCAGGACGACAGGATCATCCTGTAAAGCCCCGTTCACCTTGAGTTTTTTCAGTATTTCCTCGTCCGGATCCTTCCCGGGAACAGCATCTACATAGGGGTCGTCAGCCTGATAATAGAACATGGCTGCCGGAACAGGTTCTTTTCCTGTCTTTTCTCCGATCCGTTTCATCGCTTCATACATATATAACGGCAACTGTATCTGCAGGCCATAGTACTCCCGAACAGGATCAAAGCTCTGTGTTCCCGTCTTGTAATCAATGACTTTGACATAGACATGATCGTCATCTGTCATGATATCAAGCCGGTCGATCACCCCTGTTCCAAAATCCATCTCATAATCATAGGGTGAAAACTCTCCTGCTTCAAGCTGTTTGGTCAGCACATCTATGCTTCGTGCGACAAGCCGCTTCATGCGCTCAATTCCGTAAGTCTCCCGTGCCGACGAGGTCAACACATCAAACCCGTAGGCGCGAATTCCCTTCTCGACCGCCTCGTCGATCCACTGCGCCCGCAGCCTGACCGGCACTTCCTGCCATTTGACATGTTCCTCTTGCGTATGTTTTCCGTACGCTTCCAGAGCAGCATGAAATGCTGATCCAAAATCGCTCATCTTAAACTCGAAAACCGGCCTGGGACGCAGATGCAGACCATATGTCAAAAAATGCTTATAGGGACACTGCGCATATGTCTGCAGCTGGGAGATGCTTCTCTTTAAATCTGCAGGATAAAGCACCGGCAGAACGTCCCCGGTCAGCCGGGCAGGAATCCGCCGGTAGTCACCGGCCTGCCTGATCCGTGTAAAAGCCTCTTTAAATCTGCCTGTTTCCTCAAACCATGTCCATAGTGATTCAAAGAACTTCCTGCGTCTTTGACTGTCAGGCGACTGACTAGTGTGCCGGATATTCTGGAGGCTTGCCGCCACATAATCGATGGCATATTCCGGTGAAACACCGGCGGGATTATCCATAAACTGCTGCACATCGACTGCATTCAAGTCCGGCATTAACTTGGCCAGCTCTCTGATCAGATAGGAAGGCTCATCAGGTTTTCCCTCAGCATCTGTGCGCGCATAGGTCACACACAGATACTCAGACGGCCTGACCACATGCTGATACAGGTAGAATCGCTGTGACCAGGTCTTTTCTTTAGGTCCCGGTGACAGCTCATACTGCTCGTCAAAGAAAACCTCTCTGTCCCAACGCGAGAGAAGGCCTGTCTGTCCAAGATTTCCCGGCAAAAGCGAAGTGCCGGCCCCGATCATGAGCAGTGCTTTCACCTGCGGTATTCTGGTCCGGGTCATGTCTCCGACAAGGATGTCATCGCGTCCGGCAGGAAGAACTCCGATCCGGATTTCAGACAATCCCGCATCCAAAAGCTGAGCATATTCCTTAAAGCTCACTTTCTGATCACCGATCAGCTCGGTGAACTGATCAAACAGGCGTATCAGTGCTTCGTATATCTGCTCATACTCTTTAAGAGCCGGCCCGTCTCCCCTGCCTGCAGCATACGAGGCAGCCGCTTTTAGAAATGCGACAGCATCATCCTCCTCAAGAAATTCATACACAGCCCTGCAATACTCATTGACTGTCAGCATTTCTCCTCTGACAGCCCCATGGAAATGCTCCAGCCGCTTCATCAATCTTGCGCGAAGCTCCTCGGCTTTTTCATCTTCTGTCGGAGCCGTCCAGCTGGAATATCCTCTGACTCCGCGCGCCGTCACATCATTTTCCAGCAGATCAATTTCTTCCAGAGTCATATCTGAAAAACCAGTGCGGAGGAAGCGCATCACGCTCGTTTTAGTATAGTCATTCAGCTCGATATCCAGAAGGCTTCGGACATATTCCACAAAAGCATTCTCCATTACGGAATGCCTGTAATCAAGAAATACAGGCAAATGATACCGCGCAAAAACATCCTGTATCTGCGCGGCATACTGCTCCATATCACTCACAACAATGGCGATATCGCGGTAATGCCACTCATGATCTCTCAGGAGTTGTGCAGCCTTTTTAGCGGCCAGCATGACCTCAGAGTGCGGGTCACTTCCCGAATATACTTCAAGACGCCCTGTAAGACCTCCCTGACAGATGTTTGCCAGCTCATCTCGAAACATATTTGTTTCTAGAAATGATATCGTTTCATTCCTATTCACTTTTTCTTCATCTAACAATACAGGATTTTCTACGGGGAAAGATTCTTCCCGCGCCACGCGGCGCAGCTTTGCAGCCATTCGTCTGCTCATCCCAAACAGTTCATACGGATTGCTGTCATCAAAGGGATCCAGCTTCGGATCCATGGTGATCGTAACCATCATCTGGCTGCACACTTTCATCAGCTCGCGGATGACGGTGATCTGAACAGGAGTAAATCCGGTAAATCCGTCAAAAGCAATGACACTGTCCTTTAAAATGTCTGACTGACTAACACAGTCCGCCAAGACAAGCAGCATTTCCTCTTTGGTGAGGTACCGCTCTCCAAGCCCCTGACGAAATGCTTTAAACAGAATCTGCAGATCCTTCAGCTTTGCGGAAAGGAAATGACCATCCGCATCTGTCCTGGTCTGCAGAAAAGCCAGATCATCTTCATCGATTCCGTACTGCATGAACTCAGATAGAACAGATTTGACTTCAGAAGTATAGCCGGGCCGCCGGATCCCTCTCTTGAGCACAGTCAGATGGTCTTCGACTTTCTGGACAACACGCTGAAGGAGCAGACTTTTGCCGACATCATCTAAAATGACACGGTTCATCTGCCCCTGTTCTTCAAAAATACGGTGTGCCAGCCGCGCAAAGCTGACTACGTCAATGTTTAAGATGCCTGCATGGCTGCTGGCCATAACGAGCGCACGCTGCGTCTGGACAGTGTACTGTTCCGGAACAATCATAAAGACTGTTCTGTCCGGATTGTCCTGTGCATAAGAAAGCGTCTGCCTGATCAGTTCAGTTGTCTTGCCGCTGCTGCAGCCGCCGATCAAAAACTGAAGTGCCATGGCTTTATTTACCTCGTCTGCAGAAATTGAAACTCCCGGGTCATCTCATCATCCTCAGGATAATCAGACAGATACTTTTCCGCACTCTCTTTGGCCAGATCCCACTGTGCAGTTTTCTCGTACGCCAGCACAAGCTGATAACGCATCTCCTGCACCAGCGCACTCGAGGCACTGTTATCCGAAAGGCCTTTTTCAAACCACTCGATGCTCTCTGCGTATTTTTCCTGTCCTTTGAGCGAAAGACCGATCAAGTTGCATATCTGTGCATCGGCCTTCCCTCCCTCATCGAGCGATGTCGTGAAAGCCTCCTCTGCCTCCTTGTACTCTTTCTGTTCAAAAAAGGCCATGCCCTTCCCCCGGTATGATTCCGCCACATTCTTTCCAGCTTTGATCGAATCGTCAAAACAGGTGATGGCCTCATCATACCGCTCCTTTTTCAGGGCGGATACGCCGCTGCGCAGATCCCGGTCGTGCCAGATAAACCAGATGATCAGCCCAGCAATAAATACAATTAATAAAAGAACAATCAACCGCAGTGCCGCGGCTGTACGATCCCGCCTTCTGCGGCGTCTGCCTTTTCTTTTGCTTGTCTTTCTTTTCTGCGCCATAAAGCGCCCTCCCTTATACTCTGTAAACCATATTTAGAACAAAGCCGTCAACAAAGTCTTGAGCCCCAGAACAATCAATACGGCACCTCCCAGTCTTTCTGCATTACCTGAAAAGCGCGTCCCGACCAGGTGCCCGATCATCACTCCTGCACAGGAGATGACAAATGTAATCCCGCCGATACACAGGACCGATGGCAGAATCTGCACAGATAACATGGACAGCGATACGCCTGCCGCAAGAGCGTCAATACTGGTCGCCACTGCCAGACCCAGCATTGTCACGAAAGAAAAGGAAGCATTTGCCTCCTTTTCCTCATCGAATGATTCCCTTATCATGTTAATCCCGATCAGAGTGAGAAGCGCAAAAGCGATCCAGTGGTCATACCGTTCAATCGACTGTCTGAATATGGATGCCAGGCCATACCCTGCTAACGGCATTAAAAACTGGAATCCGCCAAAGAAGCAGCCGCACAAAAGAACGTGTCTGACTTTGACTGAAGGGGATGCCAGTCCTTTGCAAACCGACACAGCAAAGGCATCCATAGCCAGAGAGACGGACAACAGAATCAGTTCAAGAGCACTCATCTTCAGTATCTCACTGATCCATCAGCTTCTTAAGCTCATCCATAAATGTATCGACGTCCTTAAACTCTCTGTACACCGATGCGAAACGGACATACGCCACACCGTCAACTTCCTTCAGATGACGCATGACAATCTCTCCTACCAGTTTGGAGCTGACTTCCTTCTCCTCCTGGTTGTAGAGCTCGGTCTCAATCTGATCGATCATCTGCTGAATCTTGGCCGTTGAAACCGGTCTTTTATAGCAGGCACGGAGAATTCCCGACTCAAGTTTTGAGCGGTCATACATCTCACGTCCCTTATCTTTTTTGATAATGTTAAGCGGAATCGTCTCAATCTTTTCGTATGTTGTAAATCGTTTTGAGCAATTTCCGCAAAGCCTTCTGCGGCGAATCGCTCCGCCGTCCTCAACAGGTCTTGAGTCTATGACTTTTGTATTCTCGCTTGCGCAGAACGGGCACTTCATCTTGGTCCTCCTTTGACATTGTCTCCTCACATAGAACGTATTTCAACGATCATTTTCATGATCAAACCGCCATAGTTTTTTCCGCTTGCCCATCCTGCCCCGATGGGGTTCTCATTGATGCCAAGCCATTGGATGTACGGTGCACATCCTCTCTGAACCATGTTAAACCTTGTATCAACGCACTCTGAAACCAGGTCATCTGTACAGGCATAAGCTTTTAAATGCTGTACCTGTGCCCGGATACCGGTACGCACATCTGCAAATGAATTGCCTGGATTGCCGTCGCCCACGGTGCCCAGACCGGCAAAATTATACTGGGTAATCGAATCGACTCCTGAAAAGCGAAGCCACCCCGTCTCAAGCATCGCCTGCGCATAGACCACCTCCGGCTTAACCCCTTCCAGCGTGGCCTCGTCAAAGATAATCTGTACAAAATCTGTAACAGCCGGTGCTCCCCCGGCGGCCATCTGCTTAGCCGGATAGGAGGCATGCGCGTTAAAATGAGCCGCCATCTGTGCAGCCGTTACGCTGCTGAGTCCCATGATCTCATAGCGTTCGTCTTTAATCTGCCGCTCCTCTTCTGCCCGGATCTTATCATAGACCGCCTGATCCGCCTGCTCTCCGGCAGCTTTCTTTGCCAGCTCACTGACTTTTTCTTCCGCTGCCGCCTTTTTGGCCGCCTGCGCTTCCTCTGCCGATGACCGCTCACTCTCGATAATTAATGAGAACGTTTCATGGGTATCAAGCGCTGCACCTGTCATCACAAGCCGTCTGGCTCCGCCGCCAAACATAGCGGGAGGATCCGTACTTGCCGTATCCGGATGAGCTGCCTCTCTGATGGGAGGGATCACCGCCAGCACCACACATGCAACAGCCATCACAAACAGCAGTATCAGGCTGAAGCCTGGCCGTTTATGCCTTGTCTTGCGCTTTGTGCTCATTTGAAGATCCGCCTTCTTTCGCGGCCTTCTCGGCTTCTCTTTTGGCTTTGCGGGCAGCTTTTTCCGCGGCTTCTTTCTCCTCCTGCTCACGGATACACTCTTGAATGGCATCGTTTAGCTGCAGCATCCTGTCATCCAGACTCGCCACCATCTTGGCGCACTCACGCAGCTGCTTGCTGATATATGCAGGTGCATTGCCCTCAAATTTATAATAAATTTTATGCTCAAGAGTGGCCCAGAAATCCATCGCGATCGTACGGATCTGGATCTCAGCCTTCGTCTTGACGATATGATCCGAGAGAAAGATCGGAACCGTCACGATCATATGATAGCTCTTATAGCCGCTCTCTTTCGGGTTTTTGATATAGTCTTTGATCTCCAGAATCTCAAGATCACTCTGACTGGCAATCATCTTGGCCAGCTGATAAATATCAGATGTAAAAGAACAGATGAGACGAACCCCGGCGATATCATTGACAAACCGGACCATGTTCTCAATAGAAGATTCATGGCCGTTTTTCTTAAGTTTTTTGACAATGCTCTCAGGAGACTTCAACCGGGTCTCGATATGCTCGATGGGATTATACCTGTGAATGTGCTGAAACTCATCATTTAAAATGTTCAGCTTCGTGCTCACTTCCTGCAGCGCAGCACTGTATAAAAACATCACAGTATTCCAACTGTCAATTTCTTCGTAATTGTGTATTGCCTCTGCTACTGTCTGTGTTTCCACGATATTCCTCACCCTTTCGGATTACTGGGTATACTATACCATATATAGTGACATATGAGCAAGCCCCTGCCATAATTGTGCCAATTATCTGGTAAATATATAACGCGCACAGCATATCAATCAGTTTATCAATCTGCAGTGTATTCATCGCCTGCATGTGCACTATAGAGCTGATTATTTTCCCTAACATAGAATAATAAAGACTCACTGCATATACCTGTTCCTGAGGCGTAAAAAACGCTGGTGTTTAGGCAGCGTTCTTTGCTGCCTTATGCACCGCTGCGTTTTTTCCGCAGCGAGAGCATTTCAGGAATAGGTATATGCCGTGAGTCTATTGATTTTCTTTATATGCTAATAATCAGTTCCCTGCCGCTCCGCCAGCGCTATTGGCCGCAGCTGCATCGTCTGCTGTCTGCGCAGCCTCACCCGACTGATTCTCTTCTGTACTGTCTGTGTTTTCCTCTTCCAGCTGATCAACATCTGTCGGAGTACCGTCCAGCCCTTTCTGGGCTGCTTTGGCAAGATCTGTATCAGGATGATTTTTGATAATCAATGTATAGTACTCTTTTGCGAGTTCCTTGTAATCTTTTTTCTCTTCTCCCTCTTCGGTCTCACTGTCATCCTCATCGCCAGACCCATCATACTTCATGTATGCGTTGGCCAGCATCAGCATAGCGGCACCGTCCTCATAGTCCTCCTCCATCTTCAAAACCATCTCAAGACGATCAATCACATATTTGTAATTGCCGACAGCATAGCTTTCCTGTGCCTGCGAATAGTATTTAGTCAATGCCGGCGGGAAGAGCAGATCAGCATATTTGTCATACTTCTCTTTTCCCCTGTCTCCGAGGGTATCCGGATTTACCTCCAAAAGCATTTTCAATGCATTGTCTGAGGATATCTGGGCGGTGCTGTATCCTTCCGAGACTGCAATCAGATTTTCATATGATGTCTGCGCTGATGCACTGGCCTTTTTGCTCTTGCTGTTTAAGTCCGCATCCATACGGTATTCTTCAAGCTCTGTCTTCAGCGCTTCGATCTGAGCTTCCTGTGCAGCAATCTTGTCTGTGTACGCTGCCAGTTCTTTACCGGCTCTGTTGGTGGCGCTGCTTCTGATGAGCGGGCCGACCAGCAGGAAAACCACTGCAACACCCATGATCAGACCGATCAGAATGTTCCCCCAGATACGGCTTGATCCCGGGCCGGACTCGGCCTGAACAGGACGAATGATCGTCTCATGACCGCGTTTGTAGGAGACGGCGTGACGGCTCTCGCGCGTGCCTCCCCCTTCTGCGCGGCGCGCTCTTCCCCTGCGGGCCTCCTCCATATATTCCAGTGTCATCTGATCGCCTTCATCGATCATATGCGCCTGTCTGAGAGCGCGGCGCGCCTTTGAAAACTGTCTTCTGGAAATATAAATCAAAGCAAG
>CADBOU010000028.1 GCA_902796355.1 uncultured Lachnospiraceae bacterium
AGCCACGATCCTCTGCTCGATGAGCTCTCGGATCTGTTGCACACCCGCTATCCGGATCTCTTTATGATGTCCTCCCATGTCGGTTCGATGGGCGGCCTGATGGCCATCAAGCGCGGGGAGACGCATATCGCAGGCACCCATCTGCTCGACGAACGGGACGGCAGCTACAATGTCTCCTTTATCAACAAGCGCTTCCCAAAGGGCGGCGTCAAGCTTGTCGAATGCGTTAACCGGGTGCAGGGTCTCATGCTCGGAAAAGGCAATCCCAAGCAGATTCATTCGATCAAAGATCTGGCCCGCAAGGGCATCCGGTACGTCAACCGTCAAAAAGGCTCCGGTACCCGGATCCTGATCGACTATCTGACAAAGAAAGAAGGCATTGACACGACACAGATCTACGGTTATGACCGTGAAGAGTTTACCCACACCTCTGTGGCCGCTCAGATCGCTTCAGGAACAGCCGATGCCGGTATGGGCATTCTCTCGGCTGCCAGGCTCTATGATCTTGAATTTGTTCCGATCTGTATGGAACAGTATGACCTGCTGATCTCTGAGGATGCCTTTGAGAGTGAGATGGTTCAGAAGCTTTTAGAAATCCTGCAAAGCAAAGAGTTTGCTGACCGCCTTGCGGCACTGGGCGGCTATGAGCTCAATCACCCGGGCACCATCCGGTCACTCAAGCCTGCTGATGCCCAGAGCCGCCACGCCTGAGTCATCCGCTCACCCTCTCTTATACCAGGAGGATTTCCAAGATCATGAAATACACTGATGTCGTTGTGATAGGCGCCGGCGTGCTCGGCTCATTTGCAGCCCGGGCACTGAGCCGCTACGCTCTCGGCGTGGATGTTCTCGAAAAAAACGGGGATGTCTGCGAGGGTATCACACGCGCCAATACCGGCATCGTCTATACACAGAATTCAACTGTAGCCGGATCTCTGAAATATGCACTGACAGAACGCGCAAACAGAACATTTGACCACCTGTGTGCTGATCTTGATGTGCCGTTTAAGCGCTGCGGCTATCTCTTTGTCAGCTTCGGGCCAAACGGTGATGAATTTCTGACAAAAGAATATGAAACCGCCCGTTCTCTGGGTGATCAGTCTTTTGCAGAGCTCTCGCCTGAAGACGCACGTGCCATGGAACCGCTCCTGTCGCCTGCCGTCACCAAGGCCTGCTATGATCCCAATGTCGGGACAATCGACCCCTGGCGCTTTGGCATCGCCGCCTATGAAAACGCAGCGCAAAACGGAGCCCGGTTTCACCTGAATGAAGAGGTCACTTCCATCCGCCGTGAGGCAGATCAGTTTATCGTAGAGACAACTCAAAACACCTACCGCTGCGGCGCTGTCTTAAATTGCGCCGGCCTGCAGGCTGATCAGGTGCGTGAGATGCTCCTGCCCCCTTCGATCCGCATCCGACCCCGCGCGGGCGACTATTATATCCTGGATACTAAAGCCGGCTCTCTCGTGCATCACATCATCTCCCAGCAAAAAGAAGACGGGAAAGGCATTACGCTCATCCCGACGGTCGACGGCAATATCCTCGCAGGCCCGACCAACAGACGCTCTGCTTCGCGCAGCACGTCCTTTCCGACCAGCGAAGAGGGTCTTTCCACTCTCAGTGATGACTGCCGCATGATCATCCCCTCATTTCCTTTTGATATGATGATCCGCAATTTCGGCGCCATCCGCCCCAACACCCGGTACGGCGTCTTTACTGATGGCGTCTGGACACCCGAAAAAAGAAACATCCTGGGTTTTCCTATCCTCGAAGAAAACGGCTTTTTCTCAATGATCGGCATCAAAACGCCGGGACTTACCTGCGCCAACGAGCTGGGTCTGTATATATCTGAGAAAATTGTCTCCTATCTGGGCGTAACCCGATCCAATCCTGATTACAACCCGGTGCGAAAAGGGATTCCGCACCCGGATGCAATGAGTGATCAGGAGCGCGTCGTATTTCTGGAAAATCACCCCGATTACGGCGAGATCATCTGTCGCTGTAAAAAGATCACCAAAGGTGAAGTTCTTGAGGCCATCCGCCGTGGCGCCGTCTCCCCCGAAGGTGTACGCCGCCGTGTCGGCGCCGGCATGGGGCGCTGCCAGGGAGGCTTTTGCCGGTCGCTGATTGAAAAAATGCTGGACGATACGATGCCGTCTGATGCGCTGCATACGCAGGGCGGTGCGCTGCACATGCAGGGCGGTGCGCTGGGCTCATCTCTTGACAGAACGGAAACAGAGCGACTCCGTCATTCGGACCGTGCTGTCTGTCACGACCTGCGCTGCGATGTCCTTGTCATCGGCGCCGGCGCTGCCGGCATGGCCGCTGCCCTGTCTGCCTGTGAGCGCGGACTGACTGTACTCATGGTCGATCGCGGCGACCGGCTCGGAGGCATTTTACCGCAATGCATCCATGATGGGTTTGGATTGGGGTATTTTAAAGAGAATCTGACCGGAACCGAATATGCCGCGCGTTTTGCAGCGCGTATTGAGGCTGCACAATCAGGTCTCCTTCAAGCCATGCTCAGGACAACCGTCCTGCGCTTAAATCCCGATCGCACGGCTCTGCTCTCGCGCGAGGGCGGGCTCCTGACGGTCTCATTTGACGAATGTATCCTGGCCACCGGTTGCCGGGAGCGCGCCATCGGGTCGCTAGGCATCAGCGGCACCAGGCCGCAGGGCATTTACACCGCAGGACAAATGCAGAAAATGATCAATCTCGATCACCGCGACATCGGACAGCGCATCATTGTCCTCGGAACCGGTGATATCGGCCAGATCGTCGCCAGGCGCATGGCCATCAACGGCAAGGAAATCGTCGCCATGATTGAAAAAGAGGATCATCCGGGCGGCATGACCAAAAACCACGTACGTTGCATCAAAGCGCACCACCTCCCGGTGATCTTAAACTCCACCATCATTGAAATCTGCGGTGAAGAGCACCTGGAATCAGTGGTGGTCGAGAATCTCAACACAAAAGAGCGCACCACATTCGACTGTGATACACTTATCACCGCTGTCGGTCTGATCCCGGAACGAGAATTAGTGGATGAACTGATGGCAGGCTCATCAGCAGAATGTCCCGCCTGGCTTCACATCGTCGGCAACGCAGACTACGTCCACGAGATAGTCGATTCAGTCACCACGGAGGCTGAAGAGCTTGCGCAAAAGCTCGGCTTTGCCGAGTAAATCAGGCAAAATCATGCATTTGCTCGGTCTTTTGACATGATCAATACCTGCTACGATGCCATTTTACCGAGTAAATCAAGCAAAATCATACGTTTACTCGGTCTTTTGACATAATCAATGCGTGCCGACAGGGTCATTTTACCGAGCAACCTAGGCAAAATCATACGTTTACTCGGTCTTTTAAAATGATCCATGCCAATCGAGTGATCCATTTAACCGAGTAAACTAGTTGAAATCGCTCATTTGCTCGGCATATCAATAAAGCGGCTGGAAAATCCAGCCGCTCTTATACTCTGTCAGAGCATCTTTTTGGCTTCCTCGAGCAGGGTGATCTGCCCGTCTTTGATACGGATCAGGTTGAGAGCCAGATTTGACATGTGGACATTGCCCCAGAACTGATCGTAGCTGCGCCCGGCCAGTCTGCAGGTGAGCGCGCGGATCGCCGCGCCGTGTGCGACCACCAGCACCTTCGGCTCATTTTCTGAAGGCGCAGCTGCCAGCTCTGCAACCGGCTCCGCGGTCTGCCCGGCCTCCTTCTCTGCGGACAGCTTTTTCTCGAGCGGTACCAGCACCTCTTCGAAAAATGAATTAAACCGCGCCCAGACCTCCTCGAGCGACTCTGCGCCCTCCGGCGGGTCATACTCGTGCGGCGCCACAATAAACCTGTGGAGGGGATCGGTTTCATCCTGTACCACATGTTCGATGCTCACGCCCTCTTCCACGCCGAATCCGATTTCAATCAGGCGTTTGTCTGTCTGAACCGGACGCGTCTCATCTCCCAGCAGGATCTGCGCTGTCGTTTTCGCCCTGATCAGGGGACTTGCAAAGACCGCATCGAAATAAATATCACCGATCTTTGCGGCGACCGTGCGCGCCTGCGCAAGGCCGTTCTCATTTAACGGAATATCAACATGGCCCTGCATCCGCCGGGCCACATTCCAATCTGTCTCTCCATGTCTGAATAAATAAACCAGCATTGTATACCACTTCTATGAACTCTGTCTCTTACAATCAGCCTGTACTCCCGAACCCGCCGTTGCGCACGTCAGTCACATCATCATCCTCTGTCAGCCCGTAGGGCAGGAAAATCGCCTGCATGAATGCATCACCCGCATTCAGCGTGATGCCTTTGCCGTTTCTGGAGTCACAGGTAAACTTGCAGAGCATATGTCCTTCATTGTCAGACCCGTAATAATCCGCATCAATGATTCCGACCGTATTGTCCAGCTGCATGCGGAATTTAAAACCGAGCCCGCTGCGCGGGAAGCAGCACAAAACCCAGGCGGGATCCATCTTCACGCGGATCCCCGTCGGAACGAGGATGGACTCCCCAGGTGCCAGACGGACAGGCCCCGGCAGGAAAAAATCATATCCGGCCGACGCGCTTGTCGCGCGGCGCGGGAGTTTAATGGCATCGTAAATCCCGCGGATTTTCTCCGCGGGATCATCCGGAAACTGTTTCATCCAGTCTGTTTCAAACTGATCGTAACTGACTTTTTCAAAACGGGCGATTCGTGCTTGCTGCATGAATTTACGGATTCCTTTCTTTTTTTGTATCGGATACAGAATCATCCGGTTCTTCTTCCAGCATTTGCTCCACCAGCGCATCCGGCTTCTCTTTCTGATCGTCCGCCCCGGACGGAGTTGAGGAGCCATCGCGCGGTACATCGGGATCTCCGGGCACATACTGCCCCTTCTCATCGACATATGAATCAGGATCATAGTAGACCGATCCGACCGGCAGGCCTTTGGATTCCAGTTTCTGGTTGATCGTCATCTCAACCAGATAGTAGATCACGGCAAAGGTCGGAACGCCGAGAATCATGCCGACAAATCCGAACAGTCCTCCGAAGAGCAGGATCGCAAAAATCACCCAGAACGATGACAGCCCCGTCGAGTTGCCCAGAATCTTCGGTCCGATAATATTGCCGTCGATCTGCTGCAGAATCAGGATAAAGATCAAAAATACCAGCGCCTTCGGCGGTGATGACAGGGCGATCAGCAACGTACAGGGAATCGCGCCCAGATACGGTCCGAAAAACGGGATGATATTGGTCACCCCAACGATGACGCTGATCATCGGGATAAACGGAATCGGATACCAGATGCTGATGACTGACAGCCCGATAAAACAGAGAATCCCGATGATGACCGAATCAACCACCTTTCCAAGTATAAATCCTGAGAACACATCATTGGCCTTGCGCCCGATATGAATATAGGTTGTCGCGCGGCTCGTCGAAAACAGTGCGTAGGTCGCCTTCTTGGCCTGTGCGGCGTACACCTCTTTGTTGTACAGCAGATAAATTGAAACAATCAGGCCGATCAGGATGTAGAACAACTCTTTGACCACCGTGATGACGCTGGCCGTCGCCTGCCCCATCAGCTCATTGGTTTTGGGAAGCAGCGTTCCCGTCAGCCATTCACGCAGATTGGTGGATCCCTCTTCCATCAACTCGGAGAGAAGCGCCTTGTAGCGGCTGTCTCCGGCCGCCTCTGACAGCTTTCTTGCCAGCATCCGGATCTGAGAAGGAACTGTGTACACTGCGTTTTGAATATTCTCTATCAGCTGCGGAATCAGCAGATTAATGGCCAAAAGCACAACACCGATTAACAATAACAGTGCCAGTATAATACTGATAATCCGGGAGACCATATTCGGCCTCTTGAAATGAAATTGTTTCTTTAAAAACTTTACGATGTACTTATCGTAAAAATTGACGAACGGTGTCAAAAGATATCCGATCGCAATCCCGTACAGGACAGGCTTGAGTGCCGACAGCGCTTTGCCCAGCCCCTGGAAAATCTGACCCAGCCTGTAAAAGAGAAAATAGAAGGCAATCCCGGCAGCGATAATCACAAAGGTTCCCAGGCCTTTGCTCAGCTGTTCACGCCAGGCAGATTTCTGATTGCCGACCAGCTTTGGCTGCTGGTCATAGTAGTTTGCCTTCTTCGGCTCTTTCTTTTTCTTCTGGCTCTTCTCGTATGATTTTTCGAGCGCCTTCATCTTAGGATCAGTCAATTGTCATCCCTCTTTTTATTTCTTCTCTTCAAGCGGCTTGCGGATCTCCTTGGTGCGGATCTCCTCAAGGACTGCTGCCTCAAACTCTTCCAGGGCCTTCGCACCCTCATCGCCTGCAAAACGGCTGCGCACAGATACTGTGCCGTCTGCCTCTTCTTTCTCGCCGACAATCAGCATGTACGGCAAGCGGTCCATGCGGGCCTGGCGGATCTTGTAGCCGATCTTCTCGGAGCGCTTGTCCGGCTTCGCTTTGATGCCGGCAGCGATCAGATGATCTGTTACCTTCTGCGCATAGTCATTGTATTTATCGGAAATTGCGAGCACGCGGACCTGCTCCGGGCACAGCCATGTCGGGAACTGTCCCTTGTACTTCTCAATCAGCCATGCGAGCGTGCGCTCATAGCAGCCGATGCTCGTGCGGTGGATGACGTACGGACGCCGTTTCTCGCCGTTCTCATCGATGAAGTACATGTCAAATCGCTCGGCGATAAACCGATCCAGCTGAATCGTGATCATCGTATCTTCCTTGCCATAGACATTCTTGGCCTGGACATCGAGCTTCGGCCCATAGAAAGCGGCCTCGCCCTCTTTTTCGTAATAATCGATGCCGAGATGATCGAGCATGCGGCGCATCGCATTTTGCACTTCATCCCACTCTTCGGCTGTTCCCATGTATTTATCCGGATTCTTCGGATCCCACAGAGACAGGCGGTAGGTCACATCCTCCTCCAGTCCGAGTGTGCTCAGGCAATAGCGCATCAGCTCTACGCACCCCTTAAACTCTTCCTCGGCCTGGTCCGGGCGTATAATGAGGTGTCCCTCAGAGATCGTAAACTGGCGCACGCGCGTCAGCCCGTGCATCTCGCCGGCCTGCTCATTTCTAAAGAGTGTCGATGTCTCACCGTAGCGGCAGGGCATGTCGCGGTAGCTGTGCTGCGACTGTTTAAAGACATAGTACTGGAACGGACAGGTCATCGGACGCAGTGCATACGTATCCTGTCCGGCTGCATCATTTTTCTCCTCATCACCGAGCAGGAACATGCCGTCCTTATAGTGAGCCCAATGATCGGAAATGATATACAGATCGCGCTTGGCCATAAACGGTGTCTTCGTGCGCATATAGCCGCGGTGCGTTTCCTCATCCTCAATCCAGCGCTGCATCGTCTGGATGATCGCGGCGCCCTTGGGCATCAGGAGCGGTAATCCCTGACCGATGACATCAACGGTCGTGAAAATCCCCATTTCGCGGCCGATCTTATTGTGATCGCGCTGCTTGATCTCCTCGAGATGATCGAGGTATGCCTGCAGCTCATCCTTCGTCGGGAAGACTGTGCCGTAAATGCGCTGCAGCATCTGGCGGTGCTCATCCCCTCTCCAGTAGGCGCCCGATGAAGAGATCAGTTTGAAATGCTTGATCTGCTTTAAATTCATCAGATGCGGGCCGGCGCACAGATCGGTAAAGCCCTCCTGCGCATAAAATGATATCTCCGCATCCTCCGGAAGATCTTCAATCAGCTCAACCTTGTACGGCTCATCGGCATCCTTCATCTTTTGGATGGCCTCCGCGCGCGGCAGGGTGTAGCGAGTAATGTCAGAGCCCTTTTTGATGATCGCCTTCATCTCTTTTTCGATCGCGCGCAGGTCTTCATTGGAAAACGGTGCGTGATCAAAGTCGTAGTAAAAACCGTCTGCGATTGACGGGCCGATGGTAACCTTCGCATCGGGAAAAAGCTTTAAGACAGCCTCTGCCATAACGTGGGAGGTTGTGTGGCGCAGGGTCGCCAGACCCTCCGGATCCTTGATTGTCAGAATCTCAAGCTCACAGTCTTTGGTGAGCGGGGTGCGCAGATCCGCCTTCTCGCCGTCGATCTTGCCGACAGCCGCGTTTCTGGCCAGTCCTTCGCTGATGTCCTTTGCCACCTCAAAAATCGTGATGCCGGGCGCGTACTCGCGCACGCTTCCGTCCTTTAATGATACCTTCATCTCAATTCCTCCTTATGCACGCCCGCAGCAGTGCTTGTATTTCTTGCCGCTCCCGCACGGACACGGGTCATTACGGCCGATCTTCTTTCCCTTGACGACGGTTCCGGAGAGTTTCTGCTCCTTAAAGAGTTCTTTCTGCTTATCCTTTGAGAAAATCGCATCCCACTGGGGCAGATTGTACAGCCAGTCCGCCTTGGCCTTAACCATGTTTTTGTAGAGCAGCTCCTTGTCAAATCCGAGCTGCACCTTGGTCTTCTCAGTGAGCTTTTCGATATTGTTCTTCTTCTTTAAGCTGTCATCGATTCCGTCGAGGAATCCCGCCATCTCCTGCGCGGTGATGCCGTATTTTTCAGCCAGCTGTGCGACAGTCCCCTCGACCACCTCATCCGGGTTTTCGAGGAGCTGTGCATAGATGTTCTTCTCTTTTTCAAAATAGTCTTTCCAGATCCGATCCAGCTGCGCCGCTGACATGTTTTCGTCGTAGACACTGGCGCGCCATTGTTCCATTAGATTCATTTTGCAGTACTCCTTTTATATCTTTTCCGGCTGTGCCGGTGTTGTTACACCTGATAAAGCTCTTTCACATACTGAACGAACTGGTTTTTGAGTGTGTTCTTGCGTTTCTCGCGCTTGGTTACCAGATAGAAGGTCCGCATATCCAGGGACTTGCCCTTTGTCAGATCGAAGTCGATCAGCTCACCCTCGCGCACCTCGCGTGCCACCGAAATCTCCGG
>CADBOU010000029.1 GCA_902796355.1 uncultured Lachnospiraceae bacterium
GAGAAGGAGGGATTTGAACCCTCGCGCCGGTCTCCCGACCTACACCCTTAGCAGGGGCGCCTCTTCAGCCTCTTGAGTACTTCTCCAAACGCTGAACTTCTATTAAAGCCGAGTTAAATTTTAACCCGAATCCAGATCGATGTCAATCCCTTAATCCCTTCGGATCCGCTTTAGCTCGTGCGTCACATAGTATAAAGGAAGGCCGACGACATTATAATAATCCCCGTCGATCCGCTTGATGTACTGTCCGAAGCTTCCCTGGATGGCATAGGCGCCGGCCTTATCCATCGGCTCGCCTGAGCGGATATACTCGCTGATCTCCGCGTCAGACACATCGCCGACATAGACATCTGTCTTCTCGACATGTGTCACAAGTTTCGCCATCCCGTCTCTGTCGGCATAGGCAAAAGCACAGCCCGTGTACACCTGGTGAGTCTTATTGCGCAGCCGCGTGATCATGACGTATGCATCCTGCTCTGTCTCCGGCTTGCCGAAGACTTCACCGTCAAGCGCAACAATCGTATCTGCGCCGAGCACGATATCACTCGGATGCAGCAAAAAGACAGACTGTGCTTTGCGTGCTGCCAGCTCTTCGACAATCGCCGCCGGATCGCTCAGCTCTGTCTCCTCCGATGCCGGACTGATAATCGTCTCGAACGGCACCCCGGCCTGGGTTAAAAGCTCATGTCGCCTCGGTGACTGTGATGCCAAAATCAATGTTTTCATTCGTTTAACTCCCCTTTCTCCCTGTTGATCATATATTCCTTAAACATCTCCCCGCGGGCTTCGTGAGTCTCCATGGCATCGATCAAAGCAACGATCTCATCGAGCCCTTCATTTGAATAAGGAAAAGTCTTTGTCTGTTTTTCTTCTTCTGTCTGTGCAGTGGCAAACGGTCCTTTCCACCACTCAAATTTAAAATGCTCTTCCTCTGCCTCGGTCTCCAGCGACAGCCGGTAACACATCTCGCCTTTGCTGCCTGTAAAGTCAGCTTTTTGATAATAATTCAGATTGAACAAATCACTTCTTACCATTTAAAACAACTCTCCTGCAAAAATGATTTTACTCTGTCATCAAAATGCGTTATAATATATGAAACGCGTTTTAAATAATGTAATAAGGAGGTACCTTCATGAAATGCCCACATTGTGGAGAGGAATTAGTAAGGAGCACAAAGAACCCTGAATATCTTCTTTGCTATACATGCAAAAAGAAGTATAAGGTTCCGGCTGCCAGTTCCTCTGAAAGCCATTCACATGCATCGCGCAAGGCCGACAAAGAAAGAGCGAAAGCCCGCAAGCGCGAACGCGATACTGCTTATACACAGATGCTCGATATCGGCATGGATGATGATGACGATCGCGGCCACGGCGGCCTGATCTTCCTGATCATTCTGCTTCTGATCATCGCTGCACTCGTTGTCGGATACTTTGTATTCAACCTCGACTACGTAGAGTACATCAAGCAGATCATCGCTCACTTCAAAAACTAAATTACATCAACTCATATCAAGACACACCTCTTTGGCCAAGAGGTGTGTCTTTTTTATTTGCCTTTTGCAAATGATCGTCAGATATTACAGCTCTGCCTTGACTGCCTCTACGATATCAGCCTTATCTGTCACACCAACAAAGCGGTTAACCGCTTCGCCGTCCTTGAAGAGCACCATATTCGGAATGCTCATCACGCGGTACTGACGGGCTACATCCGGGCAGTCGTCCACGTTGATCTTGCAGACCTTGACAATGTCAGCCTGCTCGTCGGATATCTCATCCAGAGACGGTGCCATCATCTTGCACGGACCGCACCAGTCAGCATAGAAATCCACTAAAACAACTTTATCTGCCTTCAACACTTCCTGCTCAAATGTATCAGATGTTAATACTGTCACTGCCATAGTATATAATCTCCTCTCTGAAGTTATTTTGCACTCCCATTTTATAGTGTTGACACTCTCCTGTCAAACGACTTTCCAACAACCCTGTTGCGTGATAAAATATAATTCACGAACAAAAGATAAGGAGGCTTATTGTGAATAATAACTGTTGGAACACCTACAATGAAGAAACCCTGAAAAAGGTTGAAGATGTCTGTGCGCGCTACATGAAAGACTTAAGCCGCGGCAAGACAGAACGCGAATGCGTGACCATCATCAAAAAAGAACTGGAAGAGAATGGATATGTGAGTCTGGATGCATTTAAAGCTTCCGGCAAAAAGCTTTCGGCCGGCGACAAGATCTACTACTGCCAGATGGACAAATCCCTGGCAATTTTCAATATCGGCAGTGAGCCGCTTGAAGCCGGCATGAATATCCTCGGCGCCCACATTGACTCCCCGCGCCTTGATGTCAAACAGAACCCGCTCTATGAGACAGAAGGGCAGGCCTACCTGGATACCCACTACTACGGCGGGATCCGCAAGTATCAGTGGCTTGCCACACCGCTGGCGCTGCACGGCGTCATCTGCAAGACAGACGGAACAACCGTCACAGTTGCCATCGGCGAGGATCCGGGCGATCCGGTCTTTGTCATCACTGACCTGCTGCCGCATCTGGCACAGCGCCAGGTCTCCAAAAAGCTCTCCGAAGCTTTTGAGGGCGAGAACCTGGACCTTCTGATTGGCTCCAGACCGCTCACGACCAAAGATGATGAGAAAGACGATGCCAAGCAGAAAGTGCGCGATCATATCCTGAAGATCTTAAAGGAAAAATATGACGTCGCAGAGGAAGACTTCTCCTCGGCTGAGCTCGAGATCGTCCCGGCAGGCCCCGCCTATGACTGCGGTTTTGACCGGAGCATGATCCTGGGCTACGGGCAGGATGACCGTGTCTGCGCCTTCACTTCATTTTACGCCATGATGGA
>CADBOU010000030.1 GCA_902796355.1 uncultured Lachnospiraceae bacterium
GGAGAAGTACCCAAGCTGGCTGAAGGGGCTCCCCTGGAAAGGGAGTAGGTCGTTAGTAGCGGCGCGAGGGTTCAAATCCCTCCTTCTCCGCTCCAAGAAATGCTCGGAAATCCTTTATTTATAAGGGTTTCCGAGTTTTTTAGATATGTGAGTTTTAAGCACACTTGAGTACAATAAAAAATATCTGGTAGTATTCAGTCGTTCTGAAATGAATGCCTCTCATCGAATCTTTCCATCCTGTGTGAACAGGTCCCCAGCGTGGTGTATTTTAAAGAGTTTATTAAAAAAGCACGGGTAAATATGGTGTAATATAATAAAGCTTCATCTTTTACATCATTATTTTTAAAAAAAGTGATGTGAAAAATGAGGAAATGTGATTTTACACCGGTTTTAGTGGTGTAAAAATCGACTGCTCTCATTTTTACCTGAATTATGTTCCATATCTAGGATCCTGTCCAAGATTTTTCCGAAATTCGATCGCCCGCGCCTTCATGCGCGCGCTGCATCGTTCAATACAAAACAGCCGCCCGGTCATCCCGGACGGCTGTCATAATCCATATCTGTTATGAACAAGAATCAATCACTTAGAATCTCATCTTATCTTCGAAGTAAGCCTTGAGGTCTTCGATCTTGACACGCTCCTGCTCCATCGAGTCACGCTCGCGGACCGTCACGGCGCCGTCTTCTTCTGAGTCGAAATCATAGGTCACGCAGAACGGTGTTCCGATCTCATCTTCACGGCGGTAGCGTTTGCCGATATTGCCGCGGTCATCGAAATCGCAGTTGTAATATTTAGCCAGCTCGCTGTAGATCTTCTGTGCCGGCTCGGAAAGCTTCTTGGAAAGCGGAAGCACTGCCACTTTGACAGGCGCCAGCGCCGGATGGAAATGCAATACAGTACGGGTATCGCCGCCCTCCAGCTCCTCTTCATCGTAAGCGCTGCAAAGGAATGCCAGGAATGTACGCTCCACGCCCAGTGACGGCTCGATGACGTACGGAATGTACTTTGTCTTTTCCTCATCATCAAAGTATGTCAGGTCTTCACCGGACACTTCCTGATGACGGCCAAGATCATAGTCGGTGCGGTCTGCAATACCCCACAACTCACCCCAGCCAAACGGGAACAGGAATTCCACGTCTGTCGTCGCTTTAGAGTAGAAGGAGAGCTCTTCCTTATCGTGATCACGATAGCGTACCTCTTCATCCTTCAGGCCGAGGGAGAACAGCCAGTCAAGGCAGAACTTCTTCCAGTATGCGAACCACTCCAGATCGGTATCAGGCTTGCAGAAAAATTCCAGCTCCATCTGCTCAAACTCGCGCACACGGAAAATAAAGTTGCCCGGAGTGATCTCATTTCTGAACGACTTGCCGATCTGACCGATACCAAACGGGACCTTCTTGCGGGAGGTGCGCTGTACATTTTTGAAATCAGCAAAGATGCCCTGCGCTGTCTCGGGGCGCAGATACACTGTGTTCTTAGCATCCTCTGTCACGCCCTGGAAGGTCTTAAACATCAGGTTGAACTGACGAATGCCGGTAAAGTTGTGCTTTCCGCATGTCGGACAGGGGATGTTGTGTTCTTCGATAAAGCTCTCCATCTGCTCCGCGCTCCATCCGTCGATGGAGGAATCCAGTGCGATACCTTCTTTTGCGCAGTAATCCTCGATGATCTTATCCGCGCGGAAGCGCTCATGACACTCGCGGCAATCCATCAGCGGATCGGAAAAGCTTCCCAAGTGACCGGATGCCACCCATGTCTGCGGATTCATCAAAATGGCCGCATCAAGGCCGACATTGTAAGGACTCTCCTGCACAAATTTCTGCCACCAGGCCTTTTTGATGTTATTTTTTAACTCAACGCCAATGTTGCCGAAGTCCCAGGTGTTGGCCAGGCCGCCGTAAATCTCGGAGCCCGGATATACAAAACCTCTGTTCTTCGCCAATGCGACGATCTTTTCCATAGTCTTATCTTCTGGTCTCAATGCTTAATCTCCTTTCTGCAGGCCATTTTTCTCACATATCATCATACCGTGCAAAGGCACATTTGACAAGTTCGCTGATGTCATTTTTAAGCGACTGCATCAGATCCCAGTTAGGCCGGAGGATACATGTAAATTCCCCGGCTTTGTGTGTGTTCAGCGTGACAGAGCGATCCGCTCCGTAGTTTTGCTCAAGAACACTGAAGTTGCCCGCCTGATCGACCGCGTCAACGAGTCCCACGTGACCGTCTGCCGTATAAACACCGGGCGCATACCCGCCCCAAACAACCACGTCTCCCGGCTGCGGAACGGCACCGTCCTGTGCGTACAGGCGGATCCACTCTTCCGGCAGCTTATCATCATTCTGATAATCTGCACCGTTTCCGCCGCGCCTGCCAATGCCCAGATAATCATAGTAGGCATAAATCAGATCGACGCACTGTGCACCGTAGGCGCCGTCGACATCGATATACTGACCCATCTGACTGTGCGCCCAACCGAGTGCTTCCTCTCTTGTAACGGGCAGATCCTCAGCATAAATTGTGTCACTGCATACTGACAATGCAAAAAAAGCCGCCAATAAGGCGGTCAATAATACTCCCCTGAATCCGTTCATTGATCCCCCTTGTCAATCAAAAACCTATATCCTGCCTTCTCTCCCCCCGACAGGTCTTTTTTGATGAACGGATTTCAGAATAACGCATTTCAGAGAGAAATGCAAGTTTAAAAAAAGGCCGCCGCACCATCGGCGCGGCAGCCTCATCCTCAAACGATCAAATCTTTCCAAGTGCTTTAAGTACCTTTTCAGGTGTCATCGGCCAGTCTCTGAGCCAAATGCCAACGGCGTCGTGAATCGCAATGCCAATCGCAGGCGCCGCACCGTTGCAGGCGATCTCAGAGATCGACTTCGCACCGAACGGGCCATACGCATCATTGACATCAATCAGGACTGCCTTAAAGTCATCAGGCTGCTCAGAGATCATCGGCACACCGTAATCAGTCATGTTGGCATTGACACATCTTCCATCCTCATCGAGAATCATATCTTCGTAGAGGGAGTGTCCAATCGACTTGAGTGCTGCGCCGTACATCTGACACAGGGCCACTTCCGGGTTAATCGGTGTTCCTGCATCCTGCAGAGCGTAGAACTTCTGCACCTTGATCTCACCTGTCTTGACATTGACTGCCACCTGAGCAAAATGCGCACCGTACGGTATCGAGCTGTTCGTTGTGATGTAGGTGCCATGTGCGATGACCTGCCCGCGTCCGTCACCGGCGACAGCTGCATGGGACAGATCGCCATAAGTGAGCACGGCTCCGGTCTTCTTGGAGTAAACCTCACCAGGCGCACGTACATCCAGATCAGCCACATCCTCATCCATCTGCAGTGATGCCTCTTTAAGCACCATCTCCTTAAGCTTCTTGGTTGCTACATAGGAAGCATTACCTGAGAAGAATGTGCCGGATGAAGCATAAGAACCGGTGTCAAAAGCACAAGAGTCTGTATCGCCGGAAATGACACTGATCTTCTCCATCGGCAGACACATGATCTCAGAAACGATCTTTGCTGAAATCGTATCCAGACCGGTTCCGATATCAGCACCGCCTGAATTTAAGATGACGGTACCGTCTGTTTCCATCTTGGCGATCGCCTCTGCATGATCCAGGCCGGGCAGTCCGGATCCCTGCATGATCATAGCGAAGCCTTTCCCGATCTTCCAGTCAGGATCATCGCTCTCTTCCTTCTTGCCCCATTCGATCATCTCGCATCCCTGTTCGACAGCTTCCTTTAAGCCGCAGGAGCCGACCGGAACCACATTTCCTTCACGTCCCTCGCCAAGGCCTTTGAGGATCTCGAGCATATAGCCTTCCTCGACATGGTTTTTAAGCACCATATCCTTATAGTCGATACCGAGCTTATCTGCCAGCTCTGCCATCGCCATCATCAGACCGTAGGTTCCTTTCGGAGTACCATAGCCCTGATAAGCGCCGGCCGGTGGAATATTGGTGTAGTACACCTTCAGATCATAGGCCATGTTGTCGACCTTAAAGAGCGGCAGCGTCTTGGAGCAGCTGTTCATCGGAACTGTCAGGCAGTGGTTGCCGTAAGGTCCGGTATTGGCGCACACTTCCATGTAGATACCTGTGATCTTGCCGTCTTTGTTTCCGGACATCTTGACATGCACACGCATCGGATGACGTGTGGAGTTTGCGATAAACTCTTCTTCACGTGTGTTGTGAGCCAGAACCGGTTTACCTGTGACAAATGCTGCATAGGCGGTCAGATCTTCGATCAGGATATCCTGCTTGGCGCCATATCCGCCGCCAACCCGTTTTTTGATGACATGAATCTGGTTTTCCGGAAGACCGGTTACCCAGCCGACAATGCGGCGCACATGATACGGAACCTGCGTCGACGCGATCACCGTCAGGCGGCCGGCATCCATCTTGGCAAAACAGATGTGAGTCTCCAGCGGAGTATGCTGAATCTGACTCGTCTGATAGGTGTGCTCGACAACAGCATCAGATTCGGCAAAAGCCTTCTCCACATCACCGATACCGCCTTTATTGGACGCCGCGATGTTTTTATGAATATCAGCATGCAGCGGGAACGGATAAAAGATCTTTCCCTCACGGGCATCTCCCTGGAGGGCATTGTACTCATCCAGATCATCCGGAGCGCCCACACCGAACTCGATCGGTCCGTTGTGCACGAGCGGTGCCCCTTCTGCCATCGCCTCTTCAACTGTGAAGACAGCCGGCTGCACATCATAGTCAACCTTGATCAGATCCCGCGCCTTGATGGCCGCCTCAAGCGTGTCAGCTATGACTGCAGCCACACGGTCACCGACATGGCGGACTTTAAAGTTGAACAGTCTCCTGTCATGAGGTGAGGGCTCCGGGTTGCCCTGTCCGGCCTGCATATAGTACACATCCGGGCAGTTATAGGCAGTGATGATTTTCTCAACGCCATCGACTTTCTCTGCTTCGGACGTGTCAATGCTGTTAATATACGCGCTGGCATGCGGCGAGCGCAGCACCACCATATGGCAGGTGTCATCATCGACATAATCCTCGACAAAGGCTCTCTCGCCGGCAACCAGTGTCGGTCCGTCGATCTTCTGAGCCGGTTTGCCGATGATCTTGCACTCATCTCTGAATGACGGTGCCGTCGTCGTCTTATAACCGCCGTCTTTCATCTTTTCCAGTGCCAGCTCGACAGCCAGATAATAATGCTCATAACCGGCATCGCGGATAAAGATACCGGAGAGCGCATCTTTGATATCCTCCTTCGTCGGAGCCGGATTGTGCTCAAGGAGCCACGTCAACAGCAGAGCCGCCGCAGGTGCATTATAGGCGCTGCCGACAACGCCCGCATCGATCATTGCCTGCTGTACGATCGTCAGATGTCTGCAGTCACCGAGGGCGTCAGGCGTGATAATCTCACAACCCTCCACCTCGCCGGCCAGAACCAGATTTGAAAAAACAGGCACACCGTCAACGAGGACCGTATCACTTCCGCAAAAACCTTCTGCGTCATCTGAATCACGCACGCAGTAATGGCCTTCCTGCACCAGCATCTCGCGCAGCCGCATTGCCGGATCAACGTCAAGATGTCTCTCTCTTCCATTTATGATACAGGTAATCATGCGAGGCCTCCTTTCTTTGCGTCTGCCAAAAGACCTGCTGCCGCCACACCGAGAAGATATCTCTTATACTTCTCTCCTCCAAACATATCTGTCGGGAAGACAGCTCCTTCACATTCATAGACCATATTGACCAATGTCTCCTCTGACACATCGTGGTCTTTCATCATCGCTGCCGCCAGATCGGTCAAGTGGTAGATACCGCCGTTTTTAACTGCCGCTGCCA
Organism: uncultured Lachnospiraceae bacterium; assembly: GCA_902796355.1. Lineage (GTDB taxonomy): Bacteria > Bacillota > Clostridia > Lachnospirales > Lachnospiraceae > RUG842. The sequence continues at coordinate 5,853 of CADBOU010000030.1, forward strand.
TCTCAATATGATCGAGGTCTTTCGCTGCAAAAGCGACGGTCAGATATGCATGGCTCTGTGCTGTATTGGCAAAACGTACAGACTTGACAAACCCGGGATTCTTCGGCAGACAGATGCATGTGATCAAACCGTCACAGCAGGTTAATCCCTCAGTATAATCCAAAACAGAGCATTCTTTCGTGCCGTCTGCAGTCTCAATTTTCAGGCCCGCTCCGACAGCAATTAATGTGGGAATCAGATAAGAGTCTGTCCTCTTGACGGCAACGTTACCCCCGACAGTCGCCATATTGCGTTTGGTGCGCGATGCCATGAACCGGCAGGCTTCTTTAAACCATTCCGGGATCACGTCTTCTTCGAGCGCCTGCTGAAATGTGCAGAGCGCTCCCACATAAATGAAATCTCCCTGTGCCTCCACCTTTTTGAGCTCATCGAGTCGGCGGATAGAAATCAGTGTATCTGCTTCAACGGCTGAATTAAGTCTGTTAATCTCAGTTCCGCCGGCAAGAAATGCACTGTTCTCACCCCTGCGCTTAAGCGCTGTCTCGACTGACTGCGCTGCTATATATTGTTTCGCCATGCTTCTCCTCCCTTCCACCTAAGAATAATCAGCATAGTTAAATAATATCCAACATTCCTTTTGATTTAATCGGCCGGTCGAGTATATCGGCCAGCAGCTGATCGATCTGTTTTCGAAGAGTTCCCACTGTCTCCTCGCTGACAGCAACTGCATACAGTGATTTATACGGAGCCTCCAGTGCGTACTGAACGGTATATTTTGTCACAGCATTCAGCTCCATCCGCTCCGGGGAAGGCGCCAGGCCGTTGACAGCCAGTGTCCTCAGCTCATAAATACATCGGATCAGCCTGTGTTCACAAGCGCCCCGCTCCAATGCGCGAATCGTTGTGTAAAGGAGTTTTAGCATCTCCCACTCATCATTGTTTTCACGCGCAAAATAATCAGCCAGCTCCAGACAGTAAAAACCGTAGTAAGCACCTTCCACATCACTTCTGAGATGTTCGAAGTAGTTCTCTACATCCGCCCCGTACATGGTGTACGACGAGGCCCCTTCGTGCATCTCAAACTTTCCCCATGTGAAAGGTCCGACTGCCGACAGCCTGCTCTTCAGGCGTTTGGCGCCTTTTGCAAAAGCAGAGATCTTTCCTCTCTCACGCGTCAGCAAAACAATGCGGTTGTCATATTCGCCGATGGGACGGGCTGCCAGAACCATCCCTGTGACTGTCAATGGCTCCATCCGTTATCCCTGTGCATTCTTGTCATATCCATAGTCTTTGAGAAGATAGTCGCTCTCGCGCCATTTTTTGCTGACCTTAACCCAGAGCTTTAAGTAAACTTTCTTCTCCAACAGCCGTTCAATCTCAAAGCGGGCACGGCTACCGATCTCGCGGAGCATGTCCCCGCCTTTGCCGATCAGGATTTTCTTGTGTGACTCTCTGTCACAGATAATCGTGGCGTCAATGCGCACCAGCTTACGGCCATACTCCATCTTATCAATCACGACTGCCAGTCCGTAGGGGATTTCCTCATCCAGGCTGTACAGAGCTTTTTCGCGTATAATCTCGCAGATCAGTTTCCTCTCTGTCTGATCGGTGACCGTCTCTTCATCGTAATAGGGCGGCCCTGCAGGCAGGTGTGCAAAGATGACTTTGACCAGCTCGTCGAGATTGCGCCCTGTCTTTGCCGAGACAGGTACGATATCAGCAAACTCAGCCTTTTTCCTGTATTCATCGATGGCGGCAAACACTTTCTCTGTCGGCAGAGAGTCCACCTTGTTGAGGACCAGAATCAACGGAACCGATGAATCCTTGAGCCGCTCAATCAGTTTGTCTGTCCGCTCACCCTTCTTCCTGATATCGACAACAAGAAGCATGGCATCAATCCCTTTCAGGGAACTGTCGACCTCGCCCTGCATATAGTCATCCAGCTTATCTACCGGCTTGTTGACCCCGGGCGTGTCGACAAAGACCACCTGCCCCTCCGGCTCATGCAGGATGCCGCGTGCTCTGCCGCGGGTTGTGTTTGGCTTTTTGGATGTAATCGCAATCTTTTGACCAATCAGTGCATTGAGCAGCGTTGATTTGCCGGCGTTGGGCAGCCCCACGATGGTCACAAATCCGGATTTGAACTGATTATCCATCACTGTAACGCCTCCGTGCGGTCAAACAGGTCTTCATGCTCTTTAACTTTCGCCTCGGATCCGATCGTACAGGCATAACCCTGATCGAGAACATCCTCAATGACATCAGCCAGCGCCTGCAGATCTTCCTGTGTTGTCGTAAGGATCTCCTCCCTCTCCTGATCCAGCATCTCCTCTGTCACCCCGGACAGATACAGCGCGAGAGATCTGGCTCCGCGGCTTCTCGGTGTCAGCGGCTGATCAATCGCATTGATGGCACCGATAATATACTGCCGCAGCTCTCTCTCAGACAATTCGAGATTTCTGAGTGTATGCGGGATATCCTCAAATACATCCCAGGTTCTCTTTAAATGAGGATCACGGTATGACACGAAGAAAGCGTTTCCTCCGCGTCTGAATCCGGTCATGCACCCGTAAGCACCGCCTTTGACCCGGACGTTCTGCCACAGATACTCCCAGCGCAGATAAGATGCCAGCACATCCATCACGCCGGTAAACCGGTGTCCCTCCTTAATGAAATTACCGCTGCGTGCGACATACTGCACCTGACTGGAAGTCATAAATCCTTCATTTCCGGAAGGAGCCGTGAGCCTTGCCTCATCAAACACTCTTTGTCCCGTATCAGACGGCCGCATGCCCAGCGCACGTGCCAGACCCTCAGCCATCTCGCGCACGGTTCCGATTCCTTCTCTCTCAGCCGTATAGCTGACAGTCATACACTCTCTGTTATAGATTTTGGTGCGCAGTATTTTCATCTGATCAATCAGATCGTCTTTTTTCTCATCGAAATGCTCCAGCAGATCACTGACCTTCTGATAATAGGCAATCCCTGACGTGAGATCTTTGTAATTCTCCATCACAGATTCATAGGCCAGCGCCCGCCCGCTAGCCAGCGTATGCCCGTCCGTGAGGATCCGGGACTGCATCACGGATACGATCTCGGCCAATATTTCTTTGAGCCGTTTCTCATCGTCCAGATGCGTGTGCAGAAGCATTTCCTCAATCAAATCAAACCCAGCCGTCAGCTGATCATAGAATCCTTTTAAATGAATCTCAGCCACCGGCTTAATGCACTCTCTGTCAGTCCGGGACAGATCAGCGCGCACCGCCATCGTACTGGCAAGGCCTCCGGTAATACGGTCCACCTCATGGCCGAATTCCTGATAGGTATATGCATCTGTATCCATCTGCCCGAATGCGGAGCGGGTGAGAATGGAGGCTGCTGTCAGCTCATCCTCATCGAGTGCGCTCATATCAAAGAGCAGGTTGACATAGCCGATTCCGTTTGTCTTCGTCTCATGGAATAAAAACGGTATCTCACACTCGAGGCTCTCGACCTGGATCGGCTCTGATTCCTTTTTGATATCCGTCAGTTTCAGAACCGGGATCTTTGCCAGTGTCTCCGGCGTATCCTCCGTGTTCTGGTAGGCAGCCAGAGCGCGGCCGTCCTCAAGAATGTCATTGATCTGTGCCTGGCTCATCTCTGTCTTTTGCTTCTGTAATTGCACGCGAGTCTGCTCTTTCAGACGCTCTGCCCTGCCGGGGTCGCCCTTTAACGTGATGACTGAGCCGTGTTCGTTCTCGAGCAGATAAGCACGGATCAGATTCTCGAAAAATGATGTCCCGATCTTGTCTTTCATTCTGTCAAAAACAGCCACTGCATTGGCATGCAAAAACGGTTTGGCATCGTCATACAGCCAGCTCTCCAGAAGAGACAGTCCCCAGATCAATCCGCGCGGCGTGCGCCCTGAATCTCCTTCAACGTAAGAGAAACGCATGATATTGATCGCCGCTTCCAGCGCTTTTTGATCAATGCCGTTTTCCACCTGATCCCTGAGCGTATGCTCAATGATCTGCACGAACTTCTCGCGATCCTCTTCCCGGGCTCTCCTGGCAATGACGCTGAACATCGGCTGATAGATCCCGCAGTCATAACCGCCGGTGACGTCCTGCCCGATGCCGGCTTCGATCAGTGCCTTCTTAAGCGGAGCGCCGCTCGAAGAAAGAAGCACATAGTCCAGTATCTGAAACGCCCTGAAAAGCTCCTCATCCATCACGGTGCCAACCACTTTGTTCCAGGACAGATACGCCTGTTCTCCCGGGTCACTGCCCGAGGGAAGCGAGTACGGAATATCCGCACTGTGCATATGAGCAAAAGCAGGCTGCGCCTTAATCTTTGAATCCACTTTGATACGCTCATAATCAGAGAGATACTGCTCGTCCATCCATGTCAGTCTCTCCGTAAAATCCATATCTCCGTACAGGAAAATATAAGCGTTCGAGGGATGATAGAATTTACGGTGAAATCTCAGGAATGCCTCATAGGTCAGATCCGGTATGGCCTGTGGATCTCCGCCTGATTCACAGCCGTATGGCGTATCAGGAAAGAGTGAGTTCATCACCGCATAATCCAGCACTCCGTCCGGTGAAGAAAACACGCCCTTCATCTCGTTGTATACCACACCATTAATAGACAGATTCTCCGCCTCTCCGTCCAGCTCGTAATGCCAGCCTTCCTGGCGGAAGATCTGCTCATTATGATAGATCGACGGATGAAACACGGCATCCAGATAGACGTGCATCAGATTTTTGAAATCCACGTCGTTACAGCTGGCAACCGGATACACCGTCTTGTCCGGATATGTCATCGCATTTAAAAATGTGTTAAGTGATCCTTTCCCCAGCTCCACAAAAGGATCTTTGAGCGGAAAATGCTCTGACCCGCACAGCACAGAATGCTCCATGATATGAGCCACGCCTGTGCTGTCTTTCGGCGGTGTCCTGAAGGCAATATAAAACGTCTTATTGTCATCCTTATTGTCCATCAGGACCACACGGGCCCCGCTCTGCTTGTGCTCGAGCAGATAACCGACCGAATCACTGTCAGGCAGGCTGCTCCTGTCGATCAGTTCATACTGCGCAGGTATTTTTACTTGATTGTCTGCTTTTGTTACTTTTCTTCTCATACTTACATTACTCAGCAAA
>CADBOU010000031.1 GCA_902796355.1 uncultured Lachnospiraceae bacterium
ATATTTTGGATCAAGCGCCCGCCGCAGAGGTCCGTACAGCAGACCCAGCGAGATGATGACCATCAGAGCATATACAATGAAGATGATAATAAGTTTCATGGTGTTTCTTTCTGTTTCGGCGCTGAGAAGGCGCGGTTCATTTTGGCAATGGAGGCGATTGTCGGGATGTGCATCGGGCATACTTCCATACAGGAGAGCGCCTTGGAGCAGCCTGTGGCAAAATGAGTGTCATAGGCCTTGTGAATAGCCGCTTTTGCGTCACGGTTCCTCGATGCAATCAAATAACAGTCATTGGCAAAAGCGGCGCCGAAGAACTGTTTGCCCCGGATATAGTTCGGACAGACTTCAAGGCACAGACCGCATTTGAGACATTTGGCTGCCGTATATTGATGATTGTACTCTTTTCCGGTTGACGGCGCAAAATGCCGGATGTACGCACCGGCAGTTTTCAGGTTTTCTGCAATGACACCGCGGTCTGTGACAAGATCACTGATGACGGTGAACTTGCGCAGCGGTTCAATCGTGATGACGTCCCCTTTCAGATCGCGCAGAAAAGTCTCGCAGGCGAGTGCCGGTGTCCCGTTGATGACCATGGCGCAGCTCCCGCACATTCCCTGCAGGCAGGAACACTCCCAGCTGATACGGGGGACAGCCTCGCCTTTCTCATTGACAATGTCATCGCGGTAGTTGAGGTCATCCAGAAGGCCTGCGACGGTGTTGTCTGCAGGGCCCTGATAGATAAATGTCTCCCAGTAAGGCTCTGCCACCGGCGAGGCTTGTCGTTTGATTCTAACTTTCATAGCGTCCCTCCCGGTCATAACGGACCTCAAAACTGTCCCGGTGATAACGGATGACAGAAGCACTGCGGTATACTTCCTCTTCCTGCGGATAGTCAGCCCGGAAGTGGGCACCCCGGCTCTCTTTTCGCTCCAGCGCACTGACCAGACAGGATTTGGCGAGCATCAGGATTCCCGGCAGGCTGTAGTTAAAATAGGGCAGAACAGTTCTGTCATAGCGGATATTGTCTGCCACATCCAGATAAAAGTCGAGATCACTGATGCCCTGTTTCAGGCGCGCCTCATCCCGGACGATACCGAGATGGTCACGCATGTTCTCTGCGAGCATGCTGCGCAGATACATCACCGGGAAACGGCTCTCATGGTTCTGGCTTTCTTTAAGTGCTTCCGCCTCATCCTGCACATAGGCGCCAAAGTCTTGTGAGCGAGATGGAGCGCCCGCCTTTCCTGCGATACATTCTGCGGCCTTCTGACCTGAATAAATAGCAGCCAGCAGCGAATTGCCGCCGAGGCGGTTGGCGCCGTGATAGATCGAGGCACACTCACCGACGGCAAAGAGGTTTTCGATATTTGTCTCATGATGCAGATCGACAGCCAGGCCGCCCATAAAGAAGTGAACGGACGGATCGACAGGGATCGGCTGTTCGGCAATGTCAAGCCCCCGGTATTTCAGACACAGGTCGCGGATCTCGGGGATCCTGGCATCAATCGTCTTTCTGCCGAGAAAAGTCACATCCAGAAAGACCTGGCTGGGAGCCTTGTCAATACAGCGCGAGACGATATCACGCGGCATCAGATTGCCGTTCGGGCCGTAGAGATCTTCCATAAAATAGACGCGCCTGTCATCCTCTTCATAGTACAGCCGTCCACCCTCACCGCGCGCGGCCTCGGAGATAAGCATCCTCTTCTGAGTTGTTTCGATGGTCGTTGGGTGGTATTGGATAAATTCAAGGTTTTTAAGTTCAACGCCCTGCAGCAACAGCTTTCCGGCTGCATATCCGTCGCAGACGGTGGAGCCGGTTGTCTTGCCGAACAGGGCATTTTGGCCGCCGACTGCCATGATGAGCGCATCGGCGTAAACGGGGGTCAGATCTCTGGTGGCTTCATTGTAGAGGAGTGCACCGTAACATGTTCTGTCTTTGATCAGAGCCGAGTGAAAATCCATCCAGAGCCGCCGTTCGATCAGCCCTTCGGCCTCAAGGCGCCGTGTCTCCATGACAAGCGCCGAGACGATCTGCTTACCGGTCGATGCGCCGCAGTAGCAGGTCCGGTTGTATGTCTGCCCGCCGAAGGCACGCCGGTCGATACGGCCGGCCTCGTCCCTCGTAAAGACAGTCCCCATCTGTTCAAGCTGGGCAATGATGCGGGGAGCACTCTCGCACAGTCCGCGCACTGCGTCCTTTCCGGCAATCATGCGCCCGCCCTCGAGGGTATCTTTAATGTGCTGCTCGATTGAGTCACCGCTTGCGCCTGTCAGATCAACGGCATTGATGCCGCCTGCAGCCATCACAGACTGTGATCTCTCCGATGGAAAAGGGGAGATCAGAATTGAATGAATTCCTTTTTCGGCCAGCGAGAGAGCACTGCTCATGCCGGCAATTCCGCTTCCTATAATCAGTACCGTGCGCATCATAACCTCACATATAGTAGAGTGCCATCTGAACGCGGATCACAATTGCTGCCGAGGCCGCAAAAGCTATGGCACAAAGGATCCATACGATCCGGTCGATGACCAGTTTCTTTTTTATTGATTCAAGAACGCCCAGCGTGATGAGCGCCCGGGAAAAGGAGACAGCGATATGCGTCATGACCATACACCAGAACAGGAGCTGCGCCGCAAGCAGCAGATAAAGCACAGGCTCTCCGACAAGATGGCCGGCGATCAGATCTCCGGTCTTGATGTGAACCGGAAAGAGCAGAAGGATCCCGGCGGCTGAGGCGCGCTGGAGGATGGTCTGGATATTGGCTTTCGGATACAGACGCAGCGCGCTTCCGTCATGGCGCGTGGTGACGATGATGATCGTCAGGACTACATGGACTGACACAGATATGGCAAATCCGTAGCTGATGATCTTGGTGACAAGGGGGTTATAGTAAAAAGTCAGATAAGAATAAAACTCGTACCCCATGTGGATGAGTAAGAGCGCAATGATAAAAAGAGACAGGACGGCGTTTGCTTTTTTGATACGCATAGTTCCCTCATTTCAGTGTCTTTGTTTAAACAATTTTACCATGTCAGACGCCGAGATAAAAGAGAATGCCTTTGACATTTGATAAATGAATGTCATCAGGAGTATAATATCCCCTGACTGAAAGGGGATATGATGGCAGCAGGAAGACAAAAGCTGATCGTAGATTATACCGGGCACAGTGGCTTTCTGGTTGAGACGGCGCACTGTCTGATGCTCTTTGACTATTATAAGGGTGACTTGTCAGTGCTGGATAAAAAACCGGCAGAGAAGCCGCTGTTTATCTTTGCGAGTCACGCCCATGCTGATCATTTCAATCCGGATATTTTCAGGATCAACAGAGGCTTCGGGCAGGTGACATATCTGCTGGCCTTTGATATCAAAGGAGACAGACGCATCCCGGCGGATGCCGGCGAGATGTATCTGGATGCCGGCCGCCGGTATGATGTGCCGGGTCTGGGAACGGTAGAGACATATATGTCCAACGATGAAGGAGTAGCCTTTTTTGTCGATGCAGACGGAACGCATATCTATCATGCCGGTGATCTGAATATGTGGAACTGGGAGGGAGAAGATCCGGACTGGCTTAAATGGCAGGAAGAGGTTTATAAAAGCGGCCTGCAGAAGCTGTCGGAGCATGAGATTGATGCGGCTTTTGTGGTGCTTGATGACAGGCTGGAAGAGCATTTTGCAGAAGGCCTGGAACTGTTTTTAAGCACATGCTCTGCGCGCTGTGTCTTCCCGATGCATTTCTGGCATGACCGGAGCGTGATTGAGCGCTTTAAAGCACAGACGCAGACGGAGAAAGGCGCCGCACAGATCATGGATACGGCGAAGAAGAGACACTGGGAGGTGAATCTATGAAATTCAGAATGGTACATCAAAACTTTAATGTGGCAGACCTTAACACATCACTTGAGTTTTATGAGAAGGCACTCGGGCTGAGGGAGAAACGCCGCAAGACGGCAGAGGACGGGTCTTTTATCCTGGCCTATCTGACCAACGGAGATGAGGATTTTGAGCTGGAATTGACCTGGCTGAAGGATCATCCGCAAAAGTATGATCTCGGCGATGAAGAGTTCCATCTGGCCTTCCATGTCGATGACTTTGAGGAAGCGCATAAACTGCATGAACAAATGGGCTGTATCTGTTTTGAAAATCATGCAATGGGGATCTATTTCATACAGGATCCCGACGGATACTGGCTTGAGATTATACCGGAGAGGAGATAAGAATGGCACATTACGAAATCAATGAGAAGGGGAGAATTGTTTTCCCGGTTCCGGAGGGCGTTAAGACCCCGTGGTTTAAGAGTACCGGGGAACTGCCCCAGACACTGGAGTATTTTAACGGAACAATTTATGAGATGGTGGAATCTGTCGCCAAAGCGCAGCCGAATGCGATTGCGATGGATTTTATGGGCAAGCATATCACATACCGCCATATGGTTGATCAGATCAACCGCTGTGCCAAGTCACTGCGCGTGCTTGGAATCCGCGCGGATGATAAAGTCACCATCGCCATGCCTAACTGCCCGCAGGCGATCTACATGATGTATGCGGTTAACCTGGTCGGCGCTGTCTCCAATATGGTGCATCCGCTCTCGGCGGAAAAAGAGATTGAAAACTATCTCAATATGTCCGGCAGTGTCATGGTTGTGACACTTGATCAGTTCTATCACAAAATCGAGGCGATCCGCAAAAACACCAAGGTGCAGAATGTCATCCTGGCGCGTATCAAGGATGAGCTGACGCGTCCGATCAAGGTCGGGTATATGCTGACTGAGGGGCGCAAGATCGAGAGGATTCCGCGTGAGGCGCCGGTCTTCCAGTGGCCTGAGTTCATGCGCCTGGCGCATCACTGCGGGTATGCGTACCGTGTGAAGAGAAAGTCCGACGATCCGGCGGCGATACTCTACTCCGGAGGAACGACCGGCACGACGAAGGGAATCGTTTTGACGAACCTGAATTTCAATGCCCTCGCCGAGCAGGTGATCGCAGCCAACCCGATGTTCCGCCCGGGAGATAAGATGCTGGCAGCGATGCCGCTCTTCCACGGATTCGGACTCGGCGTCTGTCTGCATACGATGCTCGCCAAGGGCGGGCGGTGCGTACTGGTGCCGCGCTTTACGCCGAAGAGTTACTCCAAGCTGATCACCAGAGCCCGGTGCAATTTTATCGCCGGCGTGCCGACACTTTACGAGGCGCTGCTGCGCCTTCCGAACATGAAGAAGGCTGATCTGTCCTGTTTGAAGGGCGTCTTTTCCGGCGGTGATTCTCTGTCGGTAGAGCTGAAGAAAAAGCTCGATAAATTCCTGTTTGATCACAACGCCAAGATCCAGGTGCGTGAAGGGTACGGGACAACGGAGTGCGTGACGGCTTCCTGTCTGACTCCGCCGCAGATGCACAAGGAAGGCAGCATCGGCATTCCGTTCCCGGATACATACTATAAAATTGTCGAGCCGGGGACGGACAAAGAACTGCCCTTTGGCGAGGAGGGTGAGATCATCCTGGCGGGGCCGACCACAATGGCCGGTTATCTGGATATGCCCGATGAGACAGCGGCGACGCTGCGCACACACGAAGACGGCCTGACATGGGTCTACACAGGCGATCTGGGCACGATGGATGACGAGGGATTTATCTACTTCCGCGGGAGAGCAAAGCGCATGATCATATCCTCCGGGTACAATATTTACCCGGCTCAGCTCGAAAACATCTTTGATGCGCACGAGAAGGTGCAGATGAGTTGTGCGATCGGTGTGCCCGACAGCTACAGAATGCAGAAGGTGAAGATGTTCATCATGCCGGCTGCCGGTGTTGCCCCGAGCGATAAGCTGAAGGCGGAGCTCATGGCTTACGGAAAAAAGAACATCGCCAAGTATGCGATGCCTTATGATATCGAATTTCGGGAAGAGCTTCCCAAGACGCTGGTCGGCAAGGTGGCCTACCGGGTTCTTGAAGAGGAGGAAGCAGCCAAGCGGAATGAAACAGAAGAAACATCATGACATCATGAAAAAAAGGAACCCGGCTCAACAGCCGGGTCCTTTTATGTAAGAGGAATGGTTTTGACTTTTATTTCCCGAAGGAAAGATGGATGTCGCCTGTATCTGTGTCGAAGGTCAGCTTTTTGCTGCCTCCCACACGGGTGAAGCGGGAGGAGATGTCATCCAGCTCGATCGTCTTCTTTCCGCTTTCAGTGATCACGACATCACCAGTGTCAGAGTGCAGATCGAGACTGTAATTGTCGATGGCCTCTTTTGCTTCGAAGAAGATATCACCTGTGTCTGCCTTGATTTTGATCACATCTTTGACATCTCCGGCCAGAGAGATATCGCCGGTATCGCACTTGACTGCCAGGCTTTCCCCCTGCGTTTTCTGCGCGGAGATATCACCGGTATCTGTCTCTATGACAGCCTTTTTATATGAAATACCCCCCAGTACAATATCACCTGTATCCACCTCTGCACGGATAGACATCAGTTCATCTTTCGGGCAGCAGACCAGGACTTTCGGTGTCCAGTCAGTCATCGAGAAATTCAGGTTGAGACCGCTGTTGTTTTTCTCTTTAGCATAGATTTTCAGCACCCCGTCCTGCACGCTGATCTGTGGATCCGGAACCTTTTCACCCTTGATACACACCACCTGGTGCTCGCCGGCGCTGTCTGCCTCTGTTGAGGACAGCAGTTCGTGTTTGTCAAGCCATGCCTGATCTTTGTAGTATTCTTCAGTGACCAGATAGACATCGGCGTTGCCGGTTAATTCAACGGAATCATATGAATCAACAGTCTGTCCGATGATCACACGGTCGCCCGGAGCACCTTGAATCCAATCGTGCTTGTCTGCCAGTTTGTCAAATCCTCTGACACCGCCTAATGCGTATCCTGCTGCGCCGATGATGAGTCCTGCCACCAAAACTCCCGCACAAACAGCTGTAAATTTTCCCGTTTTACTCATGATCAGTTCCTCCTTTGCCCATAGATTTCTGTGCCAGACGGGATGGCACGTGGATGATTTTCTTAACCAATACTGTCAGACCGACGCCGATTAATGCGGCCAGAGCAATCAGAGCCAGTCCTCCGCCCAGACACATGAGTGCTGTTGAGAATGACGTGACAATGGAGATAATGCCGAACACCAGAGCGGCCAGTCCGCCTGCCAGAATGCCGACAGACCCGGCATAGAGGCTGATAATGACAGCAAAAACGGCAACCCACAGAGCGAAGATGACAGCTCCCAGCGCGATAGCTACGGGGATGCCGACCGGCGCTGCCAGTACGCCCAGAACGACCCACCATGCAGCGGAAATCTTGTTTCCGACTGTCGGCTTGTACTTGAGCGCTGTCTCATCACCTGATAAGACGCGTGAGGCGTACTCCGCTTTGATCTGAGCCGCCACCGCTTTCGGCGATCCGATCTCCTGGATGAGCCTCGTCTCAGCCGCTGCCGCATCTTCACCGTCCTGCGCACCTTCCAGGAAGTATTCCTCATAATATTCTGTCGCCGAAACGATTTCTTCAGGCGGAAGTTTTCTTAATTCTTTTCTCAAAGATGTGATAAACTCTTCCTTATTCATGATTGTTCCCCTTCATTCAACACTGAATCAATTGATGTTTTGTAGTCGTTCCACTCCTGTCTGAGAGAGGTCAGGCGAGTGCGCCCTTCGTCTGTGATTGAGTAATATCGTCTGTTTCTCCCCTGATAAGGCTGATCGTAGGTCCGGCACAGATTCTCTTTCTGAAGTCTTCGCAGGACCGGATACAGAGTGGATTCTGATAGACTGACAGCTTTTTTCATCTCCTGCGTGATTTCGTAACCGTAGGTGTCTCCTTTGCTCAGGATCGCCAGAGCACAGGCGTCCAGAAGACCGGATTCGATTTTAAAAGCCATCATGCCACCTCCTTTCTCCGCTTTTGCATATGTAATACTATCTTGTGATCAATACTATATAACGTATAATATTGATTGTCAACACCTATTTGGAAATTTTCTAAATCGATTTCGAATTCTTTAGCCCGGGGCTTTTCCGTTTACAAAGAAAATGTCAAAGTTTATAATGAAAAAAAGAAAAAAATGCAATCAACACGGAGAGAAGGCGCAATGAGAAAATTTGTTTTTATCGGCGCAGGATCACTTGATTTTACCCGTGATCTGGTGCGCGATCTGATGACGTTTCCGGCTTTTGACAAGTGCGAGATCGCACTTGTCGACATAGACGAGAAACGTCTTTCTTATGCTAAACAGGGGGCGGAGAAGATTATTGCTGCGGGCGGTCATCATGCCGTTGTCACTGCGACGACAGACCGGCGAAAAGCACTGCCGGGCGCAGATGGCGTTTTGATTACTGTGCTGCAGGGCGGTGTGGATGTCTGGCGTTATGATGTTGAGATCCCGAAAAAATACGGTGTTGACATCTGTGTCGGAGATACACGCGGACCGTCCGGCATCTTCCGGTTCTTAAGGACAGCGCCGGTACTGCTGGCGATCATCCGTGATATTGAGGAACTCTGCCCGGGCGCGGTCATTTTGAATTATACCAACCCGATGGCGATGCTCGTCAGTTATCTGCAGGCACAGACCGATCTGAAGGTGACAGGCCTGTGTCACAGCGTGCAGGGATCGGCTGCGATGCTCGCCGGCTGGCTCGATCTGAAGCCGGAGGAACTCGATTATACTTGCGTCGGCATCAACCACCAGGCGTTTTATCTGAAGCTGGAGCATGATGGGAAAGATATGTACCCGGCCCTTTTTGAGGCGATCAAACGCCCTGAGGTGGCAGGCGAGGAGCCGGTGCGCATCGAGATGTTTAAGTATCTGAAATACTTCCCGACCGAATCCTCCGGTCATAACTCCGAGTACAATCCGTGGTTCAGAAAACGCCCCGATCTGATTGAGAAGTACTGCACGCACGGCACCGGATGGAATCCCGGCGAGTACGCCTATATCCTCAAAGAGTATATGGACAGAGAGGACACCTGGGAGAAGGAGTACTCTGACTGGCTGGCCTCAGACGATATCGATCTCGAGAGGGGAGAGGAGTATGCCTCCAATATTTTTAACGCGATTTACGGGGATCATGAGCCGTATCCCTTTAATGCGAATCTGCGCAATCAGGGCTATGTCACCAATATCGATGAAGGGGCCTGTGTGGAGGTCCCGGTGATCTCCGACAAAGACGGGATTCATGTGCAGGGAAGCTGGACGCTCCCGCCTCATCTGGATGCGCTG
>CADBOU010000032.1 GCA_902796355.1 uncultured Lachnospiraceae bacterium
AAGATAGACGTCAATGAAAAAGGAAAAATTACAGGCCTGTTCTGAGAACAGGCCTTTTTTATTGCAGACATCTGAGTTTGCCGGGCATGCACTCAACTGTCATATGACTTAAATCTCCCACATACTCCCCGTCCGCATGCACGACAGCAGGTTCATCCAGATTGATTTCAAGATACCTGCAGTTTTTCAGAATGAAGCCTTTAATGTTTTCGTGTTTGGCTGCCAACAGCTTTGGAAAGCAGAAGAAGGTGCGGATTTTGGGAACACCGGCCGCACAGCACACGGACATCTCACCGTCATCTGCCCTGGCTCCGGGCGCCATGGGAACGCCCCCTCCTTCACAGGAAAAATTCATCGCCGCCATAAAGATCATCTTATCCAGCGTCAGCTGATCACCATCATATACGGCTGCTCCCCTGATGTATTTCATCGTAAACAGGTTTTTGACGGTCAGGATCGAATAGATAGACTGGCCCATGCCGATCTTGTTGAGGATGTTTTTCAGCTTTGATGTCAGTGCCTGCTTGCAGACCAGCGCATCAAGACCGGCTCCGGCTGAAATCCCAAAGATTCTCTCGCCATGCTCCCAGGAAATCTTTCCCAGATCAATCATGCGGGTCTGCTCCCGCGTGCGCAGAAGGATCGTCTCCAATGCAGCAACAGGGTCTTTTCCGGCTCCCAGGCCGCGGACAAAATCATTGCCTGAACCGGTTGGGATGACGCCGAGAGAAACATTGTCAAAATTGCTGATCCCGTTCAGAACATTGTTGACTGTCCCGTCTCCGCCGACAACGATCACGCGGATATCGTCATCATCCGCAATCTGTGAAATCTTTCCGGCTAACTCCCGTACGTGCTCATCTCCCCTGGTTTTAAACGCTTTATAGGAGACATCTCTCTCTTCCAGCACGCGCGTGAGCCGCTGCCAGACTGCCTTTGTTTTCCCGCTTCCGCCGGTCAGATTGACGAGAAAATAATACATATGCCCTCTCCTTTAGAGTTGATATAAATCCTCTCTTCGGTCTCTAAAGACATTGATCGAACTGCGGATCCCCTCGACGATCGACAAATCAAGATCTCCTGCAATAATCGCTTCCTCTTTCCCTGCTTCTGTCAACACTTTCCCCCACGGATCTATCAAAACTGATCCGCCGCCGTACTGTGTGTCATCGTATTTCCCGCAAGAATTACACCCGCAGACAAACATCTGGTTTTCGATTGCTCTGGCTCTGAGGAGCGTGCGCAGATGATCAGCGCGCACATCAGGCCACTGAGACACCATGAAAAAGACATCTACGCCCTTTACTGCCAGCATTCTGGTCAACTCAGGAAAGCGGACATCATAGCAAATAATAACAGCACAGGGGACACCATCCAGCTCAAAACGGCATAGATGATCCCCTTTGGAAAAGTATTCATCCTCTCCCATCGGTGAAAACAGATGCGTTTTGTCATAGGAACCTGTCACCTGTCCCGAGCGGTCAAATATATAGGTTGTATTAAATACTCCTGTCTCTTTTTGATTAGCTACGCTGCCGGCGACAATATTAACATGATACTTCTCAGCCAGTGTGCCGATCTCATCAATCACACGCCTGCCATCTGTATCTGCCAGCTCGTCAAGGCCGTCTTTTGGAAAAAAACCGGTGTTCCAGGTCTCTGGCAACACGATGACATCGGTATTGTCTGCTGCAGCCTGTCGTATTAAATCAGCAGCATGCCGGAAATTCTCATCCGGTGCCGCCTGCTTCATATTCATTTGAATCAAACTGATCCGCATATTATTTAAACACCTCTTTAAAGCGCTTCTGCGCATAAGTATTAATGTCATGATTCAGCTGATCATACCGGCTGATCAGCTTACGTCCGGCCTCAGTCACATAGGCGCTGCCGCCTTTGGGGCCTCCCTGCTGACGGGAAACAACCTCTTCTCCAAGCGCCTCTTCAACCGCGCGGATGATCTTCCATGTCTTGCCGTATGATATCTCCATGGCCTCAGCCGCATGACGCACTGACCCGCACTGATCGATCAGTGCAAGCAGCCGGCTAGTCCCGGGGCCCAGTTCGGCCTCATGACGTCCGACGACCACTTTGACAGAGACTTCCATCCCCTGATAATCACTCATGATCGTGTCTTCCTTTCTTTCCTTCTCCCGCACCTACGGGCGCATTAATTCCTTTAATCCCGATGTAATATGGACTCTCGACACTCCCGATTCTATTAAATGCTTCGCTATATATGCCGCGCTTTCCACCTGCTGTACTGTATCGGCCTTATTGAGAACCACTTGGTAGTCCATCTGACCAACAACACCCTTCATGCCGCCCTCAGATGACATTGCCAATCGGACCAAATCATCCTCTGTAACCGCGTCTGCCGGCTTTTTCCCCAGGATTGCACACGCTTTTTCATATCTGAACACAGTTTCTTCAAATGTTTTTCCCAACGTGTCCATACCATAGACATTCAGTACAATCGTCGTCTCGGGAACAATAACCGGTTCGTGATCTGCAGGAACTTTACATGGGAGTCTCTTTGCCCCATCTGCTTCGATAAAAACCGGAAATCCGCCTGACCGACAAACTTTTCGGACAAATTCGAATGATCGTGCCCGGCTTTTGTTTCTGACCATGTTGGGATCCTGTGCATTTGGATCAAGACGTTTCCCTAGCCATACCTGACCTGCCTCTTCCATCTTTTTAAAAAAAGCATCCATATCTTCCGCATCAAGGAGAAACTGATCATGCGGCATCTGCATATGCGTTGTCGTGGTAATCACAGCTTTCAGCTCTTTTTGGTGACACTCACTGGCCATCGCTTTGATGCAAGTAGTCTTACCTCCGCCTCCCACAACACTGATCACGGCAGCCTTCTGCGAAAGCCGGTCTGCAAGCTCATATTCGCTGCATTCAAGAACGGCTTCAAGAAGCCAGATTTGTTCAAAACGCCCTGTTTGATCGATCGATATAACCATATCATCATTATACATGGTTTAAAGATCATTGAAAAGAAAAACCAGAATTGCTATAGTGTTAATAACGCCCAGAGGACAGCCACCGTATCGATATGAAAATGATAAAAAAAGAAGCGATCAACTACATAGAAAGTCTGAGCAGCGGCCTGACCAGAAAAAAAACAGCACAGACTCCGCTGGATAATCCGGGACGCGCCAGAATTCTCTTATCCTCTGTCGGTGACCCTGACCGTCGCCTGAAATTTGTTCATGTCTGCGGCAGCAACGGAAAAGGCAGCGTATGCGCTATATTGGATGCAATCCTGCGTGCTGCCGGACTGCGTGTTGGCCTTTTTACCTCCCCTCATTTGCAGGATTTTTGTGAGCGCATTCGTGTCAACGGTCGAATGATTGACGGAAGTGAACTGGCCAGATTGACCGAACGGCTGGCGCCGGCAGCAGATGCCATGACCGATAAACCCGGCCTGTTCTGCTTTTTGACTGCACTTGCACTGACTTACTTTGCAGAGCAACAATGTGATATTGTCATACTCGAAACCGGATTGGGCGGTATGCATGATGCGACAAATGTGATTGCCTGCCCTGAAGTGGCTGTTGTTACAAATATCGGACTTGAGCACACGGATATCCTTGGTGATACCATCGCAGAAATCACAGAGGATAAAGCAGGGATCATTAAACCGGGGTGCATCTGCGCTGCCTATCGCCAAGATCTGCAGGCCCTCCTGGTACTTAAAAGGAAATGTGAAGCATGTCAGGTTCCTCTGCATATTACTGATTTTTCGAATGTACAGAAAGCTGTTCTGTCTGATAAAGATCAGCACTTCCGCAAGACGGATCCCCTTACAGCCCAGTTAATATCAATTGATGGAGAAATCGCGACGCTCTCTCTTCCAGGCTCGTACCAACTTAAAAACACAGCACTGGCACTGACTGCTGTCGATGCTCTGAATATGTGCGGCTGGCACATTTCAAAAGAATCAGTGACTTACGGCCTTGGTCATGTGAAATGGCCTGCCCGGTTTGAAGTTTTGAGCAGGAACCCGCTTTTCATCCTTGATGGAGGCCACAATCCACAGTGTGCCCGTGCTTTGGTAGAATCACTCGATGAAATTTTTCCGGATACTAAAGTATTATTTTTAGTCGGAATGATGCGGGATAAAAACTATCAGGAGACACTCAGTCTGCTGGATGCGAAAGCAGCTGCATATCTATGTGTGACGCCGCCTGATCAGCGCGGCCTTCCTGCATACCAGCTTGCTGCATACCTTCGCTCATGCGGCTCGCAGGCAAAATCATTTGACAACACCGCAGATGCTCTTCACTGTGCTGTGCAGAACGCCGGAGACATGCCTGTGATCGCATTCGGCTCACTGTATCTGGCAGGTGAAATACGAGATCTGATGGGCTTCGAACCATAAAGATCTTGATAAGCCTGATCATGATACGTTATAATATTTTTGTAATGATTAATGAAAAAGGTGACCGCTTATGACAACGCAGAAAATATCAAGTGCTGTAATACGCAGACTTCCCAGATATTACCGATATCTAAACATCCTGATTGAGGAGGGAACCGACCGGATATCATCAGCTGCTCTGAGCAAAAGGATGAATGTCACTGCTTCCCAGATCCGCCAGGATCTCAATCATTTCGGAGGATTTGGCCAGCAGGGATACGGCTATAATGTCAGATATCTCCATGATGAGATCGGGAAAGTGCTTGGCCTTGACAAAGGCCATAATATGGCGATCATTGGCATGGGCAATATCGGCAAGGCCCTCGCCCGTTCTGCGGACTTTGCCACCAACGGCTTTTTTGTCACAGCAATGTACGATGCCAACCCCGATATCATCGGTCGTACTTACAGTGATGTCACTGTACAGGATGCTGCTGATCTCGTCTCTTCCCTGAAAGAGAACCCGGTTGATATTGCTGTCCTGACTGTCCCGAAAGATGCTGTTGAGGCACTGGCGCAGCAGGTCATTGAAGCGGGCATCAAGACAATCTGGAACTTCGCTCACTGTGAGCTTGTCGTTCCAGATGATGTAGTTGTGGAAAATGTCTATCTGGTAGACAGTCTGATGCGTCTTTCTTACAATGATGCACATCGGTCTGACCGCTGATCTTTTTTCTGTATATCAAAAACCCCGTCCTTATCGGACGGGGTTTCTTATTCTTAATCTTCTTCTCTGAATTCGATATGGTCAGGGGCTGCTTTTTCAATGACGGCCAGGGCGTGATAATTATACCCGGCATCTCTGAGCTTATCGCCGCCTCCCTGAAAGCCTTTCTCCACCACGATACCAATCCCTTCCAGAATGGCTCCTGCCTGCCTGACAATATCACACAGCCCGCGCACAGCCTCACCGTTGGCCATAAAGTCATCTAATATTAAAATATGCTGACCTTCTTTCATCCACTCTTTTGAGAGGATCTGGGTGACCGTTTTTTTGTATGTATATGAGTAGATCTCGCTCTGATACAGACCACCCTCAATGTTATCACTCTTTGCTTTCTTGGCATAAATCATCGGGATGCCCCACCGCGCAGCGCAGATGGCAGTAATGGCTATACCGCTCGCCTCCGCTGTAAGCAGCATATCAACTTTCGATATGTCAAATATTTTTGCAAACTCATCAGCTACTCTGCCCATAAAAGTGCAGTCGACCTTGTGGTTTAAAAAACCGTCCAGTTTAATAATATCTCCGGGAAGCACTTTACCTTCATTGACGATACGATCTTTTAATTCCTGCATGCGTTCTTTCTCCTCATGTCTGACCTGTTGGTTTACTAACACCACCTTTTTAAACGGACCTGCAACGGTCTTTCTTGTATTCAAAATTACAGGTCGCGCTTCTAAATGTCAAGATAATACCTGTTGTTTTTCGCTATGTTTTCGGTTTTTTGTTGCACATAAAAAGTCAATTGAGATATGATATAAAAGGACAAAGTTGGACTTTGGATACAGTTGGAGATCTACTCAATGGATATGTTTTACAGAATTGTTTCTCTGCTTGGCGGCCTGGCGCTTTTCCTCTATGGAATGCGCATTATGGGGGATGGCTTAAAGAGCTGTTCCGGCAGTGCGATGCGCATTGCCCTGCAAAAAGTAACAGATAAACCGGTTAAAGGGTTTCTCTTAGGTTTATTGGTCACCTGTATGATTCAGAGTTCAACAGCCACGATCGTTTTGACCGTCGGTCTGGTCGGGGCCGGTTTTTTGACCTTCAGACAGTCTGTCGGCGTCGTATTTGGGGCAAATGTCGGAACAGCGATCACAGCTCAGATTATCCGCCTGATGGATTTAAATGCCGGAACAGGAAGCATCCTGTACTTCTTTAAATCAGATAATCTCGCACCTCTGGCATTGATCGTCGGCATCATTCTGATTATGTTTATCCACAGCAGTTCAAGCAATGCCATAGGCACCATCTTCATCGGCTTTGGAGTTCTTTTTGTCGGTCTGATGAATATGAGCGCAGCGGTTGCCTCGTTTGGAGACAGTCTCTCCTCTCTTCTGACCTCATTTGAAAACAACTATCTTCTTGGTTTTCTCTCCGGCGCTCTTGTGACAGGGATCATTCAGAGCTCTTCTGCGGTCATCGGTATCTTGCAGACTCTGGCCAGTACGATGGGACTGCATTTCTATGGTATCTTTGCCGTTATTATCGGCGTCAATATCGGCGATTGCCTGACAACCTACCTGGTCTGCCGCATCGGGGCCAAACCAGCACAGATTCGCACATGTCTGGTGCATATCATCTACAACATCATTGCGGCTGTGATGCTTTTTGCCGCTGTTGCGATCATGCGCAGCACAGGTATTATCTCTGATCATCTGTGGACTTCAATCTTGAACTCAGGCGGTGTCGCCAATGTGCACGGGCTGTTTCGTCTCGTTCCGGCAGTGATCCTGCTGCCGTTTTCCGGGAAAATGGCTGATCTTGCGGAACGCATCAAGCCCGATCTTCCGGAAGATCCGGAAGAATCAGATATTGAAAAGAACCTGCGGGATCTTGATCCGTACCTGATCACAAACCCGGGTATCGCCCTCAATGAATCCGGCCATCTGATTGGACATATGATCGATATGGCCATTCACAATTATGAATCCGCCAAACTCCAGTTTAGTGACTACGATGAATCCCGCTCAGAGCGTATAGCCCGGCGCGAAGGGCTGATTGACCGGATGGCTGATGCCTCCAACCAGTTTATTGTAGCGGTGTCTCCGCATATCATCATTGAAAAAGAAAACCGCATTCAGAGCTTCCAGTATAAAGCACTTACCCTGTTTGAACGGATAGGTGATTATGCCATCAATATCAACGAGGCTGCCACTGCTCTGCATGCAGATAACCAAAGTTTCTCCAAACGCGCCCTGCAGGAGTTGGATGTCATTTTTGAGGCGACTGATGAAATCCTTTCCATGACACGCACTGCCTACAAGCAGGACGATGCGCAGACCGCATCAAAAATAGAAGCTCTGGAAGAAGCGATCGATGATGTCATTGACGTGCTTCAGGACAATCACACACACCGTATGGTACGGAACCAGTGCCGCATCTTCAATGGCATCCAGCTGCAAAATGTACTGCAGAATCTTGAGCGCATTTCTGATCAGTGTTCTGAGATGGCTGTCGCCCTGCTCGGACTGCACGATGATACGATATATGGACAGGAACACACCTATATCCGTGATTTGCATCACGGCAATGATAAAAAGTATCTTCAGGACTATGCTGCACACCGCAGCCGCTTTCTCGAGCAGATCAGACAGATCAATGCTGCCGATGCCTCTCCAGCGGCAGCTGCAGCTCCTCATTGAGGGTGATCCATGAACATTTTGCACGTTACAGCACAAAAACCCGCTGCCACAGGCAGCGGTATCTATTTGACAAAACTGGCACAGAGTCTTTGTGAGTTAAAGAGTGTTGGCAGACAGGGAATTCTGGCCGGTGTATATGCTGAGGATCTTTCAGCTCTCAGATCAGCGCTTCCTGCTGG
>CADBOU010000033.1 GCA_902796355.1 uncultured Lachnospiraceae bacterium
CCTTGCCTTTTTCTGCTTTCTCTTTCATAATCGGCTGTATAGAAAACTCCGTCAGTTGCGAACACAGACCGCCAGACGTGCAGGCTGCAATGACTAAGAAATGATTCTAAACACCGGCAACAGAACTGATATTCCCGCCTTTTACAGCACATGGCTGCGCAACCGCATCCGTGAGGGATACGCCTGTGTCCGCAATCCCTATTATCCTGAGCAGATTCTGCGCTATAAGATTTCACCGGATGTCGTCGATCTCATCGCCTTTTGCACCAAAAATCCTTCGCCCATGATCCCCTATATGGATGAGCTGTCAGCCTTTCGCCAGTTCTGGTTTGTGACGATCACCCCTTACGGCAAAGATATCGAGCCGGGTGTTCCGGATAAAACAGAAGTGATGGATGCCTTCCGTGCACTGTCTACCATCGTCGGCGCCCGCTGCATCGGCTGGCGCTATGATCCCGTCTTTATCTCTGACAAGTATACTGTCCAGTATCACCTGGACGCTTTTGAAAAGATGTGTGCTTACCTTGCCGGTTACACGCATCGGGTAGTTTTCAGTTTTATTGATCTGTATGAGAAAACCAAGAAAAACTTTCCGGAAGCCAGACGTGTCAGCGCCGGGGACAGGCGCGTCATTGGGAGCGCATTTTCCGAAATCGCCAAAACCTATGACATGAAACTGTACACGTGTCTGGAGGGATCTGACATGGCACCCTATGGTATCGATACGGACGGGTGCATGACAAAGCAGGTTCTGGAAGAAGTGATGGGCGAAGAGCTGATCGTTCCGGCTGCCGCGGCCAGTGCCCGGGAGGGCTGCCGGTGTATTCTCGGAAATGACATTGGTGCCTATAATACCTGCCGGCATTTTTGCAAATACTGCTACGCCAACTATAACCGCCAGGCTGTCCTTGACAACAGTGCCGGACACGACCCCGCCTCGCCGCTTCTGATCGGAACTCCCCAACCAGGCGATATCATCAAAAATGCCCGGCAGATCCGCTATCGCACCGGGCAGCTGAAACTGTTCTGACTCTATCACGCGCGCAGGTCAGATCATTACAGGCTCAGCAACAGGATGACCCCAAAGATGATCAGAATTCCCAGACACATCATCATGATGGCAAAAGAAAAGTTGATGACGACCGGTATGGCTGCCTGTTTCTCCCTCTCGCGGATCGTGCGCAGCTGTCCCGGTGCGATTTCCTCCGACTGCCGTTTGCGCTCATGCAGGAAGGTGCGCCTGGAGAAAATCATGATTCCATCGGGCAGCAAGGCCATAAACCGTGATATGAAATGAGCCGCCGGCATGATGATGCGTGCATAGCCGGGCAGTCCATCAACAAAACGCGCCAAAGCCCCGCCTGCCTTCGGAAGTACCTTTAACAGGAGCGGTCTGTAGATCAGATCTTCCAGATCCAGCTTAGCAGGCCAGCGGTTGACATAACGGCCCTGCACTATCAGGAATCGGCGTATGATCACAAGATAGACCAGCATGCCGATCAGAAGTGACATCATCCCGCCCTTCAGATTAGCGAAAGCAAAGGCATGAAAATGATGGAACACATCATCGCCTGTCATAAGCGCTGCCAGGCGGCCTGAGATGGCTGGCAGCCCCAGAAGAGGCATAAGCAGAGAAGAGGTCAGAAGTGTCTCTGCGCTCAGACGGTTCATACAAGGCGTGGCTGCGTCATATTCTGCCTGTTTCTGCGGATGCTTTTCAATGAAGATACAGATAAAAAGCTTGAGCATATAGGCAAAGGTACACCCGCCCGAGATCAGGAAAATCCATTCGATCCCGTGCAGAAGGGATGCCGTCGAAACTGCACCGCCCTCGGCAAATGCCTCGCGCGCCAGAACCAATCCCTCATGCAGAAGCGTCTTGCTGATATAGCCGTTAAAGCACGGCACGCCGCTGATTCCCAACGCCCCGAGCAAGAAGGGGATCATGAGGAGCGGCTTGCCCCGGCCGAATCCCCTGATGTCATTCAGATTGATCATGTGCAGCCGCATGACAAAGACGCCGGCCGCCATAAAGAGTGTCAGTTTGATCAGCGAGTGATTGACCATATGCAGCACCAGTCCGCTGTGCGCCAGTTCCATCGCCTCAGATGCAAGCGCGCCGCTCTCCTCTCCCGAACCTGAAAGGGCGGAAACAAGCACGGCCGTCCCGATACCGACCAGTATAAAGCCGATCTGCGACATGGAAGAACAGGCGAGTGTCCGCTTGAGATTGACGCTGAACAGCGCAATCAGTGCACCAAGCGCCATGGTGATGGTTCCGAGCAACAGAACGATCAATCCAAACGTACCATCCCCCAGAAAGCCAGGCAACGCTGTCATAAGAATGCCGAAGATACCGACCTTTGTCAGAATACCGGAGAGCAGCGCCGATGCCGGCGAAGGCGCTACCGGATGGGATTTCGGAAGCCAGATGTGCAGCGGGAACATGCCTGCCTTCGCGCCAAATCCAAACAGGATGCAGATCCCTGCCGCAAAGACTGTCTTCGGCTGTCCGCTGTTTGCGATCGCTTCATGCAGCTCGCTGTAATAGAGCGTCCCGGCAGTATTTGCCATGAGTGCCAGGCCCATAAAAAGGATGAGGCCGCCGATCACTGCGATAAAAAAGTACGTCTTGGCTGCGCGGACCGCCTCCGGCGTCTCTTCGTGGATGACCCAGACAAAGGAGGTCAGTGACAGGATCTCAAAAAAGACAAAGCTCGTCATCAGATCCGCCGAGAACATGACCCCTTCTGTCGCGATAAAGGTTGCGGCCGTAAAGAACCAGTAGCGCTTTAAATGTGCGCGCTCATGGCGGAAATACTCAAAAGAGAACAGCGTTGTCAGCGCCCACATCCACACAGCGATCAGGCCGTACACGATGCGGAAGCCGTCTGCCGTAAAATGCAGTCCCCCGATGAATAATTGTTCTGATAAAAACGTTGTCATCTGTGATCTGTATTCTCCCTATTCAATGACAGGTTACATTCCCTGTACAATCGTCCCGATAAACTGAAGAAGCGGTCCCGGGAACAGTCCGAACCACACCTCCAATGCCGTAAAGAAACACAGCGGCCCCAGCATTCTCCATCCGCCCTCATCGATGCGCCCCTGCCCTGCAAAGCGGTCGACCTCATTGACCGGGAAAAAGGCGCGGGCACTGACCGACAGCCCGTAGATGGCGCACAGGAAAGCAGACAAGATCAGCGAAGCCAGACCGATGAGTGCCGGCACGCTCCCCTCCTCGGCTCCCGCTGTGAGCAGCCTCCATTTGGACACAAAGCCGCACAGCAGCGGAACGCCTAAGAGTGATAAGGCACTGATAGTATAAAATACAAACGTCCACGGCATATGCTTCCCCGCTCCGTTGACATCCGATAAATATTCCTTGTGTGTGTGGTGCATAAAGGAACCGATACACAAAAACAGCGTCATTTTTGTGATGCTGTGAAAAACCAGATGGGCGGTTCCCGCCACCAGCCCCGCAGGGGAAAGAAGCATGACACCAAAAAGCATGTAAGAAAGATTGCTCACAGTCGAATACGCCAGGCGACGCTTGATATGGCGCTCGCGCAGCGCGATGATGGCGGCATAGACCAGCGTGAAAGACGCCGTTAAGATGCAGACGGCCTGCACCCAGGAGCCGCGAAGGAAGTCCGGGCCGATCACAAAATAGGTCAATCGGATCACTGCAAAGACACCGGTATTGACGACCGCCACGGCATGGAGCAATGCCGTCACAGGCGCCGGTGCTACAGAAGCTTCAGGAAGCCACTTGTGAAACGGAAAGACGGCCGCCTTCACGCCCAACCCGAAAAAGCCAAACAGATAGATCACCTGGATCCACTGAGGAACCTGCACGCCGGCAAGGTCTCCGCCGTAAATAAAGTGCCCGGTCTTTCCGTAGAGTGTGACGACAATGACAGCAGCCAGCCCGAGCGTTGCGCATCCGAACAGGTACGCCGCATAGATCCGGGCCGCATGCATACTCTCGTGATCCTGGTGATGAGCGACGAGCGGAATTGTTGAAAAGCTCAGCATTTCAAAAAAGAAAAACAACGTGAGCATGTTCGAGGAGAAGCAAGCGCCCAGCGCCGCGCCGTAAGTCATGATATAAAACGCAAAGAAGGAGCGCTGTCTCCGGTCATGCTCCATATAGGAAAAGGCGTACAAAAGAACCACAGGCCACATGACAGAGACCAGTCCCGCATAGAGTTTTCCCAGATGATCCAGACCAATCTGCAGCGTGAAACGGTCCTCGAACTCATAGAGAATCACAGGATCGCCCGGCACACAAAACAGGAGAACCCATACCAGAACGGATGTGACAAGCGCAACCCCCTCAATATACACGTGCAGCGCATGATCATCTGCAAACTTCAGACGCAAGGTCAGAAGTCCGCAGACTGTCGGTATGAAGATGGCAATCAGTAAATACAGAGAATTCATCCTGTCCTCTCTTACACAATGCCGCCAAACAGTGCCAGGAGTCTGTTACCAAACAAACCGATAAAAAGTGATACAGCACACAGGAAAATCAATGGGATCCACATCATGCGCGGCACCGCTTCACTCGATCCCGTCTCCATCTTCGGATCCGGCTGTGCGGCCAGCTCGTCAGATACATGATCGCCGGGGAAGAATCCGTCAATCATGATCGGGAATAAATACCCCGCCGTCAGCAGCGCCGAGATCAGCAGCACCACCGGTCCCAGCACAGAGACAACACCCATATCCGAGCTCAGTGAGGCGAGCACCAGATCCCATTTCGAGATAAATCCGCCCATCGGCGGAATGCCGACCAGCGACATGGCCGCGATTGTCAGGCACCACAGGACGATCGGCATTTTCTTTCCGATTCCCCTCAGTCCCTTGACATCATGAATTCCGTATCGGTAGATAAAGGCGCCGGCGCACATAAAGAGACACGCCTTGCTCGGAGCATGCTGCATGACCTGCAAAAGGCCTCCCTCCAGGCCTCCCTGCGACAGCAGCGCCAATCCGAACATGACATAAGAAATCTGTGAAATAGATGAATAAGCCAGCCGTTTTTTGAAAATCTCCTCCTGGAAAGCCATCATCGATCCCATGAGAACCGTGATGAGGGCCAGGGCCAGCCATGCGTACTGTGTCCAGCTGCCGCGTATAAACCCGGGACCGATCGAAAAATAGATAAACCGGATAATGACGAGGACACCGGATTTTGTGATGATTCCGGAGAGCAGCGCCGATGCGGGCGCAGGCGCAATCGGATGCGCTGTCGGAAGCCACCCGTGCATCGGAAACATACCGGCCTTGGTACCGTAGCCGATGATCGCAAGGAAGATTGCCAGATACAGCACCGGCTCATGTCCGGCTGTCCTGGTCATATCGAGCACGCCTCCCGGCACGAAAGAAACCTCGTTGCCAGCATAGGTGTAGAGGAAGAAAACGCCGAACAGCCCGAGCAGCGCGCCGCCGATCGAATAAAACAGGAATTTAAGGCCTGCTGCCACTGCCTCTTTGGTCTGATCATGCAGCACCAGCGGCACGGTGCTGAAGGTCGTCAGCTCGAAGGCGAAATAGATGGTCACCATATTGGATGCACAGCAGACACCAATCATCGCACCAAGCGAAACAAAATAAAACGCCAGAAAAGAAGACTCTCTCTCTTGGATCTTCATGTAGACAAACGAGTAAAAGAGAATGCAGGTGTACACGATGACCGCGATGACCAAAAACCATTTGCCGATCACATCCAGTTCAAAAGAGAACGTGACACGCGGCGAGAATGTAAAGAGTGTCACCGGCCCGGCAAACAGGATTGCCAGCAGGGCGAGCGCATCCGTAATCAGGATCGCTGCAGTATAAAGTCCGTGCCCTTTTTTCCCGGTTCTCTTATGGTAGTACCAGAGGGCGATGCCGCTGCATATCGGAAACAGTATGGCAAGCAATATCAACATAATCTCCCGCTCCTTGTGGATTGATCAGTACTTACAGCAGCATTCCGAATCCGGAATCAATCAGACCGGCTGTGACAGCCGGAAAAAGTCCGAGAAAGAGATTGAGCGCGACAAGTGTCCAGGCCGGGATTAAATATGCCGGCGAATGACGCCGCGGCGCTGGTGCCTCCCTCTCTTCCTTTTCCGAATGGGAATAGATGCGTATGACAGTTCTTATAAAATACAGGGCGTTTAAAGCCGTACTGACGGCTAACGCCACGATGACAGCGACAAAGACAGCGTAGGATTGAACTTCCCAGGCCGCCAGCAAGATATACAGCTTTGAGGAAAAACCGGCAAAGGCCGGCACACCGGTCATGGACAGCGAGCAGACCGTAAAGAAAAACCCCGAGGGGCGGTCACGCAGGGCGCTGCCCTGCAGATCTTTAAAGATCATGCTGTTGCCCGAAATCTCCTCGAGCCGCGGCGTCACAAGAAAGAGCAGCGACTTTGTGACAGAGTGCCCCAGCAAATGGAGGATTGCCGCGACATATCCGGCGCGTCCGCCGATGCCCATACTCATAAAGATATAGCCGATCTGTGCCGCCGATGAATAGGCTACCATGCGATTGACATCGTTTGTGCGGATGGCGGAAAGCGAGCCGATAATCACCCCGCCTATTCCCAGCACCAGAAGAATCACATGCAGCGGCATGTCCTTCATCAGCTCCATACCGACGACACGCCAGTAGATCTTGATCAGCAGGAAGATATACGCCTTGGAGACAACCGAACTCATGAAAGCGGCCGTTGTCGGGGTAGACCATCCGTACGTGTCCGGCATCCAGAAATAGAACGGAAACAGGCCGCTTTTGATCGCCAGTCCAATCGTGAGAACCCCGATCGCAAATGTGATCGTGAGCATCATCTGCGGATCAGCCGCAACCTCTGTCAGAGACTGTCCCAGGGGAACCATCAGAAGATGGCCTGTCATTCCGTAGAGCAGGACAACGCCCAGAAGAAACAGACTGGACCCCAGCAGATTCATAATCATATAGCGGACACCCGCCAGCACGATCCTGCCGACTTCTGTTGCGACCATCAGGCCGCAGCTGGCCAGCGTGAGAATCTCCAGAAAAACATATCCGGTAAAAATATCATTGGTAAACACCAGTGCCGCTACCGACGCCACAGCCAGATTGAGAATGGCACAGTAGAGATTGTGCTTAGTCTCATCGACCTCCTGCAATAGATATTTATATCCTGCAGGAAGTGCGCAGCACAGGACAATCATAAACACCAGAAGAATGATGCATTCCAGAACTCCCGCGCGGATCTCATTGCCCCACGGCGCGGGAAACTCGCCCATCGGATAGGTAAATGTGCTGTGTACGGACGTATAGTATAGGACGATGGCGTCGGACACAGTGACAAAGCCCAGCAAAATGCTGCTGAGCGTATAGGCTGCTTTCTTTTTTAAAAGCAGACATAAGACGCCCGAAAAGAGGCTAGCTATGATCATAAAAAGAGGCAAACTGCAGACAAAGTCCATCAATCCTGCTCCTCTCTCTCTTTTAAGGTCATCGCGTAAATCTCATCCATGTCCAGCGTATGATAGCGCTTGTAGAGCCTGATTGAAAGTGACAGCATGACAGCGGTCACGGAGACAGAGACCACAATGCCTGTGAGCACCAGACCGGATGGCACCGGATTGATATATGTATCGGCCACCGCCTCCTGTACCTCGATAATGGGAGGCTTCCTGCCGTTGATATAACCCAGTGATGTCAGAAACAGAAACAGTCCGGCATCCATGATATTCATGCCGATCAGCTTGCGGATCAGATTGCGCTGAAACAGGAGCGTCGCAAACCCGATGACAAACAGAATCATCGCCACCGCTTCCTGATAATTGCTCAGAAGGGTATCAAGCATGACCGATCCGCCCCCTTTCAAACAAAGAGTAAAACCCGTACATGGTGCAGGCCACGACCAATCCGACTGCGATATTGAGCGGCAGGATCAGGCCGCCTGAAAGAAGCGCTCCCGGAACTCCCTTCGGAATGGGATTGTGCATCCCGTTAGCACCGATAAAAAAGACAAATCCCTTGGCCAGACTGTAAAATCCCAGCGCCGCAAATGTCATCAGATTGAGCCGTTTATAAGTAAAAATCCGATCCGTCGTCCCAAATCCGGCTGACGCCGACAGAATGATCATCGCCGATCCGAGGATGGTTCCGCCGGAAAAACCGCCGCCGGGCGACAGATGCCCGTTAAAGATCACATAGATTCCAAATACGATGATGGCAGGAAAGACCAAAACGCCGATCTTGTGCAGAATCGCATCCGATGACGTGTCAAAATACTGATCATGCTTCAACGTTGCCGGATTGCGTGCTCCCACGCGCAGCAGGATCAGTGAGCAGACCAGCCCGGTGAAAAGAACAAACGACTCCCCGAGGGTATCAAACGCACGGTAATCCAGAATCATGCCGGCCACAATGTTGACGGCGCCGGTCTCTTTGAGTCCCTCCTCAAGATAGCGGCTGGCGACTTCATCAGCCCGGGGATTAGCAAACCCGTAGTGCGGCATATGGGCAATCATATAGAGCATGACCAGACCGAAAAGCACACAGCTGAGGACAGCCACCAAGCGGTAGATCGTGTGGTAGCGTTGTTGACGGCGCTGGATCTCCCGCTGCATCTGCGGATTTGACAGCAGCTGTTCCTCCCACCGGCGCACGGCACTTTTGCGTTCCACACGAGATGCGTCCGGCTTTTCTTCAGTGTCCAGAAACTCCTCCATACCGGAGAGCTCTTCTCTGAACCAGGATCGTACGCTCTCTCTCATGAATCGGTCTCCTCTACTTCATCGGCCTGACGGACTGCCTCTTCATCCGCGGGATCTGTCAGTTCCATCCGGCTGAGACGGCGCAATGTCAGGAAAAACAAAATACTGGTAATCCCGGCTCCGACTGCAGCCTCTGTGATGGCCAGGTCCGGAGACTCCATCAGCGCCCAGACAACGGCCATAATCGTACTGTAGGCCATAAAGATAATAATGGCAGGCAGCAGACGCTTCGTCAGATTGACTGCAATGGCGCAGACAACCAGCAGGATGAGCAGTATGATTTTGAAAATCTCAGATATGCTCATGCTTATCCTCCCGCTCAACATAGTCGTCCAGTTTCTGATCCATATAGTATTCAATCTGCGCAATGAAATGCGTGGACACAGGCGATGTCAGCCACATGAATCCCACAATCAGACACATTTTCAATATAACACCCAGCTCGCCCGAGCCGATCATCACCGCCAAACAGATACAGAACAGTCCGAGCGTATCGCCGATACCGGACGCATGAATCCGGTTTAAAATGAACCCGAACTGGTATACGCCCAGCATGGCGGAGCCAAAGGAAAAGACGGCGACGGCCAGCAAAATGGCTGTCATGGCAAAACGCACCCACTCCATCAGCGCACCCCCTTATCTTTGCGGATATAGACAGCCGCAAAAACCAGGACCGCCACAAAGCTGATCAACGCATAAATCAGAGCGATGTCAGCCAGATAATCTTCTTTCAGCTGTACTGTCAAAATGGCAAAGACAGCGATGACCATCGTCCCGATCATGTTGACACCGATCAACCGATCCGTAATGCGCGGTCCTTTAAAAGACCGGATCATCGCCAGTGTGATCAGGACAGCCAGACAGAATAATGTGATTGAGTAGAGCAGGTCATAGGCGTAGACAATCGACATGTGAAGGCCTCCGGGAAAACTCAAACATGAAGCTTCTTCAACAGTTTGATAAATGAGGAATCGTCCAGTTTTTCAGCATATTCGCGCCGCAGACAGTGAATGACAAATCTGTCGTTCTCCTGCAGGACCGTGTAGGTCCCCGGTGTGAGGGTGATCGAATTAGCCAGCAGAACATTGGCAAAAGACTCTGTCAGGCCGGAGTGAAATTCAACCATGACAGGCTCCGGCTTCTTGGCCGGATTCCAGACAACGGCAATCACCGAACAGGCAGCGCTCACAATCTCTCTGATCAGATTAAAAAAGTACAGGATCAACAGCGGCAGATTGCGCAATAGTATTAAATCGTATCGAAATGAATAGCCGAGCAGTTTGTAAAAGAGAAAAGAGACAAGAAGAGCTATGAGGAGACCGATAAGCAGAATCTCCACTGTCACTCGTCCGTTAAAGATCAGCCATAAAACTAAAAAAAGTATAAACATCACAAAGAAATTATAGCAAACGGACCTCTTTGTTGTAAAGATATCTGACAATGACAGAAAGCGCCTCCGCTCTGAAATCAATCAGGAGGAGGCGCTTATCTTCGCGTCATTGATTACATATGTTTCTTCATGGCTGCCAGAAGCTTGTGTATAATGATCGGCTTTTCTGTAAATTCATTCATTCCCGCTTCCAGTGCCATCTTCCTGTCATCATCATAGGCATTGGCTGTAATGGCGATAATCGGAATCTTTGCTTTTCTCTGATCCTCCATCTCTCTGATTCTGCGTGTCGCTTCCATGCCGTCCATATGCGGCATCTTGACATCCATGAGAATCAGATCATAGAAACCGGCAGGCGCATTATCAACCATCTCCACGCAAATCCTGCCGTCTGCAGCGCATTCTACCTCGGCACCCGTCCTCGTCAGAATCTCAAGCATAATCTCCCGGTTGATCGGAATATCTTCCGCTATCAACACTCTTTTTCCTGTAAAATCGTACCCCTGTACGAACGGTTCTTTTCTGGCAAACCGGTCGTGTTCATCCTGATCCAGCTTTGACAAATCAACCGACAGTTCACCGAAATCTCCGTCTTGTGAAGAGAGAACTTCTTTCAGATAATCGATCGCCTGAAGAAGGTATTCCCCGGCCACATGGATACTGTTCAGATAATGCAGCAGCTTCTTTTCATCATGACGATAGATCTCTGCCATGTCCGCACAACCCAGCATGATATGAAGCGGTGTACGGATATCATGAGACATGCGCATGATCTGCAACAGTCTTGAAGGGTGCTCATCATCAGCATATCCGCTCAATAAATCGGCAATGGTCACCCCCAACTCATCTGCAAGTCTGGGAAACAGACTGATGTCAGGGTATGATAATCCGCGTTCCCACTTCGAAACTGCCTTGTCTGTCACACCGAGCCTGTCTGCCAGTGCTGCCTGCGTCATCCCTTGTTCTTTGCGCAGCGCGCGAATAATTGAGCTGAATTCTTTAGATTTCATATCCCCGTCCTCCTCTCATTCAATTACTTTATATCACGAAAGGTTTCGGGGAACAACCGACCATTAGTTTACACGGAGGGTTCTTTGCCCTCATTAAACATTCTCATCATCTCACCGGTCAAAGAGAAGTGATCCGGCTGCAACGGCACTTCGCCGCGCTTTGCCCAGATGCCCTCCCGCAGTTCAGATTTGTCCAGATGCACGGTGGGATCCCCGTCGACATCACAGTAGAATCCGGCGAGCAGATCATCAACAATGCCCCACGGCTGTGATTTGTAGTAGCGGATATTTTTAATATGCAGTCCCACTTCTTCCATCACCTCGCGGGCCACACACTCTTCCAGGGTCTCTCCGATCTCGACAAATCCGGCGATAAGCGCATAAAAGGGAAGCGGTCTGTCACTGTATTTAGTCACCAGAAGCTGATCTCCATGAGTGACGCCGACGATAACCGCCGGCATCAGACGCGGGTAAATCCGGTTGCCGCACTGAGGACAGACCAGAGCCCTCTCATCTTCTGCATGCTCAGTCAATGCACCGCAGCAGCCGCAGTGCCGGTTGACACGATACCAGTGAGCCAGATGCTTGCCAGTCGCAATGGCGAACATGATCTCCTGAGAGACGGTCAGTTCACCGCGCCGCCTCCACACCTCATGAAAGCCACTGCCTTCCGGAACAGTATCCTCACCTGTCATCAGAAAGAATGCTCTCCCGTCAATCGAAAACAGATAGACCAGATCTGCACCCTGTATCTCCCGCACATGAAGGAGCCTGAGTTCATTTTCTTCCAGCCGGCACAATACATTCTGTCCCTTAAATGCCATCACATAGTCATCCGGCTGTGGAAGTCTCTCCGGATGGTATTGGTTGTCAAGCCGGTGTGGCGCGATATCTTGAATCATAAAAATATTTCTCCTATAACAATTTCATTTCTTTTCGATCAGCGCTTTTCGGAATCTTTCCCCTGTTCAGAAATCGCTGGCAGATCTTCGGGGTCAACCACAATCTTAATTGCCTGCTTTAACACTTTGACATCGACATGTTCATATGTCCCGCCGTATTCACCATCCCTTGTCCAGGAAATCTCCTCAAAGGAATCAAATGAAATCTCTGATGCGCGGAACTGATAGATATGAGAATCTTCCTTCTGGAGCAGCAGCGCTGTTGTAATCGCCTGCAGATCAGCCAAATTTTTCGGGTATTTAACCAGCGTCACCTCAAACTGCCCGTCGTCAAAGACAACCTTGCTGCCGATGATACTGCGGAAGCCCCCGACAGACTTCGTGTTGGTCACCATCCCGAAAATAAATTCATCTTCAATCGTGTTGCCGTCATACGTGATGCGGATGTGATGCCTGGGAAGCTTTGACAGACGCTTGACTCCCTCCAGAATATAAGCCGTCTGGCCGAGAATGTTCTTGGCCTGCTGATCCGTCTCATAAGAAACGTCCGTAAACAATCCAAAAGCAGCCACATAGACAAAGGTATCTTCTCCAAGCTGGCCGATATCGCAGGGGAATGGAAATCCGTCTACAATCTGCTGCGCCGCCTTGATGGTCTGCTTCGGAATGTGCAGACTGGAGGCGAAGTCATTGACTGTACCGGCGGGGATGTATCCGATCGGAATCCGGTCTGTCCTTGTGATCATGCCTTTAACGACTTCATCAAGCGTACCGTCACCGCCGCAGCATCCGACAATATCATACGGATAACGGAACTCCTTTACCGATTGGTAGGCGTCGAGTCTGGCCTGCGTCGGGCGGACGACGACTTCGTAACCGCCTTTCACAAAAAGATCGATCACATCAGAAAGTTTTTGTTTGAAGGTGCCCCGTCCTGCATTTGGATTGTAAATAAACAGCATCTGTTTGTTTTTCATGATATAAATCCTCGTCTTTAAAGCTGTTCAGCTAACTCACATAGTTTCCTGAGCCGATGGTTAACGCCTGACTTGGTCACCGGAGGTGTCACCAGCTGCCCCAGTTCCTCCAGTGTTGCTTCAGGATGCGTCAGACGTGCCATCGCGATATCATACAGGCCGTCCGAGAGCACATCGAGCTCCCCCGCCTCATCGAGTGCGCGGATGGCCTTCACCTGCCGCATGCCCGCAGTCACAGCCTTGTTGATATTGCTTGTCTCGCAGTTGACCCGCCGGTTGACATTGCCGCGCACGCCTTTTAATATCCGCGCATTTTCAAAATTCATCATCGCCACCGGCGC
>CADBOU010000034.1 GCA_902796355.1 uncultured Lachnospiraceae bacterium
CGATGGCGAGCAGAATGGCAAACATCTTGCTCAAACTCTTGAATTTTCTCATTGTAAAAACCTCCTGAAATATACGATCGTACGAATTGCATGACTAAGTAATTCCATCGATTATTATAAGCATGTAATTCCCTTCTGTCAAGCGGCTCGTCCATTTTTGGCAAATCATTTCATGCAGTCCACACAATTGAAGATCATCCTCCCGCCCGCTTTGTTAGCACTCATTTTAAAAGAGTGCTAAATTTTTATTGACTTCTCTCTCCCCCGGGCTTACAATATTTTATGAACAAAAAGACATGATGACTGTGTCGCTGCGCCCTCCTGCTGTCCGCGGAAAACGGCGCCGCTTTTATGATGCAGACTTAAAACATATTCAAAGGAGATGTGACATATGCCCATGAAAAACGGTAACTTATCAATCAACAGTGAAAATATTTTCCCGATTATCAAGAAATGGATGTACTCCGACCACGATATTTTCGTGCGCGAGATGATTTCCAACTGCTCGGATGCGATCACGAAGCTCAAAAAACTTGATATCATCGGCGAATATGAGTGCCCGGATGACTACAAACCAACCATCGAGGTCGTCGTTGACCCGGGCAAAAAGACGCTGTCCTTTATCGACAACGGCCTCGGCATGACAGAGGCGGAAGTCGAGGAATACATAACTCAGATCGCCTTTTCCGGTGCGACTCAGTTCCTCGAAAAATACAAGGACAAGACCAACGAAGACCAGATGATCGGCCATTTTGGCCTCGGCTTTTACTCGGCCTTCATGGTTGCCGATGAAGTGCACATCGAGACACTCTCTTACCAGAAAGACGCTGCGCCGGTTCACTGGGAGAGCACCGGCGAGACGACATATCAGATCGGCGAGGGCAGCCGCGAGACGATCGGTACGACGATCACCCTTTTCTTAAATGATGACTCTCTCGAGTTTGCCAATGAGTACCGCATGCGCGAAGTGCTCGGCAAATACTGCTCCTTTATGCCCTACCCGATTTACCTGCGACAGGAAGGCGTCGCACAAGAGTATGAGACAGTCGATGAGGCTGATCTGCGCGATGACGACGTGATCATCGAGCGCATTCACGAGGATGCCAAGACGGAGGAGAAAAAGGATGAGGACGGCAAAGTCGAGATTGTCGAAGTCTCCCCCGCCAAGGACAAAGTCAAGATCAACAAGCGCCCGGTCGCACTCAACGATGTCCACCCGCTGTGGGCCAAGCATCCGAACGAGTGCTCGGACGACGATTACAAAGAATTCTTCCGGAAAGTCTTTCTGGATTACAAGGAACCGCTGTTCTGGATTCATCTGAACATGGACTATCCCTTTAATCTAAAGGGCATCCTGTATTTTCCGAAGATCAACACCGAATATGACTCAATCGAGGGTACGATCAAACTCTACAACAATCAGGTTTTTATCGCAGACAATATCCCAGAGGTCGTTCCGGACTTCTTAAAGCTCCTGAAAGGTGTCATTGACTGCCCGGATCTGCCGCTGAACGTCTCCAGAAGCGCCCTGCAAAATGACGGTTTTGTCAAAAAGATCTCCGACTATATCACCAAGAAGATTGCTGACAAGCTGACCGGCATGTGCAAAACCGACCGCGAGCATTATGAAGCGCACTGGGATGACATCGCACCTTTTGTCAAATATGGCTGCCTGCGCGACGAGAAATTCTGCGAGCGTCTGCAGGACTACATCCTCTTTAAGGACCTCGATGACAAATACCTGACACTCAAGGAATATCAGGAAAAGAACGGGCTGGCCGCTCAGGAAGCCGATACCGCTGAAGATGCGGCGGATGGCGCGGCCGATGACAAGTCTGCTGACAGTGCGGATGGCGCGGCCGAGCCTGAGAAAAAGACCGTCTACTATATCACAGACCCGATCCAGCAGAGCCAGTATATCAAGGTGTTTAAGGCTGAGGGACTCGACGCCGTCTATCTGACCCACTCGATCGATACGCCTTTTATCTCGCAGCTCGAACAGAAAAATGAGCACCTGAGCTTCAAGCGCATTGACGCAGAGATTGACGACACCTTAAAGGATGGCTCCGGCGATGCCGAGTCCGCAGCCAAAGAGACAGAGACTATCTCTGATATCTTCAAAAAAGCTCTTGGAAAAGACAATCTGCTGCTGAAGGTCGAGCATCTGAAGGACGAATCCGTGGCCTCCATGCTGGTCACCAGCGAAGAGGGCCGCCGCATGCAGGATATGATGCGCATGTACGGAATCGATACCAGCTCACCCGACATGCTGGACAATGACGCGACGCTCATCGTCAATGCCAACCATCCGCTGGTTCAGTACATTACTGAGCACAAGCGCTCCAAGAACAGCACCGTCATCTGCAAGCAGCTCTACGATATGGCCCGCATCGCCAATCACCCGCTGCCGCCGGAAGAGATGACTGCCTTTGTGCAGCGCTCCAACGACATCATGATGTTGCTGGCGGGACTTAAAAAGAAGGCTGAAGCATAACAGCATCTCGGCTTAGTTTAAGGATGATCAGCGAGGCTGCCCGGCGAGGCAGCCTCGTTCATAAATACAAAAACCCGGCATGGGTACCATGCCGGGTTTTGTGATCTTTGATTAGTAAGAAGATTACTTGAGAGTAACTGTGGCGCCAACTTCCTCAAGCTTTGTCTTGATCTCCTCAGCCTCTTCCTTGGTGACTGCTTCCTTGATAACTTTCGGAGCGCCGTCAACGACTTCCTTAGCTTCCTTAAGACCAAGGCCTGTGACCTCACGGACAACCTTGATAACCTTAACCTTGGAATCGCCAAAGGATGTCAGCTCGACATCAAATTCGCTCTTCTCTTCTGCTGCCTCAGCTGCGCCGCCTGCTGCTACGACTGCAACACCGGCTGCTGCGGATACGCCAAATTCTTCTTCACAAGCTTTTACAAGATCATTGAGCTCAAGAACAGACAGTTCTTTGATCGCTGCGATAAATTCTTCTGTAGTCATCTTA
>CADBOU010000035.1 GCA_902796355.1 uncultured Lachnospiraceae bacterium
AGCCATGATGTACAGGAGATTATATGGAATACTTTGATATATGTGATGAAAACGGTGAGCCAACTGGTCAGACAGTCAGCCGCGACGAGGCGCACCGGGACGGGATCCGCCACAGGACAGCCCATGTCTGGGTGATCAGGGAAGCGGGCGGTAAGCTACAGGTCCTGATGCAAAAGCGCAGTGATGATAAGGATTCATTTCCGGGGATGTACGACACCTCGTCGGCGGGGCATATCCCTGCAGGGTCCCAGCCCCTGGAGTCGGCTCTTCGTGAACTGGAGGAGGAGCTTGGAATCAGTGCGCGAAGCGATCAGCTGACATACGCCGGGATGTTCACAAACAGCTATGAGAAAGAGTTTCATGGGAAGCTCTTTAAAGATAATGAAGTTGCCAGAGTTTACGTGTACGAAGAACCGGTTGACATTGAGCGGCTGCATCTTCAGACGAGTGAGCTGTCCGAGGTGCGCTGGTTTGATATCGATGAGGTGTGGGATGAGATACAAATCAACCGTGAACGCTTCTGCGTGCCGATGCTCGGGCTTAAGGTACTGAAAGATTATTTGGAGGAGATACAATGAGTTTAACAGTCAACCTGTATTACACAGGGATCAATGGAAGCGCACGAAAGTTTGCTGAGGAAATGGAGTCTTCCGGCACAGCGGACAGGATCCGCGCAGAGAAGGGGAATCTGCGCTATGAGTACTTTTTTCCGATGAATGATCCGGAGACGGTGCTGTTGATTGACAGCTGGAGTGATCAGGCGGCGCTCGATGTGCACCACGCTTCTTCCATGATGCAGGAGATCGCAGTTTTGAGAGAAAAATATGATCTTCACATGAAGGTGGAGCGGTTTGTATCTGATGAGTCAGGACCTCAGGATACACAGTTTGTACGTAAGTAGAGGCGGCACAAGCGGGAGGTGAACAATGGATCCAAAACTAATGAAAGCTGTGATAGCCATCACCTTGGCACTGGTTTTCTATACCATCGGTGTCTGGTCCGAGCATCGCGCCAGAGAGCTTAAGCCTGTGCACTTATTGTTTTTCTGGCTCGGCTTTGTGATGGATACGATCGGCACACATCAGATGTTTCAGATGAGCGGCCAGAATAACAGCTCGCTCTTTACAGCGCACGGGATCACGGGGATGCTGGCACTGTTATTGATGTTGGTTCATGCGATCTGGGGGACCAAGGCACTGATGAAAAACGATAAAGAGCAGCTTCAGAGCTTTCATAAGTACAGTCTGACTGTCTGGATGATCTGGCTGGTGCCGTTTGCGCTGGGCATGATCATCGGAATGAGATAGCTTTATCAGGATCAGGAGATGATATCATGAGGAAACCCGGGACTTGTTGTCCCGGGTTTTTTAGTAGGAGAACTATGAAAAAGAAGGTTTTTGTTAGGTTTGGTTGGTGTTTTGTCCCTTCTGTTGATTATATAGTACAGGGAAGTTGTGACGAAGTTGTGTTTGAAATAAAAAAGGATTGTGAAATCTTATAAAAGAAGATGGAAATATATCTGATTGAGATTTTAAGTTCTGTAACGTAAAATGAAAGTAACACAGAAAGTGAGCCGTTTATGAAAAAAGAACAGCGCATCAGGCGCACAAATCTGATTACAATTATCGTTCTGTTCATGCTTGTTGCTGTCATTGTACTGGCAGGGCTGTGGGATCAGGGACAGACAGACCAGAAGGAGCAGTCCGCAGAAGAGGTCAGCTATCAGGATTACGACGGAAAAAAGATCGGCGTGCTGACCGGCACCAACATGGAAGCGGAAAGTGAAAAATACTTTCCCAACAGCGAGCATCTGTTTTTTGACGGGTATCCAAACCTCAATGCGGCGCTGCTGGGAGGAAAGATTGATGCTTACCTCGGCGATGAGCCGGCGCTGAAGAGCATTCATGCCGAGGAGCCGAAGATTGATTATATCAAGGAGAGACTTACCAACAACCGGTACTCTTTTGCATTCCGCAAAGACGACGCCGCGGAGAAAGAGCTTTGCGACCAGTTCAACGCTTTTTTGAAGAAGCTGAAAGAAGATGGTACTTACGAAGAGATCGATCAGATCTGGTTTGGCGCCGACGATGAGAAGAAGGTTGTTGATCTGACTGATCTAACTGGTGAAAACGGGACGATTCACATTATCACGACATCGACTGATGAGCCGTTTTCCTATATTAAAGACGGAAAGAATGTTGGATATGACATCGATGTGGCGGCCCGGTTCTGCCGGGAGAAAGGCTATGCTCTGGAGATCGGTGAGGTTGATTTTTCAGCCAGGATTCCGGCGCTGGCCTCGGGGCGCTACGATTTTACGACATCCATGAATGTCACGCCGGAACGCGAGGAGAGTGTGCTTTTTTCTGATCCTGTCAGCGAAGGAGGGATTGTGGTGGCGGTCCGCGCAGAAGACCTTGCCGCGCAAGAGGAACGCGAAGACAGCAAACCACATAGTGTATTCTACTACCTGAAAGAGAGCTTTAAGAAAAATTTCATTCGTGAGAACAGGTGGATTCTGATTGTCAAAGGTCTGGCCACGACGATTCTGATTACGCTTTTGTCAATCATTTTCGGGACGGCCCTCTCGCTGGGGATCTGCCTGTACCGGCGCACGGAAAGCCCGCTTGCAAACCGGGTCTGCGACTGGTATGTGCGGTTTCTGCAGGGAACGCCGACCGTGGTTCTGCTCATGATTCTTTACTATCTGGTTTTTGCCAGGACCGGCTGGCCGGCGATCGCTGTGGCCATCGTGGGATTTACACTCAATTTCGGCGCCTACGGCTCAGAGATCATGCGTTCAGGCATTGAGAGCATTGATCCGGGGCAGCGGGAGGCAGCGCTTGCCCTCGGATACAGCGAGCGCCAGGCGTTTTATAAATATGTATTTCCGCAGGCGGCTATTCATTTTCTGCCGGTCTTACGGGGGGAAATGATCAATCTTCTCAAGAGCACATCGGTCGTCGGCTATATTGCCATCCGGGATCTCACCAAGATGAGCGATATCATCAGGAGCCGCACTTATGAGGCGTTTTTCCCGCTCATTGTCACGGCACTGATCTATTTTGCCCTTGCCTGGGTGATTTCATTGATGATGAATGCCATTTTAAGCCGGATTGATATACAGAAGAAAGCAAAGCGGGGAAGGTAGAATAAAATGAGTTTGATTCAGATCGAACATCTATGCAAAGAGTTTGACAATTCGACACCCCTTAAGGATGTGTGCGCAACGGTCAACAGAGGCGATGTCATTTCCATCATCGGTCCTTCCGGCTCCGGAAAGTCTACATTCCTTCGCTGTTTGAATCAGCTGGAAGAGCCAACCAGAGGGACGGTAACGGTGGATGGCGAAGTCATCACAGATTCTCACTGTGATATCCGCCGTGTGCGCCAGAAGATGGGGATGGTCTTTCAGGATTTTCAATTATTTCAGAACATGTCTGTCCTTGAAAATGTGATGAATGCGCCGATGGATGTGCTGCATATGCCGGCGGACAAGGCGCTGCACGAAGCGATGAGGCTCCTGGAACGGGTGAATCTCGCGGATCGGGCAGGCCGCTTTCCGGATCAGCTCTCAGGCGGTCAGCAGCAGCGGGTGGCGATTGTGCGCGCGCTGATGATGAAACCGGAGATCATGCTTTTTGATGAGCCGACATCGGCCCTTGATCCCACAATGACGGCAGAAGTGTTATCGGTGATTAAGAGCCTAGCCGATGAGGGGATGACGATGATGATTGTCACCCACGAGATGAAATTTGCCCGCGAAGTGTCCAACCGGGTGTTCTTTATGGATCAGGGCATCATTTATGAAGAAGGCAGTCCTGAAGAGATTTTTGATCATCCTCGGAAAGAGAGGACAAGGCAGTTTCTCAGGCAGCTCAAAACGGCATCTTACGCCATTGAATCATATGAGGTTGACTATGCATCGATCATGCGCAGGATAGAGGTCTTCGGCAGGGAGACCATGGTCTCACCCGATGAGTTGCGCCGCATCGGACTGGTCTTTGAAGAACTTGTCCTGCAGACGCTGATGCCGCATATCAGAAACACAGGGCAGGGACTGCCGGTCTGGGTTACGATGGAGTATTCGGGAGAGGACAGATCGGTAAAAATGATCGTTACATATGCGGGAGAGCCCTATGATCCTATGGCAGAAGGAGATCAGATATCAGTTTCCATCATCAGGCATATGACCGAGAGCATCACATACAGTCATGATGATCTGAACCGGATTGAAACAGCGATCCGGCGTTGAGAGGGTGGCAATTGACAGAATGGTGTGTTAAAATAATATCGAAGTGAGATATTTGTAAACTTCGTGCATTTATAACATGACAGACAACATGCAAGGAGGTACTATCTAATGGCAGTCAATCGTTTTGTGTTAAACGGCATGTCTTTCCACGGACACGGCGCGATTCAGGAAATCCCGGGTATCGTGGCTTCAAAGGGATTTAAGAAAGCGTTTGTCGCTTCCGATCCGGATCTGGTTAAATTTGGTGTGACCGATAAAGTGACAGATCTTCTGAAAGAGAACGGGATCGACTTTGAAGTGTATTCCAACATTAAACCCAATCCCACGATTGAAAATGTGCAGCAGGGTGTAGATGCCTACAAGGCATCCGGTGCTGACTTTATGATTACAATCGGCGGCGGTTCCTCGATGGATACAGGAAAGGGCATCGGTATAATTGTCAACAATCCGGAGTATTATGATGTGCGCTCACTGGAGGGCGTGGCACCGACAAAGAACCGCACCGTCTTTACGATCGCTGTCCCGACAACCGGCGGTACAGGCGCTGAATCTACGATCAACTATGTCATTACCGATGTTGAGAAAAAGAGAAAATTTGTCTGCGTCGACCCTAATGACATCCCGGATGTCGCTGTAGTGGATCCGGACATGATGGCTTCGATGCCAAAGGGCCTGACTGCATCGACCGGTATGGATGCACTGACACATGCAATTGAAGGCTACACAACGAAAGGTGCCTGGGCACTGTCGGACTGCCTGGACCTTGAGGCTATTAAGCTGATTGCAAAGAATCTGCGCGCCGCTGTTGAAAATGATCCGGACGGGCGCGAGGGTATGGCGCTGGCGCAGTATGTGACCGCGATGGCGTATTCCAATGTCGGCCTGGGCATTGCGCACTCCATGGCACACACACTCGGCGCGGTCTACGATACACCGCACGGTGTCGCCTGCGCGATGATGCTGCCGATCGTCATGGACTTTAACAAAGAGTGCACAGGTGATAAGTACAAAGAGATCGCTGAGGCATTTGGCGTAGACACAACCGGTATGGATCAGGATGCATTCCGCAAAGCGGCAATCGATGCGGTACAGCAGCTGTCGATCGATGTAGGCATTCCGACAAAGCTGGAGAAACTGAAGGAAGAAGACCTTCCGTTCCTGTGCGAGTCTGCGGCAGCTGACGCCTGCGCACCGGGCAACCCGAAAGAGGCTTCGCTGGCTGATTTCGAGGCGATGTTCCGCAAGCTGATGTAAGGTGCCGGTTCAAAGCGTATACAGTCTTTTAGATCCGTTCACAGACGCCCCGGGGGCAGAAATCCCGGGGCGTTTTCTGTTTTGGAGAGAACCCGTTGCAACGCTATGCATTTAGCTGTAAACTTATATCAATGAAAGCATTCATTGCTTGTTTTATCCAGAGAGATAATGATCATGTTCATTTTCGTATTCACTGACAATCAGCTGATCGATATGGCCAGAGAGGGCGATCCCAAAGCTTTCTGCGATCTCTATGATCAATCCAGGGAAAGCATGTACCGCTATGCCTTCTATAAGCTTGGCAGCCGTGAGGATGCCGAGGATGCGGTACAGGATTGTGTGCTGGATGCCTGGCGCCAGATCCGCAATCTGCGCAGCAGTGAAGCATTCAAGACATGGATTTTCCGTATTCTTTCAGGATGCTGCAACCGCAAGATCAAAAGTTTGATCCGTGAACGGGAGAAGATTGAAGCGGCAGCGCAGACACAGATGACCGAATCAGCCAATGATACGCCCGTCAAACCGGGAACCAAGCGCCCTGACGGGGCGGAGGAACATGATCAGATTTCCACTCTGACAGAGAGTTTAGACCTTTCAAAGGCATTGCAGACACTGTCCGATCAGGAACGGGATGTTGTCCTCCTGTCGGTAGTGGGTG
Source organism: uncultured Lachnospiraceae bacterium (assembly GCA_902796355.1). Lineage (GTDB taxonomy): Bacteria > Bacillota > Clostridia > Lachnospirales > Lachnospiraceae > RUG842. The sequence continues at coordinate 6,168 of CADBOU010000035.1, forward strand.
GATTTACAAGCGCGGAAGTCGGCCATATGACGGGGCTGACAGCGGGAGGTGTGCGCTCTAAGCTCTCCAGGAGCCTGAAAAAAATGCGGGGCTGTCTGGAAGAGAGAAGTGTGCAGTAACAGGGATAGGAACATGAACGATTTTGATGTCATCAAAAACTTATTCGATCAGGATCAGGTGGAGACGCCTGACTCTCTGTCGGCTGAAAACATGCTCAGAATGATTGAGCAGGTGCAGCCGGAAGAGAAGCCTGTCGAGACCATACATGCACCGCAGCGAACATGGCCTACGCGCTGGAAATATATAGCAGTGCTGGCAGCCTGTTTTGTCGCAGTGCTTGTTGCAGTTCCCACGATCCGCTCCGCGACGCAGATCGGGGATCCCGGCAAAGCCAGAGGCGTCACGAGCGGGTCATCTGAGAGTGCTCAGGTGGCGAAAGGCTTACAGACATTTGACAGTGAAGATGAGATCAGCAAACTGATAGCGGATGCCCGGGACAGCCAGGAAGGCATTATTCTGGATGGGGAAGTTCCGCTTGCCGGTGTTGCGGAAGATGCGACAAAGGCAGAAGGTTATTCCGAGACATATAAACAGGTGGATGACGTCGATGAGGCTGATATCATCAAGACGGACGGAAAGTATATCTATTGCGTAACCGGTTACAGAGAGATTGACATTTACCGGGCTAAGGATGGCGAAGCCAAAAAGATAGCGACGATCAGCAAGTTTGATGAAGATACGGATATTGATAACATGTATCTGGATGGCGACCGTCTGGTTACAATCGGTACATTCTATGGAAACAGCGGGCATACCACACTGGCGACAGCCTTTGATGTCTCTGATCCCGCAAAGCCCAAAGAACTTGGACATTTTGAACAGTCAGGCACGCTGGTATCCAGCCGTGTGGTTCATGGAACCGTCTATCTGGTGACAAATGATTATGCGCGGTCAGGGCATATCCTGCCTTTTGTCACGCAGGAAAACGGCTTTAAAAAGATGGACATCAAGGATGTTTGTGCGTTTAAGAACACAGACACCCTGTCCTATGTGGTTGTCAGTTCTGTTGATTTTAAAACCGGCAAAGAGATCGACAGCCAGAGCAAAGCCATCCTGGGAGCCTCCGGAGATATTTACTGTAACACAGAAAATCTGTACGTCGCATGTCTCGATTATTCCGGGAGCACAGCGGTCACAAGACTGGCAAAGACGAAGCTTAAAGACGGGAAGATTAATTTTGATACAGCCGGCAAGGTGCGCGGCTCGATTATCGGCCAGTTTGCGATGGATGAGAAGGACGGTTATTTCAGAATCGCTACAACAGCCAATAAGAACGGAAGAGATGTCAACAATCTCTATGTTCTGGACAGCAATTTAAAACAGATTGGCAGTGTCGCAGGATTTGCCCGTGATGAGCATATCGAGGCGGTGCGTTTCATGGGCGAGCGCGCTTATGTGATCACATATGAGCAGATCGATCCGTTGTTTATCCTGGATTTGTCTGATCCGAAAGATCCGAAGATCGACGGCGAAGTGGAGATCACAGGGTTTTCAACGCAGCTTGTGCCTGTCTCTGACACACGGCTCGTCGGAATCGGTTATGCAACAGAAGACAACGGATACGGCGGAGAGATGTCAAATGGCATGAAGATCGCGCTCTTTGATATCAGTGATCCGTCTGCGCCGAAGGTGCTCGATGCGAAGGAGTATCCGGATTATGACAGTGAGGCGCAGTATGACCATCATGCCATCCTGCAAAATACAAAGGCAGGGTATTTGGCCATTCCGTATGCAGTCAGCGATGAACAGTGGATTGAGGATGATGTGATCATTGAAGATGCCGAGACGGGAGATGCTGAAGAGTCCCGAAGCGAGGCTGCCGAGACTGCTGATGGCACAGCAGTTGAGAAAGTGCGCGGCGGCGTCCTGGTCTTTAAGGCAGGCGATACGATTGAAGAGCTGAAGAATTTTGAAGTGGCAAATGACAGCGTGCGGCGGTGCATCTACATTGGTGATGACATCTATGTGCTCGATGCATCAGATGAGATTACCAGTTTTAAACTCTGAACCCGCATAATGCTGACAGATACATTTCAGACCGCCTTTCCGGCGGTCTGTTTTGATATATAGTATCGCCCGTCGGTGGTTTTTGTCATTGACAGACTGAGGGGATGTGCGATAAAATGTTTATCAGTTTCGGGGCATTAGCTCAGCTGGGAGAGCGCCAGGTTCGCAATCTGGAGGTCGAGGGTTCGAATCCCTTAT
>CADBOU010000036.1 GCA_902796355.1 uncultured Lachnospiraceae bacterium
CGGGGCAGGTTCCGGTGCGGCCGGCGCTTCAGGTGCGGCAGCTTCCACAGTGGCAGCTGCTGCCGCTGCTGTCAGTGCAGCGACTTTATCAGAGAGCTCACGCTTTTCCTGTTCCTGCTGCCCGATCAGGCGCCGTGCGCCGTCAAGCTCGCCCTGTACCTTATCTAAAGCACTCTCTTTTTCCGCAAGCTGCGCTTTGAGATCTTCGATCTGTGCCGGAAGTCCGGCGCTCTCCGCCTTGATGGCCTCCAGCTTTTCGACCAGCTTTTTATTGTCAGCTTTCAACTGCTCATTTTCTGAAAGAGCCTTTTGCAGCTCGCTGCGTCTCTCATCCAGATAGCCCTTGACCTGCGCCGCGAGCGCATCGTCGCGGTCGCTCGGAACTGTCACAGCCGGCTGATCTGCGGCCGGCTGCGGGGCCGGATCAGGTGTTGCCGGAGCGGCGGCAGGCTGCGGGATCGGAGCCGGAGCAGCAGGCTGAACAGGTGTCGGCACACCCACCGGCAGTTTCTTTCCGCAGTTGGTACAAAACAGTGCGTCATCCTGGATAATTTCTCCGCAAAACGGGCATTTCATGATGGTTTCCTCCTGTTGTGATCGTTTCAGTTTTTATATAGTACAGTATATCATTATCATAAATAGGCCGCAATGAATTTAACTGGTTGCTTGCAAACCGCGCGGGGTGTATGATGGCTATCAAGAATCTAAAAAAGAAAAGAGGCACAGCCATGGCTGATTATATTACCACATACACCGGGATCCACATGGTTCCGACTGATCCGAAACCGGAGGATTTTGAGATTGAGGATATCGCGCATGCCCTCTCCTTGATCTGCCGCGGCAACGGACAGGTAAAAACCTTTTACTCAGTCGGACAGCACTGCATCATCTGTGCCAGAGAGGCGGCCGCCAGAGGCCTTTCAAAGCGCCTCGTCCTGGCATGCCTGCTGCACGATGCGGGCGAGAGCTATTTATCCGACGTCCCGCGTCCGTTTAAGAAATCGCAGCCCGCTTACCGTGAGCTGGAAGCCAGGATGCTCAGCACCATTTATGAGAAGTTTCTGGGCTCCGATCTGACGCCGGAAGAAACTGCCGTCGTCAAAGAAATCGATGACATGATGCTCTGGTACGACTTAAAGATCCTGTTAAATGAAGAGCAGCCCGCCTGTCCAGGCGAACCGCTCGTAAAACCTTCCTATGAAGTACGTCCGTTCATCGATGTCGAACGGGAGTACCTGGAATTGTTTGCTCTTATGACGGCTTGACAATCGAGGAAGCCTTCTCCATGCGCTCCACGATATCATACATGTTCGTGACCGAGCCGACGGCCAGCTTCTCTTTGAGGCCGTAGAAGTCAAGACATGTACCGCAGCTGACGATCTCTACGCCCTGCGCCTCAAGACTCTTTAAGTCAGCCAGCGCTTCAGATCCCTCTACTGTCAGCTTAACGCCGCCATTGTAGAAGACCATCTCCTTCGGCAGCTCGTCCTGCTGTGTGACGGCAAAGATAAACGCCTTCATCAGCTTCTCGCCGAGCACATCATCACCGGAACCCATCACATTGCTGGAAATGACGATAATCTGATTGGAGCGGGCATCGGGCATGCACGCAACTGCCTCGCCGGCCGCTGCTGCAGGCGCCTCGCCGGAGAGCGTCAGAGTGATCGCAAACTCCTTGTCCGCGCGCTTCTCACTGGTCACCTGTGCACCGTTTTTCTGTCCCATCTTGGTGACATTCTGGACAGCCGTCTCATTGTCCACAAGCACCTCGAGAACACCCTTGTTCTCCATCGTGGCCATCGCCTGCTTGGTCTTGACAACCGGGATCGGGCAAGCATCTCCGCGTGCATCAATCGTCATATCTACCTGACTCATGTTTAACATCTCCCTTCGTATAACTATCTTTCAAATTAAATGCTTGATATTTGTATATCTCATTTCGGACCTTTAGCACCACTTCAAGTGTATCACCCGAAAACAAGCTTGTTTAATATCGATTGCTGATAAACATCAAAGATTTATTATATTTGCTTATGACCTGTGTACATCGTCAGCGCGAAGAACACGCACGCCAGAATCGCAAATCTTTTATGCCACTTCATTCTTCATTCCCCTTTCTTTTTACGCGCTGACTCTCTTGTTGTACTCCGCGCAGATCTGGTTGAGATTGTTGATTAACACATACATCGCAATATAGTGTCCGATGCCCATGATAAACAGTCCGATGATATCCCACATCAATACCGTCGTCCCGTTCTCTGTCAGGTTCAGCCCGTAGCGCGGGCCGTTGGCAAAGAGGCGGTTGCCGATCTTGTAGTCCCAGTAGTAGGCATAAATCCCGCAGGTCACGATACTCAGCAGGATCAGCTGCGCCAGTCCAGGCGTATTCTCCCCGTCACCGGCACAGGCGACATTGGTATCGCGCGCCATCGTGTAGAGGAAATAATACCCGTAGATACCGCAGGTGATGACACTCAGGATGATGTAAAAAGCGATACTCCTGTCCGTCGGCAAAAAAGCTGTTCCCACAGGCGGCGCCTGCGTATAAGCGGTCTGCTGGGCACCGGCACTCCCTCCGGCAGTTCCTGTCTGATCTGCCGGCGCCGCCTCCGCCGGAATCACTGATCCGGCAGCCGCAGCCGGCGCAGCGGGAACGGTTGTCGCTGCCGGAGCGGCAGGCGTCGTCTTGGAGCCTCTGGACTGCAGGGCCTCCGAAAATGTCTTGACTCCGTCTGTCACCTGCTTGATTGCAGATTTGCCCTTAAACTTGCTGAAAATATCTGAATCCTGTACATAGCACAGGGAGAAGAACAGAACGACCGCAGCCAGCGCCATGACAAAGTCAAGCCACCGGTTGATCAGATACGGCGGCAAAGCATAGCTGAAGAGCGCCAGCACCAGCCGGACAGCGGCCGCAGCCATGACGATGACCAGCAGATCCTTCTTCTGCTCTTCTTTGCCGAGCAGACCGTATCCGACAATCGAAAGGCCGAGCAGCAGCGCACCTGCGATTATCAGGAGCAGGCAGAGCACAGCGATCAGTGTGCCAAAGCCTGTCCTGTAGTAATATCTGTAATAACTCGGGTGAAAGAGTGTGCCGAGCGTCGCAAAAGCACGGATCGCAAAAAACAGTCCGAAGCACACCGCCAGAATCTTTTCGACCAGTGCGATCGTACTGTTGGCGCCGGAAGGCGACGGACCGGCTGCCGGCATCGGGCTGCCGCCCTGAGCAGGATCCTGGGCACCGGCCTGTCTGACAGGTGCATCCGCAGAAAGCGGCTCGCCGCATTTCGGACAGAACTTCGGAGTCCCTTCGATTTGGTTACCACATTTAGGACAAAACATCGCTTTTCTTCCTTTCTATAAAAAACGTGTGTAAAGCCACGAAAAAGCCCGGCCAACAATCCCTTCGGACGGATGGCAGACCACAATAGTATCATGCGGATCAGCCATGCGCAGGCCGTAGCAGATAAACATCGCGATGCACAGCAGCGTCAGCAGGATATAATCTGCCCGCCGGATCAGGTGTCTTTGAACGCCCTTCCTGATCAGCACGATTCTTAAAATCAAATAGGCCGCCACCGGAACCAGCACCAGAAAGAGCGGGTGATAGGCAAACGCCCTGTGCGGATGGCCGGTCAAAAACGACAGCCATGCGCGCGTCATCCCGCACCCCGGGCAGGAGATGCCGGTCACAAATTTGATCAGGCATGTGATCCCCATCGCCTGCAGCAGCAGAACAGCCGCAGCAGCAGCCGCCAGCACCTGTACCAGCTGTTTGATACTGATTGTCTCCTGATGGTCATCCACGATTCTTAAAACCCTCGTCTATTATATCATATGCCGCCCGCTATCGCAGTTGAAAATATTTGCCCTGCAGAGTAAAATATAACAAACATCACCACGCACAGTGAGGGAGAGAGTATGGATAAGATATTAACTGCAATAGAACCGGTTTTAAATATTATCGAAGCGGTCCTTCTTCTGGCATGCGCCTTTATCGTGGCGTCTATCTTCAAGAAGCTCGCGCTGCGCGGCCTGTCCAAGACAAAGCTCAAAGCGCAGCTCTATGAAGAAGTTGCATCCAGCAAGAATGCCGAAAAAGCCAAAGCCGGCGCCGGCGAGGCAGGCGAAGCGCCCGTCGAAGCCGCAGAGCAGACAGCGGATACGCAGGCGCCCGCCGCACAGACAGCCGATCCACCGAAAGCCGTCGGCGATGCGCCGGATCAGGCGCCGCGCGAGAGCAGCTTCTCTGTATTCTTAGGCGCGCTGATCTATCTGATCGTCTTCCTGCTCTTTATCCCGGCGATCTTCTCTCTGCTCGGCATCCGGCACGCGTCCGCCCCCATCATGAATATGTTCCACTCATTCTGGGATCACCTGCCGAACATCCTGGCATGCATCGTCATCCTGGTTGTGGGATTTATGCTGGCCAAACTCGTGCGCCAGCTCCTCATCCCGATCTTCAAACGCCTGAAGATCGATAAACTGCAGGAAAAAGCCGGCGTGGAGACAACCACTGACAAGGGCAAGCTCTCCGCCACACTGGCTTATATCATTTACGTGCTGATTCTGATTCCGATCATTATCACCGCACTGCGTTCACTCCATATCCCGGCGATCAGCAACCCCGCCATCCAGATGCTCAATAAGATCTTTGACTTTATCCCGAGCATCATCGTCGCGGTCCTGATCATCGTCATCGGCAACGTCATCGCGCGCTTTGCAGGCCAGATCACCTCGCGTCTGATCGAGGCCAGCGGCCTGGATGAAAAAGTCATGCGCTTCGTCGGTGAATCACAGCGCAACTACCCGCTCTCCCGCGTGATCGGAACACTGGTCCATGTGGTCATCATCGTCTTCTTTATCGTCCAGTCCTTCAACGTGCTGGGCATGGAGACATTTAACAACATCGGCAATGCCGTGATCTCCTATATCCCGAACGTGCTGAGTGCGATCGTAATCCTGGGCATCTGTTTCTTTGCGGCCAG
>CADBOU010000037.1 GCA_902796355.1 uncultured Lachnospiraceae bacterium
TGCCAGTGTGCCCTGCTCGCCGCTGAGGTTGGTGATCTCAGCCATCTCTTCCTTAATCCAGTTCATACCTTCTTTACGGCCCTTGTAGATGATGCCGCGACGGTCTGTCATGACCACATTTTTAAATCCGGCTGAGAGCAGGAGCTTGGTGATGGAAATCGCCGCAGCGCCGGCACCGGATGTCACGATCTTAACGTCTTCTTTTTTCTTGCCTGTGACGCGCAGTGCGTTGGTCAGGCCTGCCAGTGTGATGACAGCTGTACCGTGCTGGTCATCGTGGAAGATCGGAATATCACATTTTTCTTTCAGTTTGCGCTCGATCTCAAAGCAGCGCGGTGCTGAAATATCCTCGAGGTTGATGCCGCCGAAGGAACCGGAGATCATGTAAATCGTGTTGACAATCTCATCAACTTCCTTGGACTTTACGCACAGCGGAAATGCATCGACATCAGCGAAGGACTTAAAGAGGACGCATTTGCCCTCCATAACCGGCATACCGGCTTCCGGACCGATATCGCCAAGGCCGAGAACGGCTGTTCCGTCTGTGATAACCGCACAGAGATTGTGGCGGCGTGTTAAGTCATAAGACTTTTCGATATCTTTCTGAATCTCAAGACACGGCTGTGCAACACCAGGTGTGTAAGCCAGTGACAGATCGTCTTTGCTCTCTACCGGAACAGTCGCGACTACTTCGATTTTACCCTTCCACTCTTCGTGCAGACGGAGGGACTCTTTTGCATAATCCATTGATTATTTCTCCTCTCTGTATTCAGCGCATCTTTATGCAGCGCCGAGGTGATCTTTCTAGTTCTTAGCTTTCTGCGATCGGAAGCGTCGCACCTCCGAACGGCATGGCGATGACGGTGGCATCCGGACCATATTTTTCCATCGCCTCGTCAAATGCCTTCTGCGCCGACGGCTGCGGATTTAAGAAAATGCTCCGCACAAAATCGTCATCCATCTCGGATACCAGATCGATGTTGGCGCGCTCCAGCACCATACCGATGGCCGCCGCCTTGTGGCCTCCCAGCTGGAAGTCGCGTCCGATCCTCTCCACCATCTCGTGAGCAGTCTTGGAACCGACCAGCCACTCTTCAAACTTGGCGCTGCCCAGGCCTTCATTACAGGCGCCGATCACGATGATCGTGCCGCCGTCGGCCACGGCATGCTTGGAGTTGTCGAGTGCCTTCTGTGTCTGATAGAGATTGGCATCCTTCGGAGCGCCGCCCTGTGATACCAGGACGATATCCGCTCTCTTCGGAATCGGCTTGCGGTACATCTTGTCGAGATACTCGCATCCGACGCGGTGAGCCTTGATGACATCGCCAGCAACAGCATACACGATATGCTTGTGTTCATCAAGAACGGCATTGACAATATAGTGAATCGGACAGTAGTTTAACGCTTCCTCCAGATCCTGACGGACCGGGTTGCCCTCCAGCTTTCCGGCGCATGCATCCGGTGATACCATCAGCGAATGATTGGCCTGGATGGCCTCCGGTGTGGAGACACCCGGCATCAATGCCTTGACACCACCGGAGTAGCCGGCAAAATAGTGAAATTCGATGTTGCCCAGCGCGATGCGGAAGTCAGCCTCCGCGACTCTCCGGTCAATTGCAAACGGTGTACCGTTGGAAGAGGTCCCCATCAGGATGCAGTCATTCGGGTTTGAATCGATGCACTTAACTTTGTCAAATGCATAGTCGCCAGCCAGCCTTCTGCGTTCTTCTTCCGTCTGTTCTCTGTGTGAGCCCAGAGCAAAAATCACTGTAATATCCTCATCCGGGATGCCTGCTGCCTCCAGTTCACGCAGAACGGAGGGGAGAACATCGTAGCTGGGAAGCGGTCTGGAAATATCGCTTGTGATAATCGCGACTTTCTGACCGGGCTTAACCGTCTCAGCGAGCTTCGGCGCGCCGATCGGATTGGCCAGTGCATAATCCACGGCGTCCGCGCCTCTGCGCTCATGCTCCAGTTCGTTGGCCACCAGCACGCCCATCAGATTCTTATCAGGGACTTCAACTGTCTGAACGCCTTTTCCGTAACCAAATTCAAGCTTCACTTTGTATTTCTCCTTTAAAATGCCTCTGCAGCGTGGCGCAGCGCCTTAACAACCGGAAGTTCTTCCCCTGTCAGGAACCGGATCAGGGCTCCGCCGCCTGTGCAGACATAACCGAGTTTGTCAGCCACCTTATATTTTCTGCTGGCTGTGACACTGTCACCGCCGCCGACAACGGTGTAAGCATCTGTTGTTGCAAGAGCCTCAAAGACGGCTTTTGTGCCGGCCTCGCTCGGCGCTTCCTCAAAGACACCCATCGGGCCGTTGACAAAGACTGTCTTGGCCTCAGCGATTGCCTTCTCATAGGCGGCAATTGTCTTGCTGCCGATATCGATGGCTGACAGATCCTCCGGCACTTCATCCAGAGTGTACTCGTGACGGACACCGTCTGTCACACCTGCCAGATCCTCCGGAAGGACGATACGGTCTGCATATTTATCGTACAGAGCCTTGGCCTTCGGAATATAGTCTTCATAGTTCTTTGCATAAATGAAATCAACGCTCTTCTGTCCGATCGGCTTTCCGACTGCATGAAGCAGAATGTTGCCGACAAGACCGCCGGTCAGTACCTTATCTGCAGATCCGCCGCCGAGCACTGTCTCCATCATGATGAAAGCATCAGAGATCTTGGATCCGCCGAGCACGAAGACGCACGGTTTTTCCGGGGATTCCATGAGCTCAGAGATGACGACGTACTCTTTCTCGAACAGTCTGCCCATCGCAGACGGCATCACCTGCTCGAAGCCGCACAGTGTCGGCTGATCGCGGTGAGATGCCGCAAAGGCGTCACACACATACAGATCACCAAGCGGTGCCAGCTTGGTCACGACTTCTGTCTGTGCCTGCTGCTCATGTGTCAGGTTGAGCTTCATCTCAAACAGTGTCTGTTCTTCAGAGCAGAAGCGGACATTGTCCAGGAGAAGGATCTCTCCGTCTTTCAGTGCCTTGATCGCTTCACGCGCCGCCGGACCGCAGACATCGTCGATCCATTTGACTTCTTTTCCGATCAGGGAAGAGAGGACCTTGGCATGCGGTCTGGTGCAGTAAAAGTTTTCGTATTCAATATCGCTGCCCTGGTGGGCCATCAGGACGAGCTTGGCTCCCTTGTCGGAGATTTCCTTGACCGTCGGCGCACAGGCCTCAATGCGCTGTGTGCTCTTTAATGTATCAGTCGCCTTATCTACCGGCTGGTTCATGTCCACGCGGCACAGAACTGTCTTGCCCGCAAGGTCAAACTCATCCAGTGTATGAATTCCAAATTTCATGGGTACTCCTTTGTAGTTTGTTTGTGTGATTATGGATTGCTGCGCAATCCCCGCCACAACACCTTCTGTTGTGTGATTATGGATTGCTGCGCAATCCCCGCCA
>CADBOU010000038.1 GCA_902796355.1 uncultured Lachnospiraceae bacterium
TCCTCCATCTTCTCGCCGTTCGCATTGAGCAGCTTGATGCCGTTGTCATGGAACGGATTATGAGAAGCGGAAATCATGATACCGCAGTCAAAATTGTCGACGCGCGTCGTGTAGGCGACCGACGGGGTCGTCGTGACGTGCATAATGTACGCATCTGCACCTGCTGCCATCAGACCGGTACACAGCGCATACTCAAACATATAGGATGAGCGGCGGGTGTCCTTGCCGATCAGAATGTCAGCCTTCTTACCAATGCGGGCTCCGTAGTACCAGCCAAGAAACCGGCCGATCTTGACCGCGTGTTCAAATGTCAGTGTTTTGTTGGCATCCCCGCGGAAGCCATCTGTTCCGAAGTATTTACCCATTACAGACGCTCACCCCTCTCGATATCTAAGAAGTATTTGTAGGTATCGACAGTGAGTTCGCCGCAGGCCTCCTCGTCGCAGGCGATGATCGCGCCGTTGTGCAGCTGAAGAGCGCTGCAGGTCCATTTCTGGGACACGCCGCCCTCGACGGTGGCTGCAAGCGCACGGGCCTTGTTGTGGCCGGAGATCAGCACGAGAACTTCCTTAGAATCCGTGACCGTGCCGATGCCGACTGACAGAGCTGTCGCCGGAACCTTCTCCGGGTCATTGCCGAAGAAACGGGAGTTTACAATGCGGGTGTCTGTCGTCAGCGCGCGCACACCGGTGCGGCTTGACAGGCTCGTGTACGGCTCGGTAAATGCCAGGTGGCCGTCAACGCCGATGCCGCCCATGAACAGATCAATGCCGCCATAGCTGGCAATCTTCTCCTCGTATCTGCGGCATTCGCCTTCCGGATCATCGGTCATGCCGTTGAGCATGTTGATATTTTCCTCCGGCAGATCGACAAGATGATCAAAGAAGTTGTCATGCATGAAATACCAGTAGCTCTGGTCATGCTCGTGCGGCAGCCCCACATACTCGTCCATGTTAAATGTCACAACATTTTTAAATGATACTTCACCGGCCTTGTTCTTGCGGATCAGCTCCTTATAGACACCGATCGGTGAGCTGCCTGTCGGCAGGCCGAGTACAAACGGACGGTCCTCTGTGTGGTTGTTGATCTTGTCGGCAATGTAGTTTGCTGCCCACAAAGCCATCTTGTCATAATTATCCTGAATAACGATTCTCATAATTGATATCTCCTTTTTATAAATTATTTTATTTCTCGCCGGGAAGGTTCAAATCCTGTCATCCGCATTTAACTCATATTAGCTTCATACAGTGGCAAGGCTCTCCATCCATATCAGCTGCGTCACTTTATCGTTTCGCGTCATCAATTCTTCTCGACGATCTCCCCACTGTTTTTATAAATGCTGTTCTCCGGCACGACCCCGCGGACACAGGAAGTCGGGTAAACGTTTGAGTTTCTCCCGATCACCGTGCCTGGGTTGCAGACGGCATTGCAGCCGACCTCGACGTGATCGCCGAGCATGGCGCCGAATTTCTTAATGCCGGTCTCCATATGCTCCGTGCCGTTGTGCACGACAACGAGCTGTTTGTCGCTCTTGACATTGGATGTGATCGAGCCCGCCCCCATATGGCTGTAATAGCCGAGGATCGAATCTCCCACATAGTTGTAATGCGGCGTCTGCACATGATCAAAGAGGATCACGTTCTTGAGCTCAACAGAGTTGCCGACCACACAAGTGTCGCCGACCAGCGCCGCGCTGCGGATAAATGCGCCGTGGCGCACTTCCGTATTCGGCCCGATAATACACGGCGCACCGAGATAAGCCGACGGAAATACCTTCGCCGTCTTGTGCACCCATACATTTGGCTCTCTCTCTTCATACTCTTCGGGATCAAGCGTCGGTCCGAGCTGCAGAATAAAATCTTTAATCCCGGCGAGTGCTTCCCACGGATACGTAAACTGGCGCAGGTAATCTCCGGCCAGAGTATGATCGAGGTCATACAAGTCCTGAATTGTATACATACTTGTCTCCTTCTTATTCTTATATTTACCGGTGCTGCTGTGCAAGCGCTCCGGCATTCGCGATGATGCAAGAGCCTCTGTTACAGTGTTGATTCTGCTTTTTGCTCTCTTCCTTTCGACCCATCGATGCCGCAGCTTATGCACTGCGGCTGGCCGTGGCAGCATCCGCCGAGTCTTTCGATAACTGCCAAACCTCGTCAACCCATTACGGTCCAGGCGCTAATGGTGTCCCGTTTTTACCTCCTGTTAAAAAACACCATTTGGAGGCATTTTACCACTGATGGCCAAATAAATCAATATGTTGTGATTTGTAAAGGGGTGAGGGGCATTTGTGGGGGTATCATACAGAGCCATCCAAGCTGAACAGACGGCATCCGTATTATTTTCCCAATAAGAACCCGGCAACTACCATATGAAACAAAATTCAGCCAAATACGAAACATTTTTTCCCAATATCAAGGCTACTGCCCCTGACTGAAACAATTTTTAGATGAACCTCTTCTATTTTTGTTCCGATCCGCTTTTCATCACCTCAAATCAGGAAAATAATTATGATTTCTTGTCGTATTCTTTCCCAACTAACTATCATAAGGTCTTAATTGGGAAAATAAACTGCCATGCCAAAAACCGTCGAAAAGTGTCGATCGATTTTACATTGATTCGTATTTACATCCTCACCCGTAAATGGTATTCTTATTCAATTCTAAATCACACAAGAAAGGCTAACTCATATGTACCATCCCAATTTTAAAGCCAGGCTCAACCAGATCGACTCGAAAATAGCCTCATTAAAAGCAGCATTATCAAAAAGCCCGGAGGGTATGCTGAGAATTGCTAAGAAAGGAAATTATTATACATATAAGCAAAAACTTCCAAACAAACCGGCGGTTTATATTTCCAAAAAAGACCGCCACCTCGCCCGTGATCTGGCCTATAAGAGATATCTTGAATTAATGCTTGAAGATCTGGAAGCGAGCCGGCGGGCAATCATGGGTTATCAAAAAATGTTCCCGAAGGATATGGGCAGGGCTTCGCGTTATCTTTTTGAAAATGAGGGAGCCGGACGGCTCCTGAAAGAATGCTTTCCGATTGAACATGCACCGCTCGCCGCGTGGGCGGGCAGGCCGGGAGCGACCAGCGCACCGTTTCAGGAAAAGAGAGTCATCGAGTGCCTGTCCGGGCATATCGTACGGTCAAAATCTGAGGCGATGATCGACAACACGCTCTTTACCGGGAGTCTTGCATTCCGATATGAGGATCCGCTGACGCTCGGCGATGAGACGATTCACCCGGATTTTGCGATCAGGCATCCTCAGAGCGGCGGAATCATTTACTGGGATCATTTCGGGATGATGGACCGGCCGCGCTACATCAAGCGCGCGGTGCATGCGCTAGAACTGTATGCACTGCACGGGTATGTACCATTTCACAACCTGATCGTAACATTTGAGACGGACGATGAGCCCCTTGATGCCGCGCAGATCAATATGGTGATGGATTATTTCTTTTAAAAAAGTGCCGCGCACTTAAGGCGCGGCATTCAATATCTGATATCCTGCGGCTTAATTTGCCAGCATCTTCTTTGCCTTTGACAAATAGCCCAGATAAATAATGTAAATGACAATATTCAGGATCGCGGCGACAGTATCCCCTATATCGGCAGCACTTCCTTTGAGAAAATGATCAAGAATGACTGTCAGCGCCATCAGGATTGTCTCGAGGATGATGAGCTTGTTTCCTGTCGAAACCAGCGCATTGTTATGATACGCTTTCGCCAGATTACTGATGCCGTTGACCGTGAAAACAAAGACTAAGATCGTGCAAATCTTGATCAGCAGATCCAGCAAATCCCTCTGATCTTCGAGAACACCGGACAGACCGCTGGCAATCAGCTCGATAATGGCAAAGAAAAACGCTGTCTTAAAAGCTCTCTGTTCATCCTTGGCAGCCTGGTTCAGGCCAACCAGATTCAACTTGTTTGATGAAACGCGTTTTACCCGCACACCTCTTTTGCTGCTTTCACAACACTGCTCGCACCAATCCGCGAAGCACCCGCATCGATCATGGCCTGCGCTTCCTCCAGTGAGTGAATGCCACCGGAAGCCTTGACTCCGACATTTGGTCCAACATGTGCACGCAGCAGAGCTACATCTGCTGCCGTGGCACCGCCCGTCGAAAACCCGGTCGATGTCTTGATGAAATCCGCTTTGCACTGTGTGACAATCTGACAAAGCGCTATCTTCTCGTCCTCCGTCAACAGACAAGTCTCAATGATCACTTTGAGAACCCGCCCGCCGCAGACTTCCCGGACAGCCCTGATCTCCTCCCGCAGACCATTCCAGTTGCGGTCTTTGACCAACGACATATTGATGACCATATCGATCTCATCTGCGCCGTTTGCCACAGCTCCTTTTGCCTCGCAGGCTTTCGCCTTCGCTGTGTTGTACCCATTCGGAAATCCGATCACAGTGCAGACTTTCACACCGCCCCGACCGCCGATACACTCTTTCGCATCACTCACAAAACATGGCGGAATGCAAACCGATGCACAGCGGTATGTGACCGCATCCTCGCAGATCTGCGCGATCTCCGACTTCGTGCAGCCTACACGCAGTAACGTGTGGTCTGTCATCCCCAGTATTTTTTGAACATCCATGAAAGTCCCTCACTCAAAATCAAAATGATAATCCAGCCCCAGCTCATCCCGGATCGCGATAATCTCCTTCTGGACCGCCGCGCCGACCGGCACGCCTTTGTCCTTGCGCTCAAGCCAGACCAGATATTCCTTCTCGCCGGCGGTGTAAATGCGATCGCACCCGGGTGCCTTCTTCGAGGCGCGCAGCGCACGGTTAATGTCACCTGCGATCTTCTTAAACTCTTCCTGTCCGACAAACGCATCTGGATCGACCACGAAGAAGAAATGGCCAAGGTGGTACATCTGCGGTTTGCCGTCGGGCGATTTGCCGGTAAGGGCCTTCATAAACTGGCCGCCGGCCAGCGCCGCGGAAAGGATCTCGACCACCGCCGCATAGCCGTACCCCTTATAGCCCCCGAGCTCTTCGCCAATACCGCCGAGCGGCGCGAGCGCCGCCGTCCCGTCGACAAGCGCCTTTAAAATCTCCTCGCTGTCTGTCATCGCCGTTCCATCCTGCGCGATGACCTGTCCATACGGCGTATCCTTGCCTTCGCGCGCATAGTATTCGATCTTACCGCGCTGCACGATCGATGTCGCACAGTCGATGCAGAACGGGAACTCCTCATCGGTCGGCAGGGCGAATGTCAGCGGATTCGTCCCCATCATATTTTCAACACCGAAAGTCGGTGCAATCGACGGGCGCGCATTGGTGCCGGTGATACCGACCATGCCCTCCTTGCTCGCCATCATGGTCCAGTAACCTGCGATGCCGTAATGCGTCGAATTGCGGATTGCGCCGCCAGCCATCCCGTAAGCCTTGGCCTTTTCAATCAGCTTTTCCATCATACGGTAGCTGGCCACCATGCCCATGCCGTCATGCGCATCCATGACCAGCGTCGTCGGTGTCTCCTTCACGATCTCGATATCTGTTGTCGGCAGAAGGGTACCGTTTTTGATACGGTCAATGTAAATCGGCTTAAACCGGTTGCAGCCATGGCTTTCAATCCCGCGCCTATCTGCCTCGAGCAGGACATCTGCGCAGATTGCCGCCTCATCGCGCGGCACACCGTAACCGGCAAATGCATCAATCATAAATGCATTCATTTGTTCCCATGATACATAAGGTCTGGTTTCCACTGTCATGATCGTAAGCCTCCTTCATTTCATGTATCTGTACTCCCGGCCGCCTGCCTGCTGTTTTCAGCGCATGCGTTCTATCCGCACCTGTCTGGCCGACATCCGCGTCCCGGTTATATTGAACTAACTGCCTGTTTTCAGTAGCTTTTTCAAGTTTTATGCTATGATCTGCCTCTATTATATGTTAAATATTGTACAAATGAAAAGAAATGATCCCTGTGTTCAAGCAAAAAGGCCTGTTACATTGAAAAAACGGACA
>CADBOU010000039.1 GCA_902796355.1 uncultured Lachnospiraceae bacterium
ATACATATTGCGGAGTATAATCCGGAAACACGTGAAATGAGAGATGTTTCTGCAAAAAATCTAATTAAATACGTTTGAAATCTGCGAAAAAATGGAAAAGGATCCTAGAAAATAGGGAATTTTGCGTTTGAAATACGTTTGAATCTTGCTATAGTATACTTTCTATCGCAATAAGAAAGGGTTAATAATCCCGTTGACGATACACTATTTGCGATTTGATTAAATGAGTTTTAAGATCTGTCTTGAAAGAGTGACCGAACCAGAGAGTGTGTTATTGAGAGGTTGATTTTTAGATTGTGATGATTGCTTTGTATATAGAAAACCTTGACCGTTTTCTCGAATAGCGTGCCGGATGACATTTTTATACAAAACTTTCATAACACGAGGCTGTAGATCATGTTTTGATTATGCTATTGAGCACTGCTCCCATAAGGAAAGGCGTTATGTTCGACTTAAAAGACCCCAACAATAAAAAAGCATTTCTCACCGGTTACGTCGTGGGAGATTCTTTGAAGAAAGAAAAGCGACAGCACGAGCCGCAGCCAGACCTAAGTGATGACGGGAGTGCGATCGGCTATCTGATCGGCATTCTGATTTCTGCGATCGTCATCGTGGTGGCGTATGTCGTTCTGATGAGGTAGATGAACAATGGCTTTTTTCGGTGACGATCATGATGAGATTTTTGATTTCTTTATCATGGATGAACTGAGTAAAAGAGGCAAGAATTCTGGTGGATGTATGTTGTGTCTGCTTATGATCATCGTGCCGGTTCTTGCAATTGTGGGGTTGTTGATGAAAGCATGAAACAACCTACTTGCCTTCCCTCAGTTTCCCCCTCCCGGTTGCAGATCAATCCCTCTTATTTTAAAATAATATCAACAATAGAAGAAACCTATCAACCTGACATACAGGAGATAAACCATGGATACAAAAATCAAAGAACCTGAACTTGTATTAGACGGTATAGAGACAGCAGCAGTTGAGAATGAAGTGGCGGTTTCTCAGTCAAAGGAGCTGATCTCGGAAGAGGATTTCACTCCGGAAGAGATTGAGAAGATCAATGCCTTTGCCGAGAAGATCGACCTGCACGACACTAATCTGGTCATGCAGTACGGCGCGAGCTCTCAGAAGAAGCTGACAGAGTTTTCCGATGCCACACTGAAAAATGTCCGCTCTAAGGACATGGGTGAGGTCGGCAAGATCCTGGCGGAGCTGGTGACGGATGTGAAGGCGGTCGGCAAGGAAGATAAGGGGATCAAAGGCTTCTTTAACCGCAAGGCCAGCCAGATCGATGCCCTCAAGGCCCGCTACGAAAAGAGCGAGGTCAGCGTGAATCGGATCGCCGAGGAGCTTGAAAAGCACCAGGCGTCTCTCATCAAAGATGTGGCGATGCTGGACCGCCTGTATGATGAAAACAAGGTGTATTTTAAGGAGCTCGGCATGTACATTGCAGCCGGCGAGAAGAAGCTGGCTGAGGTGCGTCAGGGCGAGCTGCAGGAGCTGCGCGCCAAAGCAGCGCAGACAAAGGACCCGGAGGATGCGCAGGAAGCGGATGATCTGGCCAACAAATGTGAGCGATTTGAGAAGAAGCTTTTTGACTTAAAACTCTCCCGCAATATCTGCCTGCAAAATGCCCCGCAGATCCGCATGGTGCAAAACTCTGACATCCAGATGTCCGAAAAGATCCAGTCGACACTGGTCAACACTCTGCCGCTGTGGAAGAGCCAGATGGTCCTCGGCCTGGGCATCGCGCACTCCAAAGAAGCGGCTGAGGCGCAGCACCTGGTATCCGATGCTACAAACGAGATGCTGAAGAAGAACGCCGAGACTCTGCAGATCGCGACGACGGAGTCCGCGCGCGAGTCTGAGCGCGGCATCGTTGATATCGAGACGCTGCAGCAGACAAATCAGACGCTCATCGACACGATCGATGAAGTGATCCGCATTCAGGAGGAAGGGCGCGCCAAGCGTAAGGAAGCGGAGAAAGAGCTGATCCGCATTGAAAATGAGTTAAAGACGAAACTGCTCGATGCCAGTGCAGGACAGACAAACGTAAAGTAAGGGAGTATCAATGTTTTGGTTAATCTTGATCATATGGATCATCTGGGCCAGCAGCAGTAAAAAGCAACAGAAGACACAGGACCAGAAGTTTGATCAGGGCAACATGTACGGTCCGGCCGCCAAGTTGCCTGGGAGTACGCAGCCCGCACAGCCCGCGCAGCCAAAAGCCGGCCTGGTGCCCAGGAAAAAGTCTGAGCTGGTCAAGATCATTCTGGGTGCCTTATCTCTCTATGGCGGTATCGATAAGCTGACTGAGATCGTGACAGAAAGCGCTGAGGCGGCTGAAGTGATGGACATCATCGCGGGGCTCGTTCTGCTCGGCCTTGGTATCGGTGCGCTCTACGTCGGCTTTCGCAACATGCGCCTCTACAACACCTGTGAGGGCGTCATCAATAAGAACGGCAACACCTCGATCGATGCGATTGCGCAGGCTCTGCAAAAGCCCTATGACACGACGGTGTCGATCCTGAGCGCGATGCTGCGGAAGAACTATTTCCCGAATGCCTATATCGATTACCCGAACAGACAGCTCGTCATGACAAAGAACGGCCAGCCGATCACGCCGGTCGTTCCCTACACCGGTGCGGTGTGCCCGCACTGCCACGGGCCGATCGAGGAGAATGCCCTTTTCTGCAAGCACTGCGGCAAGCAGCTCAAGGATAACGCCGCCGTCAAAGAGGCCAAAGAGCAGGCGGAGGCCCAGAAAAAGCAGGAGGAAAAGAGAAAGCACATCCGCGAGCTCAGCGAGCTGGTGAAGGAGATCGACGAGAAGGAATTCACCGCCAAGCTGACAGAGCTCAAAGACATGAGCGAGAAGATTTTCCAGAAGGTCGAAGAAGACCCGGATCTCGCCGCCAATTTCAGGAAATTTATCAACATCTACATGCCGACCATCATCAATGCCGTCCGGACCTACAAGTCAGTCCGCTCCGCCGATTACAACATCGATGAGACGATCGAATCCCGCAAGGATGCACTCGATGCGCTCGACATGGGGATCGGCGCCTCCAGGACGCTCCTCGGCCAGATCTATGATGCGGATCAGCTGAACGTCTCCGTCGAGCTGGAGATGCTGCGCCGGATGATGGCAGCGGATGGCTTGGTCAAGACGGAAGATGATTTTGAATAAAAGAGATTAGTTTGTGTGGCCCGGATGCAGTGTGCGTTCGGGCTTTTTTGGAAAAGGATACTAAAGCAGTCATGAAATATTTTATCGCATCTGATATCCATGGGTCAGCGCATTATTGCCAAAAGATGATCGAGCGGTATGCAGCCGAGAAGGCGGACAGACTCATCCTTCTCGGGGACATCCTCTATCACGGACCGAGAAATGATCTGCCTGAAGAGTACGACCCGAAGGAAGTTAGCCGGATGCTAAATGAATTGGCGGATGAGATCATTTGCGTGCGCGGCAACTGTGAAGCGGAAGTTGATCAGATGATGCTCTCCTTCCCGGTTATGGCAGAGTACGCTCTGTTGGAGATGGGCGGGAAGCTGATCTATTTAACGCATGGGCATATCTATGGCGCTGATAACCCGCCCCCGATGAAAAAGGGAGATATCCTGCTTAGCGGGCATACGCATATACCGGTTTGCGAAGAGCGTGAAGGATATATGTATATGAATCCGGGATCCGTATCGATCCCGAAAGAAGACAGTCCGCACAGTTATATGACGCTTGAAGACGGCGTATTTCTCTGGAAGAACTTAGCCGGCGGAGAAGTGTTTATGGAGTATAGGGTTAATGGACGTTGAGCAATATATCTCTGAAGTAGAGACAATCTTAGTAGATGGTTATGATCTGCGGCCCGATACGGCAAAGCTGCTGATACAGAAGTATTCACTCAA
>CADBOU010000040.1 GCA_902796355.1 uncultured Lachnospiraceae bacterium
CTGTCCTCCTTCTCCCCGGAGATGCCTTTGCGCGAGATCCTGATCTCTGCGACCATCGTCTGCAGTTCATAATTGTCAAACCAGAAATTGCCCAGACTGTAGACGATCGGCTTGCCATCATAAAACTCCAGCCCCTGCAGGATGTGCGGATGCGCGCCGATCACCGCGTCTGCGCCGGCATCGATATACGCCCGCGCACCCTCCGTCTGCGCATCTTCCAGGGTCGTCGAGTGCTCGGTCCCCCAGTGCGGCAGCGCGATGACATAGTCAGCATGTTCCGCCGCTTCTTTGATCGATGCGATGAAACGGTCATTTTCATAACACCTGAGCACGCCCGGCTGATCCTTAGTCGCCTCCTGCGTGACGATCTGAAACTTCTCTGCGCGCGATGCGGCGACATAGGCGATCGTAAGCGGTCCGGCTTTGGCGTAAACAGGGCTGGCAGCCTCGTCGATGTCGTGCCCCGCGCCGACATACGGGATGCCTGCGTCCTTAAGCGTGTCAAATGTATCAAGGATCGCCTCCTCGCCGTAATCGAAAACATGATTATTCGCCAGGCCCGCGACATCAACGCCCAGTTCTTTCAGATATTTGACATTTTCCGGATTGGCACAGAAGGTAAATGCCTTGCCTGCAAGCGGTGCTCCGCCATCGCTGTAGCAGAACTCATTGTTGATCCACATGAGATCGGCATCGTTCATGAGTTTCACATACTCCGGGTCGATCACATCGCTGATCGACTTGGCACCGATCTCCTGAAAATGCTGCATCGGAAAATAATCGTCATCCAGATTGATATCACCGGCAAAGCACAGCGAGAGCGAGATGTCTTTTTTGCTCTCTTTTTTGATGGCCCCGGCAATCTTCTTTTCTGCCTTTTGTACTGTTTTTCCTGCTACGCTTCTGCGCGCGCAGGTGAAGAGAAGAACAGCAATCAGAATGAGTGCGCAGATGAGAAGCAGCCGCATAAAGGGTGCCGGGGTACGCCGGCGCGGGCGGCTGATCCCGCGCGGCTGGCTGTTCCCGCGCTGGCGGCTGCTTCTTTGCCGCACTTGCGTCGGCCTCTGGTCGTCGTTAACTTTTTTGTTTCTATTGTTTGGCATATGATTGCGCTTTGCTTCCTTTACCGATTGTTATACCTTGGCTCTATGCCCGGCATTTTTAGTATAACAGATTCAGGACGGGCTTGCTCATGCTTATCATTTGTTACCTGGTTTTATATACAGCATTTTCGTCATATCAGTTTTTTTATCAACTAGAGAAAGGAAAAACTATGCACCCGTTAATAACCAATCCCAACAGCATTCACTTGCAGCAGGAAACGCTCGATGCTCAGATCAAAGATCTCACAAAGCAGATCGAACAGCTGCCTGAAGGTGCTGTCACTGTTTATTCCGATCATGGATATCGAAGAATACAGGGAGTCATCAATGGCAGGAGATGTCATTTTAAACAGGCTGACCTGCCTCTTGTTCATGACTTACTGCTGCGAAAATATTTATCAAAAAAGAAAGATGAGCTGGTTCATGCCAAAACTGTATTGAAGGCCGCTCTTTCATTTGAGGACCATTATCTTGGGCTGGCTGAAAAGTTCTTAATGGAAAACCCTATGCGCGCTGAAATCCTGAAAGATCAGTTTTTAATTCAAGACCTCTCTCTGCGCACATGAGCCGAAGCCCCCGATCAATGTGCAGGGCCATATCAGGAAGAGCGCACGGAAGAAACTCTTTTCGGTCTATTGGTCCGGTCAAAAGCAGAAGTCATGATCGCCACTTATCTGTATGAGAACGGTATTCCGTTCCGCTATGAGGAGCCTCTCTGGCTTAACGGAAAAATGTTCTGTCCGGATTTCACCATCCGTGACCCCAAAACCGGCACATTTTACTGGTATGAGCATTTTGGAAAAATGGATGATCCCAAATATGTCCGGGATAACATCCCTAAACTTATCACCTATTCTGACAATGGCATCATTCCTTCTGTCAATCTGATTCTGACTTTTGAAACCAAAAAAAATAAGCTCAGCTTCCCGCAGATCCGATCTGCCATTGAAACAGTTATGTAGTAATATTTACCTTTTTAAGATTTTACACCAATGGATTTGGTGTCTTTTGTAAAATGCCATCTAATCACACCAAATGAGGCGAGCATATTTGGTGTAAATCTATCTGCAATCGATAAATACACCAACTTTGATGGTGTTTAATAGAAAAATCTTCAATTTTACATCATGCTGAGGTCTTGTGCGGCGTCAGCTCCTCTCGGCGTTGCGCATCCTCAGCTCCTCTCGACGCCGCGCGCCCTCAAGTCTGGCAGCCAGGATCTTTCCAACTACACAAAACCCGGCAGCCGAAATGACTGCCGGGTTCTTTACTTCTTTAAGCTTTTCGCTATGCTGCGTGCGATTTACTCGTTGTACAGCGCGCCGAGCTTGCTGAGGTAATCGTAGTGCTCCATTGCCTCTGCCTCGTTGCGGGCGAAGAGGCGGCCTGCCTTCTCCGGATTGGCACGCATGAGGGCGTTGTAACGGACCTCGCCGTTCAGGAATTCCTGATAATCGCCCTTCGGCTCCTTGGAGTCGAGTGTGAACTTCTTGCCGTCCGGTGCTGCCGGGTTGAAGCGGAAGTTGTTCCAGTATCCAACCTCGACTGCCAGCTGCTCTTCTGTCATGGCCTTGCCCATGCCCTTCTTGATACCGTGGTTGATACACGGAGCATAAGCGATGATCAGTGACGGTCC
>CADBOU010000041.1 GCA_902796355.1 uncultured Lachnospiraceae bacterium
ACAGCGATTTTCAGCACAGAAGTTCTGACCGGCGTCATCGCGCTCGTTGGTATCGCACTGTGGATGTTCGCCAAAAAGAATTCTTCAAAAAATATCGGCGGGATTATGCTCGGATTTGCCGTCCTGATGTACGGCATGAGCATGATGTCCGGATCCATTGCTCCGCTGCGTCAAAGTGAGCAGTTCATCCATATGCTCACGAGCTTCACTAACCCGATCCTCGGCGTCCTCGTCGGTGTTTTGATCACCGCCGTGATTCAGAGTGCGAGCGCGGCTGTCGGTATCCTGCAGGCACTGGCAGTCACCGGCGCCGTAGAATTTGACATGGCCCTTCCGATTCTGATGGGTATCGGCATCGGCGCCTCTGTACCTGTCATGCTCAGCGCGCTCGGCGCCAGCACAAACGGCAAGCGCACTGCCTTTGTCTATCTGATCATTGATGTGCTCGGCGCCATCCTGTGCGGCATCATCTTTTATACGCTTAACGCTATCTTAGATTTTGGTTTCATGTCCAAGACGATGACGATGGTCTCCATCGCACTTGTCAATACCCTTTACCGGCTGGCCGTGGTCATCCTGCTTGCGCCGGTCATTCCGCTCCTCGAAAAACTCGTCTGTGTTATCTTCCGCGAGGGTGAGGAAGCCGCCGAAGAGCAGGCGGATATGGACCGGCTTGAAGAGCGTTTTCTGGAGCACCCCGCCCTGTCTCTGGCGCAAAGCAAAACTGTCATCGACTCAATGGCAAAAAAAGCGATGAAAAGCGTCCTCAAGGCTGTAGCCGTCCGGCAGGCGTATGACCGGGATGAGCTGAAAAAAGTCTTTGATCTGGAAGGCGTTCTGGACCGTTACGAAGATAAGCTAGGCAATTATCTGTTCAAGATCACTTCAGCAAATCTCAACAACAGGCAGTCAAAAGATGTCAATAAATATCTGCGCGTTCTCTCTGATTTCGAGCGCATCTCAGACCATGCACGCAATGTTGCAGAGTCAGTGCAGGAGATCCACGAGAAAAAAATCTCCTTCTCGGAAAATGCCGAGAAGGAGATGAAAACACTGGAAAAGGCCGTCAACGAAATCACTGATATGACGATCAACGCCTTTATCAACAATAACCGCGATGCAGCTATGCAGGTCGATCCGCTCGAAGAAGTGATCGATGATATGTGCGATGATATCAAAGCGCATCATATCGAGCGCATCAGCCGGCGGGAGTGTTCACTGGAGACCGGCTTTGTCTTCAACGATCTGCTGACTGATTACGAACGCATTTCCGACCACTGCAGCAATGTCGCTGTCGATATTCTTGAGTCAGAAGATGATACTCTGCTCTCCCACGAATACCGGCTGGAGCACGACTACAGACACGATGAACTGTTCAGTCAGTACTTTGATGAGTATAAGAAAAAGTACGAGGTCTGAGTGTGTATCCCGGATCACTCCATCTCATAAGTGACGACGTATTTGACATTGTCCGATTCTTCTATCCCAGGATCGGCAATACAATATGCTCCGCTGACACCGTCTTCTTTCAGTGACAGTTCAAAATGAGCCAGACCAATCCCGATGTCAACCATCTGAATATCACCCAGCTGGCTGTCCTTCATTGTCTTCGCCTCATAAAAATGAATCTTTTTGCCGTCGACGACCGCGCGCCACGGCTGCTTGTTGGCGGCAGACGGTGCGATACGCACCATCTCAAGAGCTTCGATGACAGCCGGAGCAGCCGCATCAGGTGCGAGTCCTTTTTCAAATGTCCCTTCAAAGAATAATTTCTCAAACGGAAGACGCTCATCAGCTTTGATCCCCTTGCGCATCATTTTTTCTCTGATCGAGCGTTTCTCAGCCGGATAGCCGACAGGGCTTGCGACCGGCATCACCTCATTTTCACCGACTTCAAGCGCTTTTTCAAATGTGTCGCGGCTGAGTGTCGATGCCAGCATGACGGTCCCCATCCCGCGCGTAAGCGCGAACAGACACGCCATCTCAAATGCATAACCGAAAGCGATCTCATACTGCCCTTCCCGTGCGACCTTCGCTGCCAGGTATGTGTGTTCGCCGACAATCACGGGACTTGACAGGTTGTACCGTTCCATATCCAGAAGGCTGAAGTGCACCGGAACGCCGAATGGATTTGTCAGCGCGCTGACGTATTCTTCCAGTGCCTGGCGGTCCTGTTGCGCAAGCTCTCTGCCGTCATATGTACGGACACTTTTTCTCTGCTTCATGATCTCTTTCATGGATGTCATACATATCTCCTTTATCTGTTGTTCGTTTATTGCATCATCAATGTGAGCGTAACATCATCACTGGTCAGCAGTTCTTTGATCTCACTCTCCTCCAGATCAAGATGCCCGAGCTTCGTGTACTCCCAGGAATTGCTCCCGTAAAAGACAACGATCTGATTATCTGAATAGAGCACGATGTCCCCGGGATTCGTTGTCATCTGGACATCCTCGCTTGGCAGGCTTTTGCCGAGCGGCCCGGCATATTCAAATCCTCCGTACGGCTCCATCTTGACGGTCAGCTTTCCTTCCGAAGTCATTTGCTCCAGCTCTGTGACAGCGGCATTATCCTCCCAGGTGACAGGAACTGTCTTATCTCTGATGGCAAGAACCAGTCCTGGCTGTGCAGTATCCTGGCCTGCATGATCAGCCGGCTCATCATTCTTTTGAGCCCCGTCACTGTCTGCATACTTTCCGATGAACAAATCTCCCAGTGCGCATTCAACATCAATATTGGCTGCCCCATCTCCGAAAATGTATCTTCCCCCGTCCTTTTTAAACGGAAGGTCTGATGAGAAATCTCCGGCTGCCGCATCAAAGGCGATGGTCAGACCCGCATTTTCAGGAAAAGCCATCCTGACATTGCCGCTCGCCGAATCAATATCAATTCTACCGGGCGTCTGTACAAAGCCTGCAGTAACATCCCCGGCTCCAAGATCGATATCAAGGTTACTGACCGCCTGCATGGCCCTCAGCGAGATATCGGCTGCGCCGGCGTCAACATCAATTTTACCCGCATTGATTCCTTCCGCCAGCACATTGCCGGCGCCCAGATCAATTTCAAGCTCACCAAGCTGCATATCCTTTGGGATGGTTACCGTTAAATCTTTAGGGGTTGTCTTGCTCCAGCTTTTATGCAGGTCATAGCGGATCTTTAATGTGCCTCCG
>CADBOU010000042.1 GCA_902796355.1 uncultured Lachnospiraceae bacterium
GGGATCTTTGCTCTTCATCAAGAAAGCAAACGTGCCATCATCGACCTGTTTAGCATCCCCGCTGACAAAATCTATGTCATCGGAGGCGGATATGATCCAGACATCTTTTACAATTCCAGCTCTGAGCACACGAAGCCGTATAATACAAAGCTCTGTTCTCAGCCGGTGCAGTTAATCTATGCCGGAAAGCTCTCTGCGGCAAAAGGCGTTCCCTCTCTTCTGCGTGCTCTGACATATGTCCATGACAAGGAGCCTCTCCTTTCGCTGTCACTGACATTAGCCGGAGGTGCAGGAGACGAAAAGGAATTTGCCACGATAAAGTCATTGATTAATACCAGTCCTTATCCGATCAAGATGACCGGCAGAGTATCTCAGAAAGAGCTGGCCTCGTTCTACAGGAAAAATGATCTGTTCATACTTCCCTCCTTCAATGAGGGGCTTCCACTGTCTGTCATTGAGGCACTCGCCTGCGGGCTGCATGTCATTATGACAGATTTGCCGGGTGTGAAGGAATGGATCAGTGCCTGTGTGCCTGATGCGCCTATTGTTTATGTCCCGCCGAATCCGTCAGGTTTTGAAAAAAAACTGGCAGATGTTATGATAGATACAATACGAGGAATGGTGAACAGAAAGTCTGAACACACAGCCATCAACTTGTCGGCACTGTCCTGGCAGGCTCTCGCTCAGCATGTCTTTGAGATCATCAGCAAATCAATACGTTTTTCGGGAGGATAAGCACCATGAGCCTTTATGAATCAATTTTAAAGCTTGATAAAGAAGGAAAGACATATGCACTGGCAACCATTGTCAATACAGTCGGCTGTACGCCGCGTTCAGCGGGTACCAAGATGCTGATTCATTCTGACGGATCCATCGAAGGCACCGTCGGCGGCGGGCTGGCGGAAAAACTTGTCATCGACGATGCTCTCGACTGTATGCGCTCGGGCAACACACTGCTTAAGCGTTATTCTCCCCAGGTCATCAAAGAAAAAGACCTTGAACCGGACTGCGTTAAGACGATGGATGTTTTCATTGAACCGGCCGGCAGCTCCTCCAGGCTTTATCTGCTCGGTGCCGGCCATGTCGCGCAGGCCGTGCTTCCGCTCGCCAAGCAAGCCGGCTTTTCTGTCACTGTGATCGACACACGCGATACAAGCGGATTTGGTGATGCTCTTGCAGAAGCTGATGAAATCATAAAAATCGACAGCTTTACTGATATCTCAGCAGCTCATCCGTCTCAGGGAAGCTACTTTATCGTCTGTACTTCTTCACACGCGACAGACGGCGAAGCACTTGGCGCCGTCATGGATCTGCATGCAGCCTACATTGGCATGCTTGGTGCCAAACATAAATTTGTTCCGATCTTTAACCAGCTTCGTGAGAAAGGTTATACAGACGAGCAGCTTATGGAAATATACGCTCCCATCGGTCTTGATATCGGCGGTGAATCCTTAAATGAGATTGCCATCGGTGTCGTCGCTGAAATGATGGCAGTTAAGTACGGCCGTAAAGGAGGATTTGCCCGCGATAAAAAGCGCAGGGATATGTTCCCGGAATCAGTTCAGTAATAAAAATTATACATAAAAAGCAGACAGATCATTTGTTCTAAACTGACACACAATAAAAGAATACTGCTTGCAGTCAAGGGGCGTAAAAAACGACGGCACTTAGGGTGCGTATGATGCACCCTTATGTGCCGCTTCGTTTTTTCCGCAGTGAAAACGTTCCTGACGGAAGCAGTATTCTTTTTATTATGAGCCTTTTAGATATTATCCCATCTTCTTGAAGTCGCTCGCCGGATGCTTGCACAGCGGACAGATAAAGTCTTCCGGCAGCTCCTCTCCTTCATAGACATAACCGCAGATCTCGCAAACCCAGCCCTTGACTTCCTCCTGCGGTTTCGGCTTGACATTCTTCTGATAGAAGGAGTATGTCATTGTCTCAACGTTATTGAGCACAGCCGACTCCGTGATATCACACAGGAACATCCAGTGGGATCCCATATCAACAGTGTCAAACACCTTCAGAGAAATGTACCCGTTTGCATATTTGTTCAGATACGGAACATCATTGCCTGCCACATCATAGTGGTCAAACTCGGCAAATTTATCGACATCCCGGCCGGACTGGAATCCAAAGTGCTTAAAGATCTGGAACGGGCAGTCCTCGCTCAAAAAGCTGACATTCATAAGACCTGTCTTACAGATCACTTCTGCTGAGTAATTGGTCTTCACAATATTGACGGCAATTTTATTCGGCTTGCTGGCAACCTGTGATACGGTGTTGACAATCTGACCGTTGTATTTCTTTCCGTCATTGCATGTCACCACATACAGGCCATAGCCGATCTTGTAGAGAGCCTTCGGATCGATCTTATTCTCCTCTTCAATCTCCACTTTAGTGTAGCTTTGTGCCAGTTCATCAGCCAGCGCCATCAGCTGCTCTGTACTCTCGTCATTAAGCGCTGAGAGGATCGTCACATTGTTTTTCGCATAGGTGATATCCTTCAGGCCTTCCAGTTTTTTCTTCATAACACGCATCGCAGTCGGAGCCCAGGATCCGTTCTCGATAAAGGCGATTGTTCTCTTCTGGAAATTGCGTTCCACAAGATGATCAATGAACTCGCGCATAAACGGGAATATCTCTGAGTTGAATGTCGTGGTTGCCAGAACCAGCTTATCATAGCGGAAAGCATCTTCCACGCATTCAGCGATATCATCGCGCGCCAAGTCATTTAAAGCCACTTTCGGAACGCCCTTTTTCTCCAGTTCCTCTGCCAGCATCTCAGCTGCTTTCTTCGTATGTCCGTAGACGGATGTATAACAGATGCAGATACCGTCAGACTCCGCTACATAACTTGACCATGTATCATACAAGCCAATGTAATATCCGAGATCCTCATCAAGGATCGGTCCATGCAGCGGACAGATGATCTGGATATCAAGACCGGCAGCTTTCTTTAAGACATTCTGAACCTGAGCGCCATATTTACCGACGATACCGAAGTAATAGCGTCTCGCTTCACAGGCCCAGTCCTCGTCGACATCAAGTGCGCCGAATTTACCGAATCCGTCAGCAGAAAACAGGATCTTATCTGCACTGTCATAGGTCATCATGACCTCCGGCCAGTGCACCATCGGTGCAAAGACAAATGTCAGTGTATGAGTGCCGAGCTCCAGAGATTCGCCGTTTTCAACTTCTTTCGTGTTCTTCATCTCCAGTGACGGGAAGAACTGATGGATCATGGTAAATGTCTTTTTGTTGCCAATCACAGTCGTATCCGGATACACTTCCAGAAACGCCTGGATCGAAGCAGAGTGATCCGGCTCCATATGCTGGACAATCAGATAATCCGGCTTCTTTCCGTTAAGCGCTCCTTTAAGATTGGAAAGCCACTCATCTGTCTTTCTCTGATCAATGGTATCCATCACGGCAATTCTCTCATCAAGAATCACATACGAGTTGTAGGCCATACCGTTTGGAACGATATAGTGCCCCTCAAACAGATCAATATCATGATCATTGGCGCCGACATAAACAACAGAGTCTGTCACTTTTTTAATCATGCTTTTTCTCCTCTTCTATCTGTATCACCAGTGTATTCCTTCTGTTTACATCACTGCGATTATTATACATGATCACAGCACTTTGCGAAAGCAAAAACTGTGCATTCTACTTACAGTTCACTTGCGCTTTTCATGCTCCTTTGCCCGCTTGTTCGTATCGATTGTTTTCCCGAAGACAAAGAAACGGTCATACAGAAATTCCAGAACGAAATTACAGGCCATATTGATGATGGTCACAAGAATTCCCGGCCAGCCCAGAGTCTCTGCCAGATAGTTTCCGGCCAATGTTGAAGCAGGTGTGAAGACCGCATAAAATCCGGCCACTTTCATCATCGCAACCGGCACATTGTTGGCTGACTGGAATGTGAATTGCCTGTTAAGTGTAAAATTCCACAAGACCGACGCCACCAGCGCGATCAGATAACAGGGCCAATACGGCCACCCGGTAAAATGATCGAGCAGCGAAAAAAGAATGATCTCAATCACTCCGGCCGATATGGAAAACATTGTAAATTTTAAAACCCTCAGTGCCTCTTTTCTCTTATCTTTATTTGTATCTTTGTGTTCCATGAATCTGCTCCTTTTTATCCCTCATGCGTGATTCATTTGTTTAAACAGCTTTCTGTTGGCATCATGCAGCTGTTTAAAGACCTGATAGTTCTTTTCATAGAGCACATTCGCTTCCGGATCAGGTGTAAAGCTCTTCTGAGCCGGAATAAAATCTGCTATTTCTTCAATGCTTTTCATGACTCCCAGACCCACGCCGATAATGGCAGCTGCCCCCATAGAGCCTACATTTTGCGGACTGGATACAATTTCGATGGTGCGCCCTGTGATATCTGCCAGCATCTGGCCTGTCACATCATTTAAAGCGCCGCCGCCGCAGAATCGAATCACCTGTGATGTTCTCACCTTGCGGTCCTCACACTCAAGCATCCATCGCAGATGATAGCAGACACCCTCCGTGACAGCACGGATCATCTCGGTTTTACCGGTCTCCAGTTTGATATTAAAGAACATGCCGGCAGAATCCGGATCTTCAAATGGACAGCGGTTGCCATGCAGCCACGGTGTAAAGATGACCCCGCCCGCTCCCGGCGGCACCTTGCTGATCGTCTCTGACAGATATTCGAAGAGATTCCGATACACCTTTTCCTTCTCTTCATCACTCTGTTCGCAGACATCGTGTTTATCAAGATAAATGCCGATCTCATCGAGAGCCAGATGATCCTTGACCCATTCAAGACATTTCCCGGCGGTCTCCATTTCCGCAAAATAATTATACTTGCCGCTAAGCGCGCCGACTGCCGCCGCAATCATGTTCTGCGTATCGACACACCGTTTGTCCACAATCGTGCTGACCCATCCGGATGTCCCGCAGTAGATATGTGTCTGTCCTGTCTTTACACAGCCTGCCCCGATACCGATAAGCGCAGCATCTCCGCCCCCGCCAAAGACCGGCGTTCCCTCTTTGAGACCAAGCTCTTCCGCTGCCTTCTCAGTCAGTTTTCCGGCCTCGTCGGTCGCCTTAATAACAGGCGGCAGTAAGTCGGTCTTAATGTCAAACATCTTGCAGAGCTTTTGGCTCCATCCTTCATGCCCTTTTCTCGTATCATAGAGAAACGTCGAAAATGCAGAGTCCTCAGTCATGACAAACTTGCCTGTGCACCGGCTGATCAGATACTCTTTGACATCAAGCCATTTGTATGCCCTGGCGAACTGTTCCGGTTCATGTGCCTCAATCCATTTGTATTTCCACATCGGATCCTTCACAGAACTCGAGACCGCACCCGTGATGATCAGTGACGGTATCAGCTTAAAAATATTGGCGCCGGCTATCTGAATCCCGTTGGCAATTCCTTTTTTGATCTCTTCCTCCGCCCTCTGATCCATATAACTCATCGGACGATGGATCGGAACGCCTTCTCTGTCCACCAGGACAAGTCCCTGCATCTGTGAACAGAAAGAAATGCCAGCCACCTGATCCACGTTTACATCTGAATGGGCAAAGATCTCGCGGGTGGTTTTGCACATAGCTTCCCACCACTCATCTCCGTCCTGTTCAGCTCCGCCGTTTTCCAGTATATATAACCCATAACCGCAGCTGGCCGAGTCGATCATCTTAATAGTCTGATCAATCTCAAACAGACATGTCTTTACTCCTGTTGTTCCAATATCATAGGCTAAAACATATGTACCCATATCTTTTCTCCTCACCGGACTTTCATGTGCGTCATGAGCTGAGTGCCCCCCTCAAAAACGCCATCATCTGTTCAGTTGCATAATCCTCAGAATCCATCTGCCTGCCACAGTAAATATTCATACGCTCCCTGTAATACTCACAGCCGTATGAAAAATGAAGCATCATCAGGAGGTTGTCAAAAAACATAGCGCATAAAGCCGGATCCAGATCTTTCCTGACTGCTTTCTCCTGCCTGGCCTTTTCAATCAGCTGTATATAGGTGGAGGCAGTCACGCTCTCAATAGCTGCCGCATACTTTCCTGCATCTTCACGCGATCCCGTAATAGCATGATACATCTGGATATACGGTGCGTGCTCTTTTGAAAACGAGATGCAGGCGCGGATCAGTTTTTCGCAGGCACGCCACAGATCGTCTTCTCCTGAAACCGCCTCGTTCATGACACGCGTCAGGAGCTTAATAGAGTGCTTAAGGCAGTGGTCAAACAGCGCCTCTTTATTGTCATAATACTTGTAAATGACACCGACCGAGACCCCTGAGCGCCTGGCAATCTGACTGATGGCGGCGCGTTCCGGTCCGTTCTTTCCGAACTCTTCAATGGCCCGCTCAAGGATGGCATCCTGTTGTTCCTGTGTCAGCTTCTTCAGCACGTCTCTTCCTCCACATCTTTTAACTTGGAATACTTTTTGATATAGAACACGTGCTCCAAAACTCCGTGCATAAGGGATACAGGCTTTCCTCTGCGCTTGTCACCGCCGTGATGCAGAGCGTAATCGATCAGCTGTGCACGGCATTCCTTATCCAGCACCATCATCACGGCCTCTGCGTCCTCTTCGCTTCCGGCAGAACAGATCGCCCCTTTCCCCTCCATGAGAACGGCACTGCAGGCACCGCTCAACGCCGCAGCGATCTTCTTTTCCGATGCATCCTGCGCAAGACAGACGATCTTTGTCCCGACCATCTGCGCCATATCGTCGATATATATACGCATATCCTTTCCGATGGAACTCATTTTCATCATAAAGGGAGCCTGTGATTCCAGAATGCATCCCGTCTTGTCATTTTCAAAGGCTAGGTAATGGCGGTCATATTCTTCATGAATATCCTTATGCAGAACTGTTGCATACTCCATCAGCGGCTTACCTTCAAGTGCCTCCGTCGGGAAGAGATCTCCGACAATCTGTCTGTACTTCATCAGGCTGACCTTCTCGAGAGTATGCGCAATCTTAAAGGTATCATCATAATCCTTCCCCATACACAGAACACCGTGATTGCGCATCAGCACTGTTTTGGCCTGGGGGTATTTTTTGATTGAAAACTCGACATTTTTCTTGAGCTTGTTAGTCCCTGACAAACCGTACTTTGCCGTCGGTATAAAAGGACCGATCGTATCCTTCACCTTCTGATTGATGTTTTTAAGATGGAACTGCCGCCCGAGAGTCGATAAGGCCGTCGCATAATTCTGATGCGTATGGATAATGAAATTGACATCCGGACGCAGATGGTATGCTGCCACATGGATTCCTTTTTCACTCGACGGTTTGACATAGGGTTTCCCCTCTTCCGCAATCGGCTGTCCGTCTTCCATATCGACCAGCACGATGTCATCCGGTGTCAGGCTGTCATACGCTTTGCCGCTCGGTGTAATCACAAACTGTGTTGCCGATACACGGGCGCTGATATTGCCCCATGTACGGGCGATCAGGCCGGACTCAAGCAGCTCTTTCCCGGCCCTGATGACATCTTTTTTTGCTTCATCAATGGTATATGCCATGGCTTTTCTCCTTTATCTGGATATGTGTTCACGCATACTTTCCGTTGTTGTTTATCCTATCTTGCCGCACTTGTCAAAAACTCTGTCAAAACGGCTGATGACATCATCAATATCTTCTTCTGTGTAAGCAGCGCTGGTGTATAAGCGCGATCCGGCCAGTGTAATCAGACCTTCTGCCATATAAGCAGCACCCATGTGCTCCATCTCAGCCTGGCGGATGCTGGTCTGCTTCAGGATCTTCGGCACCTCCCACAGCTTCTTCCAGTTGATGGCAAAATGCATCGTGCCTACGCTGTCAAGATGACAGATCGAGCCCTGGTTAAATGCGACAAATGGCAGATTGTGACGACGGATCGACTCCTGCAGGCCTGCCGTCAGACGATCGCCCATCCGTCCGGCTTTCTCGCATGCATTTTCCTTTTCCATCTCGCACAGCATATGATATCCTGCGCAGGTTGAAAGCGGTGATGCGGAAAGTGTTCCTCCGCAGAGAGCCTTGTGCATCTTCTTTCCCTGATTGTCAAGACCGGCTCCCAGATAAGCCATGCAGTCCTTATGTCCGCCGACAGCACCTGCTCCGGGGTATCCGCCTGCAACCACTTTCCCGAAAATCGTCAGATCAGGATTGACATTAAAGAAACCCTGTGCACCGTGCATGCCCAGTCTGAAACCTGTCACGACCTCATCAAAGATCAGCAGTGCGCCGTATTTGTGAGCCAGTTTCTCAGCGCCCTGAACAAACTCTTTTGTCACGGGGCGTGTGCCTGACTCGGGGCCTACCGGCTCCAGGAAAATCGCTGCTGTACCGCCCGTATGCTGATGTTTTTTCAGTTTTCTCTCAAGATCCTCAAGATCCCCGGGGAAGAACTCATCCGTATGCTTAAAGATAAACCCGGGAACGCCGTGAGAAAGCATCCCTTTTGTTCCCGGAATACGGATCCCGTACGCCATCTGATCAGACCAACCGTGATAAGCGCCGCCCATCTTAAGGATTGTTTTGTGACCTGTTTTTAGGCGTGCGATACGTACCGCACACATGCATGCCTCCGTGCCTGATCCCAGGAAACGGATCATCTCAACAGAAGGAACCAGCTCCGATATTTTCTTTGCCAGTTTATACTCGTACTCATGGAACAAACCAGTCGAAGGACCGCATGTATTGAGCAGATCGATGACAGCCTCCCTGACCGCCGGAGGATTGCTCCCAAGCACTGTCGGTCCGCCTGCCTGCAGAAGATCATAGTATTCATTGCCGTCGACATCGACCATCTTGTTGCCTTCTGCCTTAGTAATGGCAATCGGGAATGGATAATTAAATGCCAGATTGTGCTCAACACCGCCCGGTATCACGCTTTTTGCTGTATCTGTCATCTCTTTTGATTTTACGCATTTGACATTGAAATACTGATCGATATACTCCTGCAATGCCTCGGGCTTCACAGAATATACAGGTTTTCGGATCAAGGCATCCAGCCGTTTTGTCACCGCCTCAGCATCGACATAATGATCAGAATCAATCGCATAACCGTTATAAGCCATTTCGTGGTTCCTCCTTGAGTTAAATCAGATGAACTGTCTCTATTTTTATCTATATGATCAATCTTGTGAATCATCGTTCACGTAGTTACAGTATACTTGACTATTGCTGAATATGCAATAGTTAAATGACATAAAGCAGCTAATAAAAAAGCAGTACTGTCTGATAACAGTACTGCCCTATTCATCAAGCCTTATGACACCTCTTATTTCTGATTGCGCTCATAAATCTCTTTGAGGCCTTCTAACACCAGTTCATTGTCAAGCGTCACCTCGCACTCGCAGTGCGGCAGAATCACACGCGCAAGTCCTCCGGTCGCAATAACCTTGGCATCATTGTTCATTTCACGGTGAATCTTTTTAATCATGCCTTCGATTCTTGCCGCCTCCCCGTAAATCAAACCACTTTGCATGCTGCCGATGGTGTTCTTGTTGATCACATGTTTTGGTGCAGTAAAATCAACACGCGGCAAAAGTGATGCATTGGACACCAGAGATTCCATACTGGTGTTGACCCCCGGCATAATCACGGCTCCGCTGAAATCTCCGTTCTCATCAATGTATGAGTAAGTTGTTGCTGTACCCATATCGATGATAATGAGCGGTGATCCATAGCGCGCAATTGCTCCGACTGCAGAGACAACCATATCCGCTCCGAGTGTAGCGGGATCGTCGATTTTGATTTTCAACCCTGTTTTAATTCCAGGACCGATGATCAGCGGTTTTTTCCCTGTCACCTTCTTGATCGCTTCAGAAAAAGGATGATTGACCGGCGGAACAACGCTGGCCATAATAGCTCCTTCAATCAGATCAGGATCGACTCCGTTGGCCTCACATATAAAAGACAGATCCATTGCAAACTCAATCATCGTCTTCTTGATGTTGGTTGACAGACGTTCTGACGTAGTGAATGTCTCCCCGTCATAAAACCCGACTTCCATATTTGTATTACCGATATCCACAACTAAGAGCATGGCACTCTCCTCTCTGTGTATTCAGTTGATTCTACCGATGTGACTCTTTTTGCCCGATCGCGATAATTCTGAGGATGACCGGACTGAGTACAATATTAAAGAGCAGCTCGAAAAGGAAGTTTCCGCCGACAAGTCCGAGGATCATAAACTTTCCAACGTTCGTGTATCCGGCGCCCTCAGCCCAGGCATTGATGGTATCCATAAAGAAAAGTTTACAGCCCAGAAGAAAGATTCCGGTATTGACAATCGGACAGATGATCGCTGCGACCACAACAGCCGGATAGTTGTTGTGTTTCGCCCCCGGCGTACGGCTTGCCTTTGGCGCGATAGCATAATACGCTGCCCCTGCGCACAGACCGGCGAGAAGACCTTTCAGCAACACTGTCATGAGGGTTCCCGGAACGCTGATGGCAAGAAAAGCTGCCGCATCACCTGAAAGCAGAACAGCAACGCCAAATGCCAGACCAAGCCATCCACCGGCAAGTGGTCCATACAGAGCCGCGCCGACGACAATCGGTATTAAGACAAGTGAAATGGAAAAGACTCCGAATCGGATGAAGCTTCCGAGGAACTGGAGTACGATGACAATCGCTGTGAGCACAGCGAGACCTACGAGATTCTTGGTAGTAAATTTGTTATTCATTTTAAACCTCCTAATATCATTCCCTTAAGGCGCTCTCCACGCCCGCTTGACGGGATATGGTTTAGTTGCTGAGGTATTATAGCACAAAAGTGCTGACCTATGCGAATTTTTTATAATGAATCTAAAAGACCTGATATGCCGTCCTCTTTAAAAACCTTTTTATAGTAGGTGAGCTCCTCCGCAATAATCTCATCAATTGCCCGCATGCTGAGCATCTCGACCGGCGCTCTGTCATCTGTCAGAATGTGATGTCGGTCAGGCTTGCGGTCAGACACGACGCATTCACCGGAAACCGTATTCATCAATGTCTTAAGCTGCGGATCCCCCAATGCGCTGATTCGATCATCAAATGCATCTCCTGACAGCTCCCTGTCTGAGGCAAACAGCTCCCGGTTTGTATATCCCCTGACATCGACCGTCGCTACGTGACCAAACACGCTGGCAATCGTATCAGTCAGATACTCATTGATATTGTCAGGTCCCGATGCGCGCATATTCATGTTGACAACCATCACGCCACCGTCATTTAAATGTTCACGAACCAATGTGAAAAACTCAACTGAAGCCATTTGAAACGGGATTGAGATATCCTGATAGGCATCCACCATGATGACATCGTATGACTGCTCATCTGCCTGGAGATAGGCCCGGCCGTCATAGTTCGTCACCTTTATCTCCTGCGGCATGTCAAAATATGTGTATGCCAGATCGGTGATTGACTGATCAATCTCGACTGCTGTGATCTTCGCACCCGGAAAATATTTGAGACACTGGCGTCCGTATGTCCCCGTCCCGTTACCGAGGATCAATATGTCCGGGTTGCTCTGTTTTTTTGCCATCAGCGGCGCCGCCATGGCATAGTCATAATACATCCCGGTGAGGGCATCATCTTTCCGCGTCACTGACTGCACACCGAACATGACATTCGTCGAGAGAACCACCTCTCTGTCATCTTCGCGCACCTGCAGGTAATTGTAGATTGACTCTCCCTCATAGGTCAAATCTTTTTCCCAGAAAGCAAAATGACTGCCTGCGCCAAAAATACCGCACAGAACAAACAGAACGATCGCAATCACACATGCCGTTTTATGTATTCTGCAGCTGATAAAGTAAATAAGTGCGATCACCAGAATAATGCCTGAGAAAATGAGAAATGTCACCGCGGTGCCGACAGCCGGAATCGTGATAAACGTCGGCGTAAACGTACCGATAATACTGCCAATCGTATTGGCTGCGCCGAGTTTTCCGACGATGCTGCCGCTCTCTTTTAGGCCGTTTGAACCTGTCTCTGATTGATCATGGTCCTCATTATCAGCGCTGATTAACGCATATTTGGTCAGTGACGGTGTGACAGTCCCCAAAAGAAAACATGGAAAGACAAAAATCACCATGCAGGCTATAAACCCGGCGATCGTCAGCAAGTTCTGGCTGATCGTCACGATCAGAACACCTGTAATCCCCAGAATGATATAGCGCCCAAGCACCGGGATTGCTGCAATCCACACAGCTGCAATGAGCAGTCTTCTGTAAAGCTTATCGGGATTGGGATCCTTATCTGCACTCCTGCCGCCATAGAGGTTGCCGAGAGCCATCGCGATCATAATCGTCGAGATGATGATCGTCCAGACAATCTGCGAAGATGAAAAATACGGTGCCATCAGGCGGCTTGCCCCAAGTTCTACCGCCATCACACCCATCCCGGAAAAAAACTCTGTCACGTACAGATAGTATTTATTATTCAGAATCTTCTTACCCATAAGTTCCTCAAAGCTGTTACTGATCAGGACATACCTTCTTTATTTTGTCTATCATAACACAGATCTTTTTCTATGAAAAAGGTCAGTCATTTGTTATAATAAGTAAAATGATTTTTACAAAGCACGCAGTATGTATTTATTCTGCCCGCTATGTAAACTTAATCAAAAGCACCTTTTGTTTTTCAATTCAGAAAGGAATCCCTATGTCAGAACAAACCAAACCAAAATACACCTCCGAGTATGAACTCGAAGGGCGTATCCCTACCGGGAAAGCAATCCTTCTCGGCATGCAGCATGTCCTGGCGATGTTTGTCGGAAACCTCACACCGATCCTCGTTATCGGCGGCGCCTGTGCGCTAGGCGATGCAGGCCTGATGGTGCCTGTCATTCAAAACGCGATGCTCGTTGCCGGACTTGTAACCTTAGTGCAGCTTTGGACTATCGGCCCTATCGGTGCCAGACTTCCCTGTGTCATGGGTACCAGCTCAGGCTTTATCGGCGTGATGAGCGGCGTAGCCGGTTCAATGGGCGGCGGTGTGACTGCTTACGGTGCCATTCTTGGAGCATCTCTGCTCGGCGGTATATTCGAGATGATTCTCGGATTCTTGTTAAAACCGCTGCGCAAATTCTTCCCGAGTGTGGTGACCGGTACAGTTGTCACAGCGATCGGTTTATCACTGATCAGCGTCGGTATCAATTCCTTTGGCGGCGGCAATAATAATGGTGACTTCGGTTCGCCGACGAATCTCCTGATCGGTCTGGCAGTGCTGATCTGTATTATTATCCTTAAACATTTTACCAAGGGTATCTGGTCCGCAGCCTCGATCCTCTTCGGAATTATCTTTGGCTATATCCTCTGCGGTATCCTCGGTCTGTTCCTGGATCCCACGTATGTGGTTGACGGACAGACACTGACGCACTCCTGGGTACTGCAGTGGGATAAGGTCGCACAGGCAGCATGGTTCTCCCTTCCGAAAATTATGCCTGTTAAGATGGTCTTTGACCTGCGCGCCATTATCCCGATCATGATTATGTTTATCGTTACCGCAGTTGAGACAGTCGGCGATCTCTCCGGCATCACAGAGGGTGGTCTGGGACGTGAGGCGACCGATAAAGAGCTTTCGGGCGGTGTGGCCTGCGACGGTATTGGATCTTCGTTTGCAGCACTCTTCGGCGTTCTTCCGAACACATCCTTCAGCCAGAACGTCGGCCTTGTCGGGATGACCAAGATTGTCAACCTGTATGCTATTACGATGGGGGCGATCTTCCTCGTCCTCTGCGGTTTTTGTCCGAAACTGGCTGCCATCGTACAGCTCATGCCCCAGTCCGTATTGGGCGGCGCGGCGGTCATGATGTTTGCCTCGATTGTCGTCAGCGGTATCCAGCTGATCACCAAGGACGGCATTGGCAACAGAGAAGTCACCATTGTCGCCGTTTCGCTC
Source organism: uncultured Lachnospiraceae bacterium (assembly GCA_902796355.1). GTDB lineage: Bacteria > Bacillota > Clostridia > Lachnospirales > Lachnospiraceae > RUG842. Next base: position 13,894 of record CADBOU010000042.1, read on the forward strand.
GGACTCGGCTATGGACTTGGCTCTACAGCTAATGTCCTTGCCATGATGCCCGCATGGGTCGGCTACATCTTCGGCGGTTCCGGCATTGTTCCGGCAGCACTCTGTGCCATTATCCTGAATATTGTTTTAAAGAAAGACAAACCGGATGATCCGCAGATTGATTATGTTGATCCGGCTTAAA